>NZ_JBSFRT010000028.1:0-78789 GCF_053589375.1 Rhodococcus sp. NPDC003348
CCCGTCCACACAGCGTGTGGACGGGGCGCCGTCGAGTGTGCGGCTATCCGAAGCGGCCCGAGATGTAGTCCTCGGTGGCCTTCTGGGACGGGTTGGAGAAGATCTTCTCGGTGTCGTCGATCTCGATGAGCCGTCCCGGCTTGCCGGTGGCCTCGAGGTTGAAGAAGGCGGTCTGGTCGCTGACACGCGCGGCCTGCTGCATGTTGTGCGTGACGATCACAATGGTGAAGTCCTGCTTCAGTTCGGTGATCAGGTCCTCGATCGCCAGTGTGGAGATCGGGTCCAGGGCCGAGCAGGGCTCGTCCATCAGCAACACGTCGGGCGAAACCGCAATGGCGCGGGCGATGCACAGTCGCTGCTGCTGACCGCCGGACAGCCCACCGCCGGGCTTGTCGAGCCGGTCCTTGACCTCGTTCCACAGGTTCGCGCCGCGCAGCGACTTCTCGGCGACCTCGTCGAGCTCCTTCTTGTTCCGCACGCCCTGCAACTTCAGGCCGGCGACCACGTTGTCGCGAATGGACATGGTCGGGAACGGGTTCGGACGCTGGAACACCATGCCGATGGTCTTGCGGACGCCGACCGGGTCGACCTGGGAACCGTAGATGTCCTCGCCGTCGAGCAGGATCGCGCCCTCGACGCGGGCGCCGGGCGTCACCTCGTGCATGCGGTTGATGGACCGCAGCACCGTCGACTTGCCACAGCCGGACGGGCCGATGAACGCGGTCACGCTGCGCGGGTGCACCGACAGGCCGACGTCCGCGACGGCGTGGAACTTGCCGTAGTAGATGTTGACGTCCTTGAGATCAAGACGCTTGGCCATGGTGGCTCCCTTGCGTGGTGGTGACTCGAATGTCTGGAATCTGCGGGGTCACTTGCGGACCCGCGACAGGTGGCCGATCAGCTTCGCGACGATGTTGAGCACCGCGATGAGCAGGATCAGGGTGAGGGCGGCGCCCCAGATCCGGTTGGAGCCGGCCTCGGTGGGGTTGTTCATCTCCGCGACCATCACACCGGGCAGCGAGCCCATCTCGCCGTTGAACAGGTCGAAGTTGATGAAGGACGCGTAGCCGACCAGGATCAGCAGCGGCGCCGTCTCACCGAGCACGCGGGCCAGGGCCAGCATGACACCGGTGATGATGCCGGGCAGGGCGGTCGGGACGACGATCCGCATGATCGTCTTCCACTTCGGCACGCCCAGCGCGTAGGACGCCTCGCGCAGGTCCTGCGGCACGATCCGCAGCATCTCCTCGGTGCTGCGGATCACGACCGGCACCATCAGCAGCACCAGCGCGAGCGAGACCGCGAACGCCGACTTCGGGAAGCCGAAGGTCGCGATCCACAGCGCGAAGATGAACAGGGCCGCCACGATCGACGGCACACCGGACAGGATGTCGACCATGAAGGTGGTGACCTTGCCGAGCTTCGAACGCCCCGCGTACTCGACGAGGTAGATGGCGACGAACAGGCCCAGCGGGATGGAGATGACCGCGCACACCAGTCCCTGCAGGATGGTGCCGATCAGCGCGTGATAGATGCCGCCGCCCGGTGACGACGCGGACAATCCGTTGAGCGAGTTCGTGAACCAGGTCGGGCTGGTGATCGCCGCGAAGCCCTTCTGGATGACGGTGAACAGCACCCACACCAGCGGCACCAGGGCGAGCAGCACCGACCCGGTCACGAGCACCCGCGCGACGAGGTCGCTGGTGCGGCGGCGCGCGCTGACGCCCTGGAATGTCGGGGCCTTGACCGGCCGGTCCATGGTGGTCGTCATGTCAGTCCTTCTTCCCGGCGACCGCGGCGCGGGCCGCGGCGTTGACCACGAAGGTCAGCACGAACAGCACCAGACCGGCGGCGATGTAGGCGCCCGCCTGGATGTCGTTGTTGAACTCGGCGTACCCGAGGGCGATCTTCGAGGCGATCGTCGCCCCACCGTCGAACAGCGACCACGTGGCGGCGGCGGAGGTGGTGCGCAGGATCATGTACAGCGCCATCGTCTCGCCGAGCGCCCGGCCGAGGCCGAGCATCGAGCCGCTGATGTATCCGGACTTGCCGAACGGCAGGACCGCCGTCTTGACGACCTCCCACTTGGTGGCGCCGAGGGCCAGGGCCGCCTCGACGTGCGAGACCGGCGTCTGGTTGAACACCTCCCGGGTGACGGCGGTGATCATCGGCAGGATCATCACCGCGAGCACGATGCCCGCGGTGAAGATCGTGCCGCCACCCTGGATGGACCCCGACCCGTCGCCGAACAGCGGGATCCACGCGAGGTGCTCGTTCAGCCACATCGCCAGCGGCCGGATCGCCGGGGCGAAGATCAGCAGACCCCACAGGCCGTAGACGATCGACGGCACCGCGGCCAGCAGGTCGATCACGTACGCGAGCGGCCGCGCCAGCCGCGGCGGTGCGTACTGGGTGAGGAAGATCGCGATACCCAGCGCGACCGGCATTGCGAGCACCAGGGCGAACAGCGACACCAGCACGGTGACCTGGAGCAGGTCCAGGACACCGAATGCCAGGTGGTTGATGTCCGTCGTCACCCACGAGCGGCTGGTGAGGAAGTTGACCTCGTTGCGGGAGAGCGCGGGGACCGCCCGCCAGATCAGGAAGATCCCGATCGCGCCGATCAGCACCGAGATGAAGACCGCCGAACCCTTCGCCAGGGTGGTGAAGATCCGGTCGCCCGGACGGACCACCGCCTTGCCGGGGGTGGCGGACTGGGTGCGAATCGGTGCCTCCGGTGCTCCGAGCGGACCACCCGTCCCGGCCCCGGGTTCACCGGAGCCGGGTGCGGAAGGCGCCGACTGGGTTGGCGCGTCGCTCATCTGCGCTCGCATTCTGTTAGGTCCGAATATAGAGCGGTGCCGCGGTGGACCGCACTCAGCCGATCGCGGCGATCGAGGCGTTCAGCTTGTCCTGCACCGTGCCCGGCAGCGTCACGTAGCCCTGCTCGGAGAGTCCGGCCTGGCCCTCGTTCGCGGCGCTGGTCAGGAACGACTTCACCGCGGCGGAGGTGTCCGCGTCGTAGCCCTTGGAGCAGACGATCGAGTAGGTCGCGAGCACGATCGGGTACGCGCCGGCTTCGGAGGTGCCGAAGATCGAGTTCAGGTCGAGCGTCAGGTCGCCGACGCCCTCGGTCTTGAACTTCGCGCCCTCGATGGCCTTGCCCGCGGTCGCCTCGGTCAGCTCGACGGCACCGGCGCCGGAGTCGATCTTCGCGATGGCCAGCTTGTTCTGGTCGGCGAACGACTTCTCGACGTAGGTGATCGAGCCCGGTGCGCCGGCGACGGCCTGCGAGACGCCCGCCGACCCCTTCGCGCCCTCACCCACGCCGCCGACGAAGTCGGAGCCGGCGCCCTTGGTCCACACGCCCTTCGAGGCGGCGGTCAGGTACTGCTGGAAGTTGTCGGTGGTGCCGGAGGAGTCCGAACGCACCACCGGGGTGACCTTCTGGTCCGGCAGGGTGACGCCGGGGTTGAGCGCCGCGATCGCCGGGTCGTTCCAGTTGGTGATCGCGCCGGTGAAGATCTTCGCCAGCACCTCGCCGTTCAGGGTCAAGCCCTCGACGCCGTCGAGGTTGTAGGCGATCGCGACCGGGCCGAACACCAGCGGCAGGTTCCACGCGTCGTTGGCGGCGCACCGCTGATTCGCGGCGGCGGCCTGCTCGCCCTTGATCGCCGAGTCCGAACCGGCGAAGTCGATCTGCTTCGCGATGAACTGGGTGCGCCCGTCGCCGGAACCCGTCGGGTTGTACGCGATCTTGACGTCCTTGCCCTTGTCCTTGCACACCGCGATGTAGGTGGCGATGAAGTTGTCCATCGCGTTCTTCTGCGCGGAGGAGCCCGCCGCGGACAGCGACTCCTTGCCCTCGCAGGTCGCGCTCGACGCGGCGCTGTTGACGGTGGTGCCGGACGACGAGGAGTTGTCGTCGCTGCCGCAGGCGGCCAGGGTCACGGCACCGACCGCCACCACACCGAGCACGGCAGCATTGCGCTTGAAGTTCACGCTGTTCCCTCCGGGAGACTCTCAAGTCCGGGCAGCACCGCGCCGCCCTGCCGTGAAAGGTAGGGGCGAGGAATGGACAGCCGGTCCCATGAGGGTGAACGGAAAATGAACAGGTGCGCGCGACCGGGTCACGCGTACGTGATCTCCACCACCAGCGGGGTGTCGGTCGTGGACGGCCGGGTCTATCCGGCCTTCGACTCCGGTTCCCGGAAGCCGCGGACGATGTCCGCGTCGGCGGGCGCGTTCTTCAGGCTGGCGGCGTAGACGTCCACGTACTCCTGCCCGGACATCTTCATCAGCTCGTACATGATCTCGTCGGTGACGGTCCGCTCGACCCACCGATTGCCGGCCATGCCCTCGAATCGCGCGAAGTCGAGCGGCTTGCCGAACTTGATCTGCACCCGGCGGCGACGCCACCGGAACGGGCCGGGCGGGCAGATCTCGTCGGTGCCGATCACCGCGACCGGGATCACCGGGACCCCGGTGGTCAACGCGATCCTGGCCGCACCGGTCTTGCCCTTGTACAGCCGGCCGTCGGGCGAACGGGTGCCCTCGGGGAACAGCCCGACCAGCTTGCCCTCGTCGAGGAGCCGGCGCGCCGTCGTGAGCGCCGCGTTCGCGGCGTCCGCACCGCTGCGGTCGATCGGCACCTGACCGGCGCCGGAGTAGAACGCCTTCTGCAGCGCACCCTTGAAACCGGGGGTGGTGAAGTACTCGCTCTTGGCGAGGTAGGTGATGCGCCGCGGGGACGACAGCGGCGTGAACAACCAGTCCGCGATCGACAGGTGGTTGCCCGCCAGAATTGCCGGCCCGGACACCGGGATGTTCTCCACCCCTTCGACTTTCGGTCGGTTGTAAAAGCGAATGAAAGGCCCGACGAACACGTACTTCAGCAGCCAGTAGAACATTCTTACCCTTCGCCCCCCGCGTATGCGACGTCGACGTGATACCGCTCGAACGCGAGACGGTCGTAGGTGTGCAGCGCGGACTCGTTGTCCGCCTCGGTGTACAGCAGCACCGCGCCGAGCCCGCGGTCCCGCATGTAGCGCAGTCCGGCGACCGTCAGCAGCCGGCCCAGTCCTCGACCCTGTGCGGCAGGCGCGATCGCAACGACGTACACCTCGCCGATCGCCGGGTCGGTGTCCTTCTCCGCGTGCACCTTCGTCCAGTGGAATCCGAGCATCTCACCGGTCGCGGTGTCCTCGGCCACGAACAGGCCCGCCGGGTCGAACCACGACTCGGCCACCCGCTCGTCGATCTCCCGCTGCGTCCACGAGCCCTGCTCGGGATGCCAGTCGAACGCGGCCGCGTTGACGCGCAGCAGTTCGGGGTCGTCGCTCGCGCCGGCGTAGGTGCGCAGGATGACGCCGTCCGGCACCGGCACCTCGGGCAGCGCGGGAGCGTCGAGACGGCGGCGCAGCTGCAGCAGCTCCCGCGCCGGGGTCAGTCCCAGCCGGGCCGCCACGGCGCGCGCGGCGGGCAGGTCTCCGTGGGCCCAGACGCGGGTGCCGGGACCACCACGGCGCAGGGCCGCCGACACCAGTTCGCGGCCGATGCCGCGGCCGCGATGCTCGGGATGGACGGCGGCCTCGACCATCGCCGGGTGCTCGCCGTGCGCGGGCTCCAGGCCGGCATATCCGACGACGGTGCCGTCGACCGTCCACAGCAGGTGTTCGGAGTCGGACCGCCCGGACAGCCGGTGCACCGCCTGTTCCGAGAGCGGCTCGGTCCCGTCGGCCGCGGTCGCCCGCGTCAGCAGGGCACGGATCTGGAGTTCCTGTTCCTCACTCAGCAGCGTGGACTCGCCCAACCCCGCGTCGGTCATCTAGAGGGCCGAACCGTTGGTGGTGGTGAGCGCGGTGTCGTCCGGGTCGTCGCCGAGTTCGTCCTCGTCGGGACGCGCCTGCCCCGCTCCGGCCTTGCGGCTGGGCCGCACCGCCTTGTAGCCGACGTTGCGGACGGTGCCGATCAGCGACTCGTACTCGGGGCCGAGCTTGGCGCGCAGCCGTCGCACGTGCACGTCCACGGTCCGGGTGCCGCCGAAGAAGTCGTAGCCCCACACCTCCTGCAGCAGCTGCGCGCGGGTGAAGACCCGACCTGCGTGCTGCGCGAGGTACTTGAGCAGCTCGAATTCCTTGTACGTCAGGTCGAGGGGACGGCCGCGCAGCCGCGCCGTGTAGGTGCCTTCGTCGATCATCAGCTCGCCGAGCGTGATCTTGCCGGTGGACTCCGGGCTCGCGATGCCTCCGCTGCGGCCGACGAGCAGGCGCAGCCGCGCGTCCAGTTCGGCGGGGCCGGTGCCGGGCAGCAGGATGTCGTCCAGTCCCCAGTCGGAGTTCACCGCGACGAGGCCACCCTCGGTGAGCACCGCGACCACCGGGATCGCGGATCCGGTGCTGCCGAGCAGGCGGCACAGTCCGCGCGCGGCGGCCAGGTCGGTTCGGGCGTCGACCAGCGCGACGTCCGCGGAACCGGCGTCGAGCAGCGAGGAGACCTCGGTCGGTGCGGGGCGAACGGTGTGCGCGAGCAGCGCAAGGGATGGCATGACCGACTCCGGATTCGGGTCGGAGGTCAGCAGGAGCAGCTCCACGCAGCCTCCCCTTCTTGCCGTTCAGGTGCCTGAGCACGGCCGACAGTGACGCCAAGTACGCAGTACAGACTAGCGTGCCCCGTGCTGACGTCGCCGCCGCCAGCCCCCACGGGCACGGTCGGAGGATCCCGGTCCGTCACAATGTGTGGGTGCGCAAACTGATTCTCGCCGTGGCGTGCCTGCTGGCCCTGGCCGTGGTCGTCGACTTCGGAGCCGCCGCGTATTCGGAGTTCCGGGTGTCCCGGAGCCTGCGCGAGGGCGCCGGCCTCACCGCCGACCCCGACGTCACGATCACCGGGTTCCCGTTCCTGACGCAGGTGGCGGCCGGCCGCTACCAGCACGTCGAGATCCGGGCCCGGGGCGTGCCGAGCGCCGAACTCGGAGACGTCTCCGTCGAGGCGGACCTGCACGGCGTTCAGGTCGAGGCGGCCGACCTGTTCGGCGGTTCCGTCCGCACCATCCCCGTCGAGCACCTCGACGGACGCGTGAAGATCGAGGCCACCAGCCTCGGCGCCTACCTCGGCATCCCCGACCTCCAGGTGTCGGCTCCCCCCGCCGACCGTTCCGACGGGACCGGCGGCACGGGTGGCTCCGGAATGAGCACCGGCGGCGGCATCGTGCTCACCGGCACCGTGCCCGTGGGGCCGGTGCGCGCGACGGTCAGCGTGACCGCCGACCTCCGCCTCGACGGCGACAACGTCACGATCGTCGCCACGGACCTGTACTTCGGGCCGGAGGGCAACGCCGACTTCACCGTGCCCGGGCCGCTGAAACCGGTGGTGCTCGGCCTGTTCAGCAGGCAGGTCGACGTCCGGCAGCTGCCGTTCGGGGTGCGGCCGACGAAGGTGTACGCGGAGGGGTCGCAGGTCGCGATCGAAGGGTCGGGAGAAAACGTGGTGATCAACCTCGACGAGATGATGGCGCCGTGACCGGGATCGTGGTGCTCGTGGTGGTGCTGGTCGCGGCGGGTGTCGCGGCAGTCGCCCTGAACGCGCGGTCCGGGAAGGTGCGCGCCACCGGGACGTCCGCGGCGCCCACCGACACCCGGCGGGCGCTGCTCGCCGAGGTCGGGGTGCCCGGTGCAGGTCCGACGGTCGTGCACTTCTCCGCCGACTGGTGCGGACCCTGCGCGGCGGTGCGCCGAGTGGTCGCGCAGACCCTCACCGCCCTCGACGGCCGGCTCGAGCCCGGCACGCCGCGGCCGCTCGACCTCGAACTCGACATCGACGAAAACCCCGTCCTGGCACGCGAACTCGGCGTGCTGTCGCTGCCGACGACGTTCATCTTCGACCGTGACGGTGAACAGCGCTTCCGGGTGTCGGGGGTGCCGACCACGGCAGACCTCGAGACCGCGCTGGTCCCCCTGTGCGAACCGAAGGGTTCAAATCCCAGCGAAAACCGGTAAGCTCGCCGACGTGCACACCGCCCAGGAGCTGCTGCTCACCCGACGCCGCGCAGTAGATCTGTGCCGCCTCGGCGGTTGTTGCTGTCCCTGCTGTTGATCCTCACGCTCCCTCGGCTCACCCCGGCCTGACCGGCTCGAGCCCGTGATCGATCCGACATCTCCGTGCCCTGGATTCCAGCTGTCCACGGCGCATGAACGCAGGAGCACCACGTCATGCCCAGCCACACCACGACACCCGTCTCGGCCGGTGTCGCCCCCGACCTGCAGGTCGACGTCCGCGGACCCCGGTTCGCGGCCTGGATCACCACCGCGGTACTGATCGTCGTACTGCTGGTGTCCACCTTCTCCCCGATCGCCGCCGGACTGCTGCTCGCCGTGCAGGCCGTCGTGTTCGCGATCGGGGCCGCCCTCGGGCCGCGCCGCAGCCCGTACGGCCGCCTGTTCGCACAGGTCGTCGCCCCGCGACTGGGGCCGGTCACCGAACGCGAGCCGGTCGCGCCGCTGAAGTTCGCCCAGCTCGTCGGCGGCATCTTCGCGAGCGTCGGCGTCGTCGGCTTCCTCACCGGTCTGCCCCTGCTCGGCACCGTCGCCACCGGGTTCGCGCTGTTCGCGGCCCTGCTCAACGCCGCCGTCGGCTTCTGCCTCGGCTGCCAGATCTACCCGCTCGTGGCCCGCTTGCGCAGGTCGACCCCGATCGCGGCCTAGCCGCACCCCACCCGTTCCACACAGTTCAAGTACCGAAAGGAAACCCATGGCACGCTCCGACGTTCTGGTCTCTGTCGACTGGGCCGAGCAGAACCTCGATGCGCCGAAGACGGTGTTCATCGAGGTCGACGAAGACACCTCGGCGTACGACATCGGCCACATCGAGGGCGCCATCCGCCTCGACTGGCGCAAGGACCTCCAGGACGGGGTCCGTCGCGACTTCCTCGACCGGGAGCAGTTCTCGGCGCTGCTGTCCGCGAAGGGTGTCGCCAACGACGACACCGTGATCCTGTACGGCGGCAACAACAACTGGTTCGCCGCCTACGCGTACTGGTACTTCAAGATCTACGGCCACAAGGACGTCAAGCTCATCGACGGTGGCCGCAAGAAGTGGGAGCTCGACGGCCGCCCGCTGTCGGCCGCCGAGGTCGTCCGCCCGGCCACCGACTACAAGGCCGAGGAGGCCGACACCTCGATCCGCGCCTTCCGCGACGAGGTCATCGGCGCGATCGGGTCGAAGAACCTGGTCGACGTCCGCTCCCCCGACGAGTTCGCCGGCAAGATCCTCGCCCCGGCGCACCTGCCGCAAGAGCAGGCGCAGCAGCGCGGCCACGTCCCCGGTGCCATCAACATCCCGTGGAGCACCACCGCCAACGAGGACGGCACCTTCAAGTCCGACGAGGACCTCACCAAGCTGTACGCCGACAAGGGCTTCGACGACAGCCGCGAGACCATCGCGTACTGCCGCATCGGCGAGCGGTCGAGCCACACCTGGTTCGTGCTGCAGGAGATCCTCGGCAAGCAGAACGTCAAGAACTACGACGGCAGCTGGGTCGAGTACGGCTCGCTCGTCGGTGCACCGATCGAACTGGGAGCGTAAGAATCATGTGTGGAGCACCTGTTCAGGGTCAGACCCTGCCCGCCGGCGTCGACGCGTCGAAGGAGACCGTGATCACCGGCCGCGTGCTGGCCACGGACGGTCAGCCGGTCGGCGGCGCGTTCGTCCGCCTGCTCGACGGCACCGGTGAGTTCACCGCCGAGGTCGTGGCGTCCGGCACCGGCGACTTCCGGTTCTTCGCCGCGCCCGGCACGTGGACCGTGCGGGCCCTGTCGAGCACCGGCAACGGCGACAGCACCATCAGCCCCGAGGCCAACGGCATCCACAACGTGGACATCACCGTCAGCAAGTAGGCACACCCGGCGTCGGCCACCAGTGGCACAGCCGCCATGCACATCGCGGCCCCGCACCTCACGTAGGTGCGGGGCCGCCGTCGTCCGCTGGGCGGTCCGGCGCGACGGCATCCCGCCGTCACCGGTGCCGAGGCCTCCGTCTACACTGTCCTCGTGGTCATCTTCTTCGAGGTGCTGCTGGTTCTCGCAGCCATTCTCATTGCCTGGTTCTCGCTCTACGTCGTGTACCGACTGGTCACCGACAAGTCGTGAACCAGCCCGGCGACGGTGCCGACGACACCGCCGGCCCCCAGGACGAGTCCCCCGCTCCGTCGATCAATCGAGGCAGCGGCGATCGTGCCGTGGCCGACGCGATCGAACGCGCCAAGGACACCGCCGGACTGAACATCCCGGTCCTACCCGGACTGCCGCTGCCCGAGGACACCGCGAACCTGCGACTCGGCCCGGAACTGAACCCGGAGCTGCTCGCGGTGCTGCCGCTGGTCGGCGTGTGGCGCGGTGAGGGCGAGGGGCACGATCCCGAGACCGGCGACTACCCCTTCGGTCAGCAGATTGTCGTGTCCCACGACGGCGGCAACTACCTGCACTGGGAGTCCCAGTCGTGGGTGCTCGACGCCGACGGCAACTACGTCCGGCCGGGTCTGCGCGAGAGCGGATACTGGCGGGTCGGTGGCGACGGCATTCCCGGCAGCGTCGACGAGGAAACCGTCGAACTGCTGCTCACCCACGCATCCGGCGTCGTGGAGTTGTACTACGGCACCGCGCTGACCCAGTCGAGCTGGGAACTCGCCACCGACGTCGTGATCCGCAGCAAGCACGGCGCCGTGGTCGGCGGCGCGAAGCGGCTGTACGGCATCGTCGAAGGCGGCGACCTCGCCTACGTCGAGGAACGTGTCCTCGCCGACGGCGACCTCAAGCCCCACCTCTCCGCGCGCCTGTCCCGCTACATCGGCTGACACCACACGCAGAACGACCCCCGAGCCATGTCCCACGATGGACGCTTGTCGTCGTGGGATCCCGACCGGACTGGGTCGGGGACTCGGGGGCCGGGTGACTGCTGGGATTCGCCGGCCGCGGATGCGGTTGGTGAAACCCTTCAGCATCGTCGGCTAGCGGACAGCCACCTCACGCGTCCTGTAGTTCTTCAACTTCAGACCACCTCCTTCCTCGTGTACCGCCGAACGTACGCCCGTCCCGAAACATGAGCAACGGATTATTCGGGTGGCGAACTCAGCAGGTCGAGGGGGCCGGGTCGCCGCGGAACCGGGCGTCGAGCCAGTCCAGCGCCTGAGGCAGGCCGAGCACCGCGGCGGACAGGTGATCGGGGCTCGGGGTCAGCAGCGTCTGCACCGGAACTCCGGCCCCGCAGTATCGGCGCATGGTGTTCTCGATCGCGTCGACGGGCACGAGGGTGTCGGTCGGGCTGTGCCACTCGAAGATCGGGACGGTCGGAATGCCCGGGTACAGCTCGAGGCTGTTCTCCTCCATCACCTTCCACGCGGACGGGTCGTCCATGAAGTTGACGTTGTCGGTCATCTGGCTGGCGGCGCGGCCGATTCCCCAGAACATGATTTCGTTGGTGCAGCCGTTCTTGATCATCGACAGCAGCCAGCGGCCGTTGTCGTTGAGCTGGTCGGTGACGTTCATCCGGTCCGGGTACTCGCGTTCGAGCCCGAGTGCCGCGGCCATCGCCAGACCGAACGCCGGATGCGGGTTCGTGCCCAGTGCGGTCGCCATCTTCGCGATGTTCATCGGCGCCCCACCCTCGGCCGCGCCGACGATGTTCAACTCCGGGGCGTAGGTCGGGGCCAGCGCCGCCGCCCACGATGTCGCCATTCCGCCGCCGGAGTAGCCGCCGAGCCCGACGGGACTGTTCGTCACCTGCAGTTCGGGGATCTTCTTGACGGCACGGATCCCGTCGAGGGTGACTTGGCCACCGAGTTTCGCTGCCCCGTATGCCATTCGGGGCCCCAGGTGGTCGGGCAGCGCCACCGCCCAGCCCCGGGCGAGCGCGATGTTCAGGCCCGGCGCCTCGCGGATCTGGGTGAGCGGGTCGGTGGTGTACAGCTCGGTCGCGATCTTGCACTTGTGTCCGAGCGCGTTGATGATGTGCTGGTACGACACCAGCGGACTGTCCGGCACGTGGTTCGGCGGCATCAGGAACGTCGTGTTCGCCGCGATCGGCTTGCCTTCGGAATCCGTTGTACGGAAGAGCAATTCCCACACCTGACTGCCCGGAAAGTACAGGTTGGGTGGCATCTGACGGATCTTGAGGACGTCGCCGGGCTGGTGTTCGGCGACATCCGGTGGCGCGCTGAAGAACGGGTCGGGATCGGAGGCCGGGTACACCGGGAGGGCGGACACGGCCGCGGCCCCCGTGATCGAGGCGGCGACCGCGAGGAGGGTGACCCCGGCGCCGGCGACAAGCTTGCGAATCATCGTACCCATCAACAACTCCCAGAGTCGTATGGACGTGTGACCGAGCAACGCGACGGCCCACTATGCCAGGCCGCCGTGACCTCTCGGCGCAATTCATGTCACCGGTTGGTTTCGACCTCCTCTGATTCGGTATCGAATCGATCACGCCCCGTCCCGACCACGAGGACCCGGTCCTCCCGGGTGCCGGCGGGCAGGTGGTGGGTCACCACGACCACGGTGCGGCCCGGGTCGACCAGACCACCGGAGCGGTCCAGCAGGCGACGAAGGACGTCCGCCCCGGCGGCGGCGTCGAGGTGCTCGGTCGGCTCGTCGAGGAGCAGCACCCGGGCAGGCGAGATCAGAGCCCGGGCCAGGAGGATCCGGCGGCGCTGACCACCCGAGACGGACCGACCTCCCGCCTCCAGTGCGGTGTGGACACCGTCCGGCAGCGTCGCCACCCACTCCCCCAGGCCGACCGCATCGAGCACCTCCAGTGCCCGCTGTTCGTCGAGGTCGCCGCGGGCCACCCGCAGGTTCTCCAGCAGCGACGTGTCGAACAGGTGCGCGTCCTCGGCGAAGAATCCGACCTCCCGGCGCAGCAACTGCGGGTCCGTGTCGGCGATCGGGGTGCCGTTCACCGTCACCGTGCCTGCAACCGGCGGCAGCAACCCGGCCAGGGTCATCAGCAGGGTGGTCTTCCCCGCCCCGGACGGCCCGACGACCACGGTCCGCGATCCCGGCTGCAGATCCAGGTCGACCGGGCGGTCCGACCCCGCCGAACCGGGCCAGCCGGAGCGCAACCCGGAGGCCCGCAGCCGCACCGGGGGCCGGACCTCGGCTGTGCCTGCCGCCGCTTCGTCCCCGGACCGGTCCAGCAGGTCCATGATCCGGGCGGACGCCACTCGGCCGCGGGTCAGGGCCACGGCGGCAGCAGGCAGCGCCGCGGTGGCCTCGAACGCCGACAACGGCAGCAGCACCAGGATGCCGAGGGCCATCGGGGTCATCGCTCCCACGGTGCCACCGTCGGGCCCGTACAGGGTGATGCCGATGAGGAGCGCACCGAGCACGCTCGCGCCGACCGCGAGCGGCGTCGCCGCGGCCGCGAACGCGGACGGCGCCGCGGCCCGGTCGGTGGCCCGCACGGCCTCGTCGTCGTATCCGTCTGCCCGCCGGACCACCTCGTCGAGGCGGCCCGCGACTCGGAGTTCGGCGGCGTGGTCGAGGGCGAGCACCGCCGTCTCCGAGTAGCGCGCCGTCGCCTCGGATCCGGCCGTCTCGGCCATCCGGGCGGCCCGCGCCGACAACATCGGGGCCAGCACCCCGGCAACGACGAGGGCGATCGCGAGCACCATTGCCGCCGCGGGCGAGATCAGCGCCAACCCGACGACCGCCGCCACCGACAGCACCAGCGCAACGGCCATCGGCACGAGCGCGCGGATCACCACGTCACCGAGGGCATCGACGTCGGCGCCGGTGCGGGCGAGCAGGTCGCCGCGCCGCAACCCGGCCGGCGCGGCCGGATCACCGGTGGCGAGCCGGCGGTAGAGGTTCTCCCGGGCGGACACGGTGCCGCGCAGCGCGGCGTCGTGGGTGGCGAGGCGCTCCAGGTACCGGAACAACCCGCGCGAGATTCCCAGGGCCCGAACGGCGACAACGGCCACCGTCAGGTCGAGGACCGGCGGCATCTGCCAGGCGCGGGTGATCAACCAGGCCGACAGGGCAGCGAGGGCCAGCGCGCTGCCCAGGGTCGCGACACCGGCCGCGACCGCCAGCACCACCCGCCGCGGGCTCAGCTCAAGCAGGGGCAGCGCACGCCGCAACGGATCCCGGCCCACCCCGGCGCCACTCACTTCGACGCCACTCACTTCGACACCTCTGCTCACTTCGACGCCCCGACCGTGACCACGCTGTCCGCGGCCGCCAGGACCGGCGCCCGGTGCCCGATGAGCAGCACGCCCCGCCCGGACGCGGCCAGGCCGCGGATCGCCGCGAGGACCCGCTGTTCGGTCTCCGGGTCCAGGTGTGCGGTCGGTTCGTCCAGCAGGACGAGCGGGCTGTCGGTCAGCAGCACCCGGGTCAGCGCGAGGCGTTGCCGCTGGCCGAGCGAGAGCCCGGTCCCGCCGACGCCGACCGCCGTCTCCCAGCCGGCGGGGAGATCGCGCAACACCTCGTCGAACCCGGTTGCGGTGCAGGCCTTCTCCAGGTCCTGAGGATCCACGGTGACGGGCCCGGTGAGGTCCAGGTTCTCGCGGAGGGTGCCGGGGATCAGCACGGGATGCTGCGGCAGCCACGCCACCGACCGCCACCACCGACGCAGGTCGAGGTCGCGAACATCGGTGCCGCCGACCAGCACCCGCCCCTCGTCGGGGTCGGCCAGCCCGAGGATCGCCTGCAGCACGGTCGACTTCCCGGCTCCGTTCGGCCCGGTCAGTGCGGTCACCCGCCCGGGTTCGACGGACAGGTCCACACCGCGCGGGGCCCAGCCGACCCGGCTGCGCATTCCGACACCGTGCAGCGTGACCGGGCCTGCCGGTACCGCCGTTCCACCCGTCACCGTCGAATCCGCCCGGTCGTCCAGCACACCGAATGCCTTGTCCGCGGCGGCCATTCCGTCCTCGGCGGCGTGGAACTGCGCACCGACGGTACGCAGCGGCAGGTACACCTCCGGCGCGAGCACGAGTGCGATCACCCCGGCACGCAGGCCCATCTCGCCGAACACCAGCCGCAGGCCGATGCTGACGGCGATCAACGCCACCGACAGCGTCGCCAGGAGCTCGAGAACCATCGAGGACAGGAACGCGATTCGCAGCGAGGCCATCGCGGTGCGCCGGTGCTCGTCGCCCAGCTCGCGTACCCGAGCCGCCGGTCCGCGTTCGCGTCCCAGGGCCCGCAGCGTCGGCAGTCCCGCGATCAGGTCGAGCAGCTGCGCCGACAGTATGGTCATGGTCCGCAGCGATGCGGCCGCCTTGCCCTTGGTGAGCAGGCCGATCAGGATCATGAAGACCGGGATCAGCGGCAGGGTGATCACCACGATCACCGCCGAGGTCAGGTCGGTGAACAGGATGACGAGCAGTGTCAGCGGGGTGACGGTGACCGCGAGCAGCAACGCAGGCAGATAGCCGGTCAGATAGGCGCGCAGGCCCTCGATGCCTCGGGTGAGGACGGTCGCCGTCTCGTTCCGCAGAGGGTCCAGCTCGCGCGGCGGGCGTGCGGTCGCCGCGGCGAGCACCTCGCCCCGCAGCTCCCCGATCACCCGGGACGCGGACCGGTGTGCGTAGCGCGCCTGCACCCACGTGGCCAGGGTGCGCACCACCACCGCGCCTGCGAGGACGGCGAGTTCCCCGGACCAGTGACCGACGGTGCGGGCACCGGGATCGGTGATCACCCCGGCGAGCACGGTGCCGATCATGACCGCCGAGACGATCACCGCCGCGGCGATCACCAGCGCAAGTGCCACCGTCAGAAGCAGATACCCGCGCGCGGACCGCGAGTAACGCCACAGCCGTGGATCGACCGGACCGCGCCTGCGAGTGTCCGGTCCAGACGGGGTAATCGGTGCAGGCGCGGCCGGTGTGTCGATCGTCATCTAGCGGTTTCTGATCGGCAGCCCGATGGACGGCGGGATGTGCTTGGTCGAGATCCGCTGCCGGAACACCCAGTACGTCCAGCCCTGGTAGATCAGCACCACCGGGGTGACGATCGCGGCCGCCCAGGTCATCACCTTGAGCGTGTAGGGGCTCGACGAGGCGTTGTGGATGGTGAGGCTGTACGCGTCGGAGATCGTCGACGGCATCACGTTCGGGTACAGGCTGGCGAACAGCAGTGCCACCGTGGCGATCACCGCGATGCAGGTCAGGGCGAACGCCCAGCCCTCGCGGGCGACCGCGGTCAGGCCCACGACCCCGAGCAGGGCGGCTGCCGCGATGCCGACCAGGATCCAGGTCCAGCCCTTGCCGTAGGCCAGCTGGGTCCAGAGCACGAACACGCCGGCGACGACGACCGCCGGGATCGACAGCCGGGCCGCCAGTTTCACCGCGTCCTCGCGGACCTCGTCCGCGGTCTTGAGTGCGATGAACACCGCGCCGTGCAGCGCGAAGACCAGTGCGGTGGTGACGCCGCCGAGCAGTGCGTACGGGTTGAGCAGGTCGAAGAACCCGGAGACCACCTGACGGTTCTCGTCGATCGCGACGCCGCGGACGATGTTCGCGAACGCGACGCCCCACAGGATCGCCGGCACCCAGGAGCCGAGGATGATGCCCCAGTCCCACCTCGACCGCCACGTCGCATCGTCGATCTTGCCGCGGTACTCGATCGCGCAGACGCGCACGATCAGTGCCACGAGGATCAGCAGCAGCGGCAGGTAGAAGCCGGAGAACAACGTCGCGTACCACTCGGGGAACGCGGCGAACAGGGCGCCGCCGGCGGTGAGCAGCCACACCTCGTTGCCGTCCCAGACGGGGCCGATCGTGTTGAGCACGACACGGCGTCGGGTGTCGTTGTCGGCGGACCCGTTCTTGCTGCGGCCGAGGACCGGCATCAGCATGCCGACGCCGAAGTCGAAACCCTCCAGCACGAAGTAGCCGACGAACAGCACCGCGATGAGGATGAACCAGAGTTCCTGAAGTCCCATGTCGGCTCTCCTAGTACGCGAACGACAGTTGCTCGGGCTTGCCGGTGTCATCCGGCTCGGGGCCTTCGCCCGGTGGGTGCGCGTCGTGCGGCAGCGGCCCCTCGATCGTGTAGCGGCGGATCAGCCAGAACCACACCACGCCGAGCGCCGCGTAGAGGAGCGTGAACACGATCAGCGAGGTCCACACCGTGGCCGGTGCGTGGTTGGAGACGCCCTGGTCGACGGTCAGCCGGATCATGTCGACGCCGGTGGGGTTCGGGTGCACCACCCACGGCTGACGGCCCATCTCGGTGAAGATCCAGCCTGCACTGTTCGCGAGGAACGGTGTCGGGATCGCGATCAGGCTCAGCCACGAGTACCACTTCTGGTCCGGGACACGGCCTCCGCGGGTGACCCACAGTCCGGCCAGCGCCAGGGCGGCGGAACCGGCGGCGAGACCGATCATCGCGCGGAACGACCAGTAGGTGACGAACAGGTTGGGCCGGTAGTTGCCGGGACCGAACTGCTCCTCGTACTGCACCTGCAGGTCCTCGACGCCCTGCAGGGTGACGCCGGTGAACTGTCCCTCCGCGAGGAACGGCAGGACGTAGGGCACCTCGAGGACACGGGTGACGCCGTCACAGTTGTTGTGGGTGCCCACGGTGAGGATCGAGAACTTCGGGTCGGTCTCGGTATGGCACAACGATTCCGCGGATGCCATCTTCATCGGCTGCTGCTCGAACATCAGTTTGGCCTGGATGTCGCCGGTGATGAACAGCCCGATGCCGGAGATGATCATGACCAGCATGCCGAGCCGGGCGGCGGGCCGGAACATGGTGCGCGCCTCGGACTCCATCCGCTCGGCTTCGGCCGGGGCGGCCGTCTTGGCGCGGCGCATGTTCCGGACCATCCACCAGCCCGCGATACCGGCGACGAAGGTGGCCGCGGTCAGTAGCGCGCCGGCGACGACGTGCGGGAACGCTGCCAGTGCAGTGTTGTTGGTGAGCAACGTCCAGATGCTGGTCAGCTCGGCGCGGCCGGTCTCCTCGTTGTAGATCGCCCCGACCGGGTGCTGCATGAAGGAGTTGGCCGAGATGATGAAGTACGCGGAGGCGTTCACGCCGATCGCGACCAGCCAGATGGTGGCCAGGTGAACGAGTTTCGGCAGGCGGCCCCAGCCGAAGATCCAGAGGCCGAGGAAGGTGGACTCCAGGAAGAACGCCACCAGGCCCTCGAGCGCGAGCGGGGCGCCGAAGACGTCACCGACGAAGCGGGAGTACTCGCTCCAGTTCATGCCGAACTGGAATTCCTGCACGATGCCGGTCGCGACGCCGAGGGCGAAGTTGATCAGGAAGAGCTTCCCGAAGAATTTCGTCAGCCGGTACCAGTGGTCCTTCTTCGTGACCACCCACATCGTCTGCATGATCGCGATCAGCGGTGCGAGACCGATGGTCAGCGGAACGAGAATGAAGTGGTAGACCGTCGTGATGCCGAACTGCCATCGCGAGACATCCAGTGCGTCCATGGCTACTCCCGGTACAGGGCCCGTGGGACTTCGCTTGCCGGGATTTCGGACGTGGGCTGACGCCAGAAGTCCCGGTTCAGAAGGTAACCCCCGCGGCACCAGACCGCAGCCCTTCGTCTACGACGGACAGTAGTAAACAATCTCCCGTTCGCCTACTCTCCGGTAGCAACCGTGCCGCGACTCACAACGACGTCACGCCGCGTCCTCCTCGACGCCGACCGTGTCCACAGCGAGATCGACCAGCCCGGCCAGCTCCTCGGCGATCTCCGGCTCCGGGAGCGTGAGCCCGTCGAGCGTGTGCACCCGCGCCGCGAGCGTCACGCTCGACAGCAACCAGATACCGTCCGCGGCAATCAGATCGACCGGCCGCAGCGCCGCCGTCTCGCACCGGAACCGGCGCGACCCCGCCACTTCGAAGAGCGCCTGCTGCGTGGTGCCCGGCAGAATGCCGTGCTCGACCGGCGGGGTGATCAGCGTGCGCCCCCGGGAAATCAGGACCGTGGAACGCGGACCCTCGAGCACCAGACCCTCACTGCTGGTGAAGATCACGTCGTCGAAACCGGTGGAGTGGGCGTGCCGCAGGGCCGCCATGTTCGTCGCGTAGGACAGCGTCTTCGCACCGAGCAGCAGCCACGGCGCCACCGCGGCGACATCCGCCGAGAATCCCCGCTCCAGCGTGCACACCGAAATCCCGTCACGGCGTGCGGACTCCACCCGATCCGCGAGCGGTCCGATGGTCAGGTACGCGGTCGGCTCGCCGCCGGACTCACGGCCGCGGCTGAGCACCAACCGCATCGCACCCTCACGCTCGGCGTCCCACTCGGCGACGGCCACCGCGATCGCCGATCGCCAGGCATCGAGGTCGGGCCGCGCCAGGTCCAGTGCCGCCGCCGAATTGGCGAGCCGCGCCAGGTGCAGCTCGACCGTGCGGGCGACACCGTCCCGAACCAGTACCGTCTCGAAGACGCCGTCGCCGCGCACCGCGGCCAGGTCGTCGGCGTGCAGGAGCGGAACCTCCGGGTCGTGCACCACGCCGTCCAAGGTCACCAGCACCTGATCAGCCATGCCTCCACAGTACGGCGGCGGACCGCGACAGCCGGGGACCACGCGCGAGACTCCTACACTGGAAGCGTGTCCGAGTCCGTGCGCATCAACCCGAGTCCGCTGCTCACCGCCCCCGGGGCCGTTCCCAATCCGGACGACTCCCCCGACGCCGGCGTCGCCTGGCACTACGGCGACCCGCTGCGCGAGCAACGCAACGCCGAACGCACCGCCGCCGTCGTGGACCGCTCGCACCGCTTCGTGCTCTCCATCGCCGGCGCCGAACGACTGACCTGGCTGCACACCATCTCCAGCCAGCACGTCGCGAACCTCCCGGACGGCGGCAGCGCGGAGAACCTCAGCCTCGACGTCAACGGCCGGGTGGAGCACCACTTCGTCCTGACCGACCTCGGCGAGGTCACCTGGGTGGACACCGAGGCGCCCTACGGCCCCGACCTGCTCGCGTTCCTGCAGAAGATGGTGTTCTGGGCGAAGGCCGAGCCGAAGCCCGCCCCCGACATGGCCGTGCTCAGCCTCCTCGGCCCCGACGTGCGCCGCCCGAAGCTGCTGGCCGCGCTGGGCGTTCCGGAACTGCCTCCGGTGTACGGCGCGGTCGCGCTGCCCGGCGGCGGGTTCCTGCGCACCATGCCGTGGCCCGGTGAGCACGCCTGGGACCTGGTCGTCCCCCGCGACCGCCTGACCCACTGGTGGCAGGCGTTGACGGAGGCCGGTGCCACACCGGCGGGCACCTGGGCGTTCGAGGCGCTGCGGGTCGCGGCGCTGCGCCCGCGCCTCGGGCTGGACACCGACGAACGCACCATCCCGCACGAGGTCCGCTGGATCGGCGGGGTCACCGAGCACGGTGCGGTGCACCTGGACAAGGGCTGCTACCGCGGGCAGGAGACCGTCGCGCGGGTGCACAACCTGGGCAAGCCGCCGCGACACCTGGTGCTGCTGCACCTCGACGGGTCCGCCGACACCCGCCCCGAACCGGGCGACACCGTCACCGCCGAGGGCCGCGCCGTCGGACATCTCGGCACCGTGATCGATCACCACGAGCTCGGGCCGATCGCCCTGGCGCTGGTGAAACGGACGGTCCCCGCCGACACCCCGCTGGCGGCAGGCGGCACCGCCGCCGCGATCGATCCCGACTCCGTGCCCCGCCACGACGAGTACCAGGCCGGCCGGGCCGCGGTCGATCGGTTGCGCGGCCGGTGACCGCCGGCGTCACCGCCGTCTGCGTCGTCCACGCCGAGCGCGACAGCGGCACCCGGCGGGTGCCGCGGACCGCGATCGACAAGCGGGCCGTCACCGGCCAGGTGGCCGTCGGCGTGCACGGCCTGACCGGCGACCACGTCTGCGACACCGAGCACCACGGCGGGGTGTTCAAGGCGGTGTACGCGTATCAGGAGGACGAGGCGCGGCGCTGGGCGGACGAACTCGGACGCGACCTGCCCGCCGGGTGGTTCGGCGAGAACCTGCGGGTGCACGGCGTCGAGACGAGCGACGCCGTGATCGGCGCCCGGTGGCGCATCGGCGCCACCCTCGAACTCGAGGTCACCGGGCCGCGGACCCCGTGCGGCACCTTCGGGGTGTGGTCGGGCGAGCCGGGCTGGGTGAAACGGTTCGCGCAGCGCGGCGACACCGGCGCCTACCTGAAGGTGACCCGTCCCGGGCCGGTGTCCGCGGGCGACCCGATCACCGTCGTCCACCTGCCCGACCACGGTGTCACGGTGCGCGACCTGTTCACCGGGCGCAACCCCGCCGGTCTGGCCGAGTTGCTCGCGCGCCAGCCGGATCTGTCGCCTAGTGTCGAAGACAAGGCACGCAGGCGGATCGCCGGGCTGAAGGTGCAGGTGGAGTATTGAGCGTCGAACTGGTCGAGGTGGTCCGCTCGGGCTTCCGCGAGTGTGTGCACCGCGGTTCCCTGGTCGTCCTGGACCCGGCCGGTGAGACCCGCCTCGCGCTCGGCGAGGTGAACACCCCGATCTACCCCCGCTCGGCGAACAAGCCGCTCCAGGTCGTGGCGATGCTGCGCAACGGGTTCGCCCCGGCCGACGGGCGCGAGGTCGCCATCGCCGCCGCCTCCCACGAGGGCGAACCGGAACACGTCGCCGTGGTGCTGGGCCTCCTCGCCCGTGTCGGGCTGTCCGAGCGGCAGCTGCTGTGCCCGGCGGACCTGCCCGCGAACGAGGGCGCCCGCGCGCGCGTGCTCGCGGCCGCCGGGCGGCCGCGCCGGGTCTTCATGAACTGTTCCGGCAAACACGCCGCGATGCTCGCCGTGTGCGCGGCCCGCGGCTGGCCCGCGGACACCTACCTCGACCCCACGCATCCGCTGCAGCAGGAGGTCCTGGCGACGATCGCGGACCTGTCCGGGGAGGACGAGTACGAGGTCGGCATCGACGGGTGCGGCCTGCCGATCGTGCCGCTGTCGCTCACCGCCCTCGCCCGGTCGTTCTCCGCGCTCGTCGCGGCCGCCCCGGGCAGTCCGGAGCGGACGGTCGCCGACGCGGTCCGCGAGCATCCCTGGCTGCTCTCGGGCACCGGGAAGGACGACGAGCTGCTGATGTCCGCGGTTCCCGGCCTGCTGTGCAAGGCGGGTGCGGACGGTGTGCACGCCGGCGCACTCCCGGACGGGACTGCCTTCGCCCTCAAGATCGACGACGGTCACGAACGGGCACGGCTGCCGCTGACCGCGGCGTTGCTGCACCGGATCGGGGTCGAGTGGACCGAGGAACTCGCCGAACTCGCGTCGCAGCCCGTGCTCGGCGGGGACCTTCGGGTCGGCACGGTCCGCGCCGTTCCCGGCGCGCTGAGATGAATCAGACACCCCTCCTGTGCAGGGGAAGGAGCGCGAGATGCGTTCGCACGCTAGAGTGTCTGTCAGGAAGACATAAACACTCAAACGGGGCCGCCAAAAATTCCCAGGCCGCCCCGCTTAAAGCGCGAGGGGGTTGGCCATGGGCCGCGGCCGGGCTAAGGCAAAGCAGACCAAGGTTGCACGCGAGCTCAAGTACAGTTCGCCCACCACGAACTTCGACAGCCTCCAACGAGAACTGTCGGGTGGCTCGTCGACCTCCCACCGGAACGGGTCCTTCTCCGACCAGAGTTCCGAGGACAGCGCTTCGCGCTGGGACGACGAGGACACCGACGACTGGCGCCGCTGACACAGCTGAGCAATGAAATGAGGGGGAGCCCCGGGGCTCCCCCTCATTTCAGCATGTGCACCCGGAAGGGTTCACGACGGCGGCGCCGAGTTCGGGTTCGACACGAACGACGAACCGCCCGGGTCCTTGCGGACCCGGGCGGTTCGTTGGTCTGTTACGTCGGGCTCAGAAACGCGGGTGATCGCCGACGAGGCGAACCAGCTCGCCCTCCTGCTTGTCCGACGCCTTGGCGACGGTACCGAGGGTCCAGCAGTCGATGTGCCGGGCGGTGAGCACGGCGAGCGCGCGGTCGACGTCCTCGGGCGCGACGATCGCGACCATGCCGACACCCATGTTGAAGGTCGCCTCCATCTCGGCGCGCTCGACGCGGCCACGCTGCGCGATCATCGCGAACACCGGCGCGGGGCTCCACGTTCCACGGTCCAGTTCGGCGACCAGACCCTTCGGCATCACGCGGGCCAGGTTGTTCGCCAGTCCGCCGCCGGTGACGTGGCAGAAGGTCCGCACGTCCGTCTCGGCGATCAGCGCGAGGCAGTCCTTGGCGTAGATCTTGGTCGGCTCGAGCAGTTCCTCGCCGAGGGTGCGGCCGAACTCCTCGACGTGCCCGGTCAGCGACATCCGGTCGATGTCGAGCAGAACCTTGCGGGCCAGCGAGTAGCCGTTCGAGTGCAGACCCGACGACCCCATGCCGATGACCACGTCACCGGGGCGCACCCGGTCCGGGCCGAGCACCGCGTCCGCCTCGACGACACCGACACCGGTGGCCGACAGGTCGTAGTCGCCGTCCGCCATCACACCGGGGTGCTCGGCGGTCTCGCCGCCGAGGAGCGCGCAGCCGGCCTGGATGCAGCCCTGCGCGATACCGCCGACGATCTCCGCGACCCGCTCCGGGACGACCTTGCCGACCGCGATGTAGTCCTGCAGGAACAGCGGCTCGGCACCGCACACCACGAGGTCGTCGACGACCATCGCGACCAGGTCGAGGCCGACGGTGTCGTGCTTGTCCAGCGCCTGCGCGATCGCGAGCTTGGTCCCGACGCCGTCCGTGGACGCCGCGAGCAGCGGCTCCTTGTAGCCACCCTTGAGGGCGAACAGGCCGGCGAACCCGCCGAGGCCACCGAGCACCTCGGGGCGGCTGGCCTTCTTCGCGAGCGGGGCGAACAGCTCCACCGCCCGGTCACCTGCGGCGATGTCCACCCCCGCCGCAGCGTAGGAGGCGCCGGCGGGGCGAGGGTTCTGGTCGTCGGTCATCGGGTTTTCAGCTCCAGCTGTGATCTCGCCAGTGCACCTGGCACTGTCTGGGTTCTACGTGATGTCGGTTACACCGGCGCAAGTATGCGGCCTCGGTGGCCACTCAGGGGCGACTCAACGCACTCGCGTTGTCGTTGTCGGCCCTGGGCGCCGCGCCCGCGGTGTTGTCGAGCATGCCTTCGAGCACGTTCTTGCCGATCGACGACTCGGTCGGCAGCGCGATCGGGTAGTCGCCGTCGAAGCACGCCATGCACAGCCGGGACGCGGGCTGCTCGGTCGCCGCGACCATGCCGTCGATCGAGATGTAGCCGAGCGAGTCGGCCCCGATCGAGCGGCGCACCCCCTCGACCATCTCCTCGACGCTGCCGGCCTCGTGGCTGGTGCCGCCGGCCCCGTTGGCGATCAGCTCCGCGGGCGACGCGAAGTCGATGCCGTAGAAGCACGGCCACTTCACCGGCGGCGACGCGATCCGCACGTGGATCTCGAGCGCACCGGCCTCACGCAACATCCGGATCAGCGCGCGCTGGGTGTTGCCACGGACGATGGAGTCGTCGACGACGATCAGGCGCTTGCCGCGGATCACGTCCCGGAGCGGGTTGAGCTTGAGCCGGATGCCGAGCTGGCGGATGGTCTGCGACGGCTGGATGAAGGTGCGCCCCACGTAGGCGTTCTTCATCAGCCCCTGGCCGTACGGGATGCCCGAACCCTGCGCGTAGCCGACGGCCGCAGGCGTGCCGGACTCGGGAACCGGGATCACCAGATCACCCTCGACGGGGTGCTCCTTCGCGAGCCGGCGTCCGATGTCGACGCGGGTGGCGTGTACGGACCGGCCGGCGATCGCAGTGTCGGGCCGCGCCAGGTACACGTACTCGAACACGCAGCCCTTCGGGGTGGGTGCCGCGAACCGGGAGGAACGCACCCCATCCGCGTCGATCGCGAGCAGCTCACCGGGTTCGATCTCCCGGACGAACGACGCGCCGACGATGTCGAGGGCGGCGGTCTCGGAGGCGACGACCCAGCCGCGGTCGAGCCGGCCGAGCACCAGCGGCCGCACCCCGTGCGGGTCGCGGGCGGCGTAGAGGGTGTGCTCGTCCATGAAGGTCAGGCAGAACGCGCCGCGCAACGTCGGCAGCAGTTCCATCGCGGCCTGCTCGATGGTGGTGTCGCCGGCCGCGTGGGCGAGCAGGGCGCCGACGATGTCGGAGTCCGAGGTGGCGCCACCGGGCCGCTTGCTGTTCATCAGGCCCGCGGCCCGGGCCCGCTCCGCGAGCTCGGCGGTGTTGACGAGGTTGCCGTTGTGCCCGAGCGCGATGCCGGTGCCCGCGGTGGTGGTGCGGAAGATCGGCTGGGCGTTCTCCCAGGTGGTGGAGCCGGTGGTCGAGTAGCGGCAGTGCCCGACGGCGACGTGCCCCGGCATCGCGCCGAGGGTCTGCTCGTCGAACACCTGGCTGACCAGGCCGAGGTCCTTGAACACCAGGACCTGCGAGCCGTCGGCGACGGCGATGCCGGCCGCCTCCTGGCCGCGGTGCTGCAGCGCGTAGAGACCGTAGTAGGTGAGCTTGGCCACATCCTCGCCCGGAGCCCAGACGCCGAAGACGCCACACTCCTCGCGGGGCGGCTGCTCGTCCTGATCGGACAGGTCTGCGGGTGCGAGAAGATTCGGGCTGTTGACCGACAAATCGGCTGAAGTCACCGGGGTTGCTCCCTTTGGGGGTGGGTGCGGGGGGCACGCTCAGTCTACGGCCACCGAGGGGGTGCTCCCACCACGGGGCTCACGGCTGTCGCGGCGGTCACACGGACGTGTCGCCACCCGGAGCGACGCGGAGGCGTCACGTCCGGAGCAGCGGCAGCCAGTGCCCGATTTCCGCGGCCCGCGTGCCGGATGCGGTCGCGGTTCCTGCCGCCACCGCGTCGGCGAAGGTGGTCCGGCCGGTCACCAGTCGCAGCCAGGTGCGCGGATCGGTCTCGACGACATTCGGCGGCGTGCCGCGGGTGTGCCGGGGACCCTCGACGCACTGCACCGCCACGAACGGGGGCACCCGAACCTCCACCGACGAACCGGGCGCGACGTCCTCCAGGGTGCGGGCGCTCAGCCGCACAGCGGCCGCGACGACCGGACGAGCGGGCGCCGGAGCGTCCTCGTCGGCGAGCCAGTCCCGCACCGCCACGACCGCGGCCCGCATCTCGGCGGGGTCGATCCTTCGGCGTTGGGGCACCGCGCCAACCTATCAACGCGCGACGGCACCACTAGCGGTCGGCCGCGGCCTCGGCGGCCACTGCCCCACCGGCATTGACAGCCAGGTGCAGCACCGCAGGCGCGAGCACGCTGCCGCTGCGGTCCCGGAGCAGGTCGAACAACAGGGACGCGGTCGCCGTCAGCGCGACGGTGCCGGGCACCGAGTCCCCAGCGTGCCGCGCGGGCGCCACGTGCCACAGGCCGAACGTGACGGCGCCGAGCACCGGCGCCCAACGGGTCGACGCGCGCCGCGCCAGCGCGTACAGCACCGACCGGAACGCCAGTTCCTCGGCGAGCACCGTCCCGAACGGGATGTGCACGAACACCCACTCCGTGTGGTCGGCGCGCCGGGCACCGGACGCCATCCGCGCCCGCGCCCACGGGATCGCGAGCATCGTCGGATACGCGACCGCAGGCAGCGCGGACGCCGCCAGCCCCCACCGCAGCCCGGCCCCCGGCGCCCGCCAGCCCAGTTCGGTGGCCGGGACACCGGCGGCACGGACCGCCGCCGCCAGCCCCGTCGCCGCCGCCGCGTTCGCCGCCGCCCGTCCCCGGGCGCCGAGCCCGAGCCGCGGCAGCACCCAGTTGTTCCACCCGACCAGCCCGGCCGCGCACCCGAGCGCCACCCACCCCCGATGGCATGAACGGAACCATTCATTCGATGTAGTCGACTGAACGCTTCCGTTCATGCGGGCAGCGGAGGTCACTTTTCGGGGCCCTGGGTGCCTGCGATCGCGTCCAGCACACCCCGCACCCGTTCGGTGTCGGCGGTCGTCCAGCCGTCGGGGGCGGCGACCGCGACCCAGCCGTCCAGCACGCTGGTGCCGTAGTTGTGTCCGTGGCCGTCCGGCACCCCCGCCGCGTTCGCCAGGTCGGCGGCCACCTGCCAGAACGTGACGAAGGGGAACCAGCGCATCGACGGCAGCCGGTCGTAGCCGGGCGGCTCGGACAGCCAGTCGGGGCGGTTGAAGATCAGGTCCGGGTTCCACCACACCACCGGGTCGGACGGGTGCTGGATGTAGAGCACCCGCGGGTACAGCCAGGGGCCCGGCTGCGCGTCGATCGCGGCGGCGGTGTCCGCGAATCGGACAACCAGGCCGTCCGAGTACTCGGGCTGGACCTCGGGGCTGCCGGGATCACGACGCGCTACGAGGGTGCTCCACAACGGGTTCGCGTTGGGCGGGCCCACCCACAGCACCCCGTCGACCATCTCGCGGATGTCGGAGAGCCCGTCGAACGCGGCCTCCCCCGCCTGGGTGCCCAGCGATTCGCCGTAGACCAGCAGCTTGGGCCGGGTCTCCGCCGGCTCCTGCAACCATCGCTCGTGCACCCGGTGCACCAGGGCCCGGCCCGCCTCGGCCGCCTTCTCTCGGTCGGCGAGGAAGGAGAGCCAGCTCGGCAGGTACGAGTACTGGCTGGCGACCAGTGCGGTGTCACCGTTGAACATCAACTCGACGGCATCGGCGGCGGTCGGGTTGACCCAGCCGGTGCCGGTCGTCGGGATCACGACGAGCGCCTTGCGCTGGAAGGCGCCGGTGCGTTCGAGCTCCCGGATCACCACGTCGAGGCGGGCGTTGGTGTCCTCGGCGGTCCCCAGCCCGGCGTACACGCGGATCGGTTCCCGAGCGGGCGCGCCGTTGTAACCGGCGAGCTGGTCGGCGTGCAGGCCGCGGTAGACGAACTCGCGGCCCTCGTACCCGAGGGTCTCCCACGGCGCGTACGACTCCGGACTGCCCGAGCGTTCCGGGCGGATCGGCCGCACGACACCGGCCCGGGTCTCGTCGTTCTGCAGGCTGAAGGCCGAGTTCACGAACGAGTACACGCCGTTGAAGAGCACGTCGGTGACGAGGGTGTAGCTCAGGAACGCGACCACCACGAACCCGATCGGCGCGGCCGCGGACCGCGGCACCCGCAGCCACTTGATCAGGTACCGGGCGATCAGCCGCACCAGATCCCGCAGCACCCGCCAGATCGAGATGAGCAGCGCCGCGACGGCCATGCTCAGCAGCAGGGTGCGCAGGTAGCCGGTCGTGGTGGTGCCCTCGGCGCCCATCAGCGCCGCCAGCTCGCGCTGCCAGCCCGCCGAGTACACCAGCATCACCAGCGCCGCGACGACCGACAGGATCGGCACCGCCACCTTGATCGGGGTGGTCACGCGCGCCGGCGGCGGCCACCAGGACAGCTTCGACAGCCAGTACCGGTGCGCGGCCCAGCCGAGGGCGCAGCCGACCGCGTAGCCGAACGCGGCGGTGATGCCCCCGATCAGCCCTTGAAAGAGCCAGTCGCGCGGCAGCAGCGACGGTGTCAGCGACCAGCAGAAGAACAACGCACCGAACGCGATGCCGGTGAAGTCGAGTTTGAGCAGACCCCACGCCCACGCCACGAACGGGTGCTTGTCGGCGAGTCGTTCGGTGGACCAGGGGGCGCTCCACTCCCGCAGTCGGTCGACCCAGCGGCCGGACGCGCCGACCCCCGGACGCGCGGAAACCCGGGACGGTCCGGCGGGTGCCTGATCCGTCCCGGGTTCCGGGGTCGCTGCCGTGTCGGTCACATGGCTATCCAAACAGCGCGGGCAGCGTTCCTTCGGACGTCTCGCGCAGCGTGTCGAGGGTGACGGAGAAGTGGCCCTGGACCTCGACGGAGTCGGAGCCCTCGTCGACGACGCCGATCCGCACCCACGGCAGGTTGCGGGCGGTGCACATGCCGGTGAAGCGGGTCTCCTCGGTGCGCGGCACCGCGACCAGCACGCGCCCCGCGGACTCGGAGAACAGCGTGACGAACGGGTCGGCGCCCTCCGGCAGCAGGATCCGGCAGCCGGTCTCCCCCGCCAGCGCGGCCTCGACGACGGCCTGCGCGAGGCCACCCTCGGACAGGTCGTGCGCGGCGGAGATCAGCCCGTCCCGGGAGCCGGCGAGCAGGATGTCGGCGAGCAGGCGTTCACGCTCGAGGTCGACCTTCGGCGGGACGCCGCCGAGGTGGTCGTGCTCGACCTGCGCCCAGATCGAGCCGTCGAACTCGTCGCGGGTGTCGCCGAGCAGGATCAGGGTCTCGCCGGGCTCGAGGCCCAGCCCGGTCGGGATCCGGCGGTGCACGTCGTCGATCACACCGAGCACGGCGACGACCGGGGTCGGCAGGATCGCCGTGGCGCCGGTCTGGTTGTAGAAGCTGACGTTGCCGCCGGTGACCGGGATGCCCAGCTGCGCGCAGCCGTCCGCGAGGCCGCGCACGGCCTGCTGGAACTGCCACATCACGCCCGGGTCCTCGGGGGAACCGAAGTTCAGGCAGTTGGAGACGGCCTTCGGGGTGGAGCCGGTGACGGCGACGTTGCGGTACGCCTCGGCGAGGGCCAGCTGCGCGCCCGCGTACGGGTCGAGGGCGGTGTAGCGGCCGGACGCGTCGGTGGCCAGGGCGATGCCGCGGCCGGTCTTCTCGTCGACGCGGATCACGCCGCCGTCGGCGTTCTCGGCGAGCACGGTGTTGCCGCGCACGTAGCGGTCGTACTGCTCGGTGATCCACTTGCGGCTGGCCAGCTGCGGGGAGCCGACCATCTTGAGCAGGGTGGCCTCGAGTTCGGCGTCGGACTCCGGGCGCTTCAGGCCGGCGGTGGTGTTCGCGACCAGCGCGTCCTGACTGTCCGGACGCTGGACGGGACGCTCGTAGACCGGGCCCTCGTGGGCGATGGTGCGAGCCGGGGCGTCGACGACGGTCTCGCCGTGCCAGTCGATGACGAGGTGCTCGCCGTCGGTGACCTCACCGATGACGGTGGCCAGGACGTCCCACTTCTTGCAGACGGCCATGAACGCGTCGACGTTCTCCGGGGTCACCACGGCGCACATGCGCTCCTGGGACTCGCTGGAGAGCACCTCCGCGGCGGTCATGCCCTTGGCGCGGGTCGGGACGCGGTCGAGGTTGATGTGCATGCCGCCGTCACCGGCCGCGGCAAGCTCCGACGTCGCGCAGGACAGCCCGGCGCCGCCGAGGTCCTGGATGCCGACGACCAGCCGGTCGCGGTACAGGTCGAGACAGCACTCGATGAGCACCTTCTCGGTGAACGGGTCGCCGACCTGGACGCTGGGCAGCTTCTTCGGCCGGCCGCCTGCGCTCTCGTCGAAGGTCTCGGAGGCGAGGACGGACACGCCGCCGATGCCGTCGAGGCCGGTGCGCGCACCGAACAGGATGATCTTGTTGCCTGCGCCGGACGCGAACGCCAGGTGCAGGTCCTCGACCCGCATCGCACCCGCGCACAGCGCGTTGACCAGCGGGTTGCCCTGGTACGAGGCGTCGAAGACGGTCTCGCCGCCGACATTGGGCAGGCCGAGGGAGTTGCCGTATCCACCGACGCCGCGGACCACGCCGTCGACGACGCGACGGGTGTCGGGGTGGTCGGCCGCGCCGAACCGCAGCTGGTCCATCACCGCGATCGGGCGGGCGCCCATCGCCATGATGTCGCGGACGATGCCGCCGACGCCGGTCGCGGCGCCCTGGTACGGCTCGATGTACGACGGGTGGTTGTGGGACTCGACCTTGAAGGTGACCGCCCAGCCGTCGCCGATGTCCACGACTCCGGCGTTCTCACCGATACCGGCGAGCATCGACGACCGCATCTCGTCGGTGGTGGTCTCGCCGAAGTACTTCAGGTGCACCTTGGAGGACTTGTAGGAGCAGTGCTCGGACCACATCACCGAGTACATCGCCAGCTCGGCATCCGTGGGACGGCGGCCGAGGATCTCCCGGATGCGGGCGTACTCGTCGTCCTTGAGTCCCAGCTCCCGGTAGGGCTGGGCAACATCGGGGGTCGCGGTGGCGTGGGTGACGGTATCGACCTGCGATGACACGAGGAGTCGGGTCCCTTCCCTGGAGGAATCGAATGGGCAGCCCCGTGGGGTACTGCCAGCGCAAAGTCTAACCGGGCGGCTGCGCCGGGGCCGCACTGGTCGGCGGCGGGTGCGCTCGGTCACGCACGGCTTCCGAATTGTCACGCCAACGCAGCGGGTCACCGTCGATTCGGGTGGGCGCGATCAGCGAGGGGGTCCGGCGGCCGAACCCGTCCGGTTGTGTCGGCGAATCCACAACGCCGCGGCAACTCCGCTCACGGCGAAACCCGCGACGAGGAGGGGCATGGGCACGTGGAAGCTCGACGAAGGATCATCTGCCGTCCGGGCGAGCTCGGCCGCTCTCGCGACTTCGTGAATGGGCGGCATCGGCTCGCCGCTCGCCTCGGAGGCGAGCAGCAGATCGCCGGTGTCGGTGAAGGTGACGGCTTCGCCCTGCGGCTGGTCCGGCGATTCGAGCACGACCGCCGGCGCTGCGGTGAGCGCGGCGACGATGTCCGCGACCCGGACCCGGTAGAGGAAGACGTCCTTCTTGGTGCGCAGTGCGGCGGTCGAGCCGTCGGCCGACAGGGCCGCACCGGTGATCGGCCTCACCTCGTCGTCGTGGCCCCGCGCCGGCACCGTTCCGGCGGCAACGAGAACGGTAGGGGTGTCGGCGGACATGGTGTGGACGCTCTCCCCGCCGGACGTGGTGTAGACGGTCGCCGCCTCGCCTTTGACCTTGGTGACGAGGACGGGCGTCCCGGTCCCGGCGATCAGCAGGGCTTCGACGTCGTGGGCGCCGTCAGCGAACGTCAGCGGTATCCGTTCCTGCCGTCCGGTCGACGGGTCCACACCGATCAGCGCGATCGACTCCCGCTCGACGTCGTTGTCGCCGGTGTCCGCCAGCCAGACGGTGCCATCCCCCGCGAGGGCCAGATCCTCCACATCGGTGGTGGGAAAATCGAGTTCGATCCAGCGGACGACTCGGCATCGGGAGTCGAGCACCGCCAGTCGATCGTCACTGCCACTGTCGGCGATCGCGTAGCCGCCGTCACCGGACCAGGCCAGGCCGGACAACTCCTCGAGAGCCGTGTCGGTCGGTGTGCAGTGGACGGACAGGGCCGGCGACTCTCCGCGGAGGTCGGCTGCTGTCGCGGCGGCAGCGGACCCCGCCGTCGCGACGCAGATCGCGGCGGCAACAAGCACGCATCTACCGAGCGTCACCGGGATCCCTTTCGTCGGGGACGGCACCGTACGCGCTCGCGCCGCCCGGGCGGCGGAGGCGTCGGCCGGCTGCTCACACCGGGCCCGCGACGAAGCGAGCGGGTTCCACCCGCTCCGGGTCGGGGCCACAACCCTCGGCTCCGGCCGACTTCATCAGTGTCGCAACGAATTCTGTCAACAAGCCCGGGTGGGCCTGGCAATAGACTGGCAGTCGCCGCCCCGCACGGGCAGGTGCGACCCGACAGAGGTCGCATCACGCGACGGCTGGACCCGTCACACACTCTGTTCACGTAGGTGTACGCAGCGTGCCCGGCGCGGTTGCCGGGCCGTTCATCCAGGCCGCGCACGCTGCGACCATGAACGACGAATTCGACTGCAGGCCGGTCTGCGACACGCTCGTCGAACAGAACCCGCATCTCACTCGCGCACAGGCGGTGGCGCTGGCCATGGAGGGACTCGTCCTGGTGAACGGCCGGCCCGCTCGGCACCCGGGTCAGCTCGTCCGCCCGACCGATCAGGTGACCGTCGACGGTTACCCGGTTCCCGGGCGGCCGCGCCTCGTGGTTGTCGCCTGACCGACCGGTGATCTCGTCGCGTGACACGGCGATGGACACGACGGGCCACGTTGGCCGACCCGGTACCAACGCGCCGCAGCAGCCGGTCATGCGAAGGCGCCCAAGGCGAACAGTGTGACTGCCGCGATGATCGCGACGGCGGGGAAGGTCGTGATCCACGCGACGACCATGTTGCCCGCCGTTCCCCAGCGCACCGCGGTCAGGCGTTTGGTGGACCCGACGCCCATGATCGCGGAGGAGATGACGTGCGTTGTGGAAACCGGTGCGCCCAGCCCCATCGACGCGACGTAGAGGACCGAGGCGGCAGTGGCCTCGGCCGCGAATCCCTGCGGCGGGTCCAGCTCGATGATCTTGCGTCCGAGAGTGCGCATGATGCGCATCCCACCGGTCGCGAACGCCCGCACGACGTCGTCGAGTTGGGCGAGGCCGGGCGGACCGGTGCCGGCGTCGGGGTCGCGCAGTGTCGCCATCAGATCGCCGATCTCGGCCAACACGGTGCGCGAGGCTCGGCGGACGATCGCCAGTGACTTCTCGGCGGCGGCCGGCCGATCGCGCAGCGCCGACGCCGCGACACCGGCGTGCAGGTTGATCACCGAGATCTGGTGGGCGACAACGTCGTTCAGATCGCGGGCGATCGCCAGCCGCGTTTCGGCGACCCGCTGGCGGGCCGGCGCCTCGCGGGTGCGTTCGGCCCGTTCGGCCCGTTCGGTGACGGCCGCGACATAGCCGCGCTGAGTTCGGACGGCCTCGCCGACCGCGCCGCCGAGCAGGACGGTCAGGACGCTCTGGAACCCGTTGTAACCGTCGACGGCGACCGCGACGAGCATGAGTGCCGCGACAACCGCGGCGATCGTCATGCCCTTCCGCCTGCTCGTGTTCAACACCGCCGTGTACACGGCGACGGCCACTGCCACGGGGAGCCCCGGGTTGAACACCCCGATGGAGACTCCGACTGCGACAAGAGCAACGACCGCGGGCAACACCACGAAGGGCGCCCGGTGCCGGGCGAGCAGGATCGCGGCCGCCGCCGCGTCGACGAGCACGGTGTCGGTGGACCACACGAAACCGGCGCCGGGATCGTCGGACAGAGCGCCACCCGACACCACCACGGCCGTGACGACGACGTGGCCGATCCAGGGCATCGCCATGTGGAACGGCATGGCAGGTAACCCGACGCGCGTCACGCGTTCAGCTTCGCCCGTCGCGTCATGCCCCGCGTCCCCCGCCCGGGTGAACCCGCGTACCGCGCCTGCGGTACGCGGGTGTTCGGCCTGCCGATCCGGGCCGCGGCGTCACTCCCCTGCCGCGGGTTCCTGTCCCTCGGGGAACTCGGTACCGATGCGCTGCGCCTCACCGGTGGTCGCCGGGTCCGGACGGTCCGCCTGGTCCTGTGCGGCCATCTGCAGCCCGTTCAGGTCGGTGCGGAAGTAGATGACGTTGTAACGATCCCAGGTGGTCGCCACGAACTCGAGGTACCGGCCGCCGGCCCACGGGTGCATGAACCCGCCGTACAGCGACGGCACCAGCACTCCCGACAGGATGGTCTGCGTGCCACTCCACGGGCCCTCGAGCCGATCGGCCTGCCGGATCACCAACGAGTTCGTCGCGTCGGTGTACATCGCGACGTACTTGTTCAGGTAGCTGTTCCACTGCACCGACAGCTCGCTGACCGGCGACTCGATCACCGGCACGGCCGCCGACAGATCGGTCACCCAGGCGGACCCGTTCCAGTACTCGTAGGCGGCGAGGTTGCTGATCTGCGCGTCGGGCACGCGCGCGAGCAGCGCACCACCGCTGCGCCCCGATGGGGTGCCGAACTCGTAGACGTAGCCGTCGCGCTCGACGAACGCGCTCTGCTGGAAATTCGCGTTGTTCGAGTCGAACTGCGGGATGCCGGGGATGTCGAGCGCGGCCACGTTCGCGCGGACCGTCAGCGGGTCCAGGGTCCAGTTCTCGCCGTCGTCCGTCGACGACGCGAGCGCGGAGTACAGCGTCGTCCAGTTGCCCGGCGAGTCCCACGACCTGACGCCCATGACGCGCATGTACTGGACGCCGCCGACCGAGACACCTGCGGTGGGGATGACGGTGTACTCCCCGGGGATGCCGAAGCCGGGGACGATCTCCTTCGAGTGGTTCGGCGCGTCCAGTGGTGAGCTGTCGATGCGCATGCCGTCGGCGAGGGCGGTGTCCGAGCTACGGAACAGCACATTCGAGCGCCAGTCGTCGCCGTCGGAGCCGCACTTGCCGACCGTGTCGCCGAAGGCCATGAGCACGTTGTGCCCGCTGCCCGCGATGCCGTTGTCCCACATGATGCCCAGGTCGGTGCCCGAGACGTTGAACCGGTCGACGGTGTCGTTCGGGCTGCCGGGACCGGTGACCATCTCGATCGCCTTCGTCCGGCCGGTCAGCTGCGGCAGGCCGCCGTCCGGGGACCCGGTGATCCACGGCAGTGCCTTGCCGATGGAGCCCGTCGAACTGCCCGAGTTCTGCCCGCACGGCCCACCGGGCGCGTCGCCGGACGATCCGAAGGACTGTGCCGTGGCCGGCACCGCGGCGGCGGTCACGAGAAGCGCGGCCGAACCGGCCGCGACGAAGGCAGCCCGCGCGCGGCCGGCTGCGGACGGGTACTTGCGAGCGTGCACGAGCATGTCCTCCCCTTGACGGTTCGAGCCCCGACGACCCGCCCCTGCGCGAACCCTGACGGCCCGGCGCGACCCAGACAACCACGAGAACGGTGTGACTGCCGAGTCTGGTGAGGAAATTGTTACCTCGGAGCAAATCGGTTCTCGGGCATCCTCGCCGAGGACGGAGCGGGGCCGCCATCCGATGTTCGAACGACGGCAACCCAGGGCCCGGACGCGACCCGGCCTCACTCCTGCGGCGTCAGGAACGCGGCGAGAGCCTCCGCGTACGAGGTCACGTCCGCGGCGCCCATCAGCTCCCGCGCCGAGTGCATCGCCAGCTGCGGTGCCCCGACGTCGACGGTCGACAGCCCGGTCCGGGACGCGGTGATCGGCCCGATCGTCGACCCGCACGGCAGGTCGGCCCGGTGCACGTACCGCTGCAGCGGCACCCCGGCCTGGTCGCAGGCCAGCGCGAACGCGCCCGCCCCGGCGGCGTCGGTGGCGTAGCGCAGGTTCTGGTTCACCTTGAGCACCGGACCCCCGTTCACCTCGATCCGGTGGGCGGGCTCGTGCCGGTCCGGGTAGTTCGGGTGGGTGGCGTGCGCCATGTCGCCCGATGCGCACACCGATCCCGCCATCGCGCGCAGGAAGTCCTCGCGACCGCCGCCGCGGCCGAGCACGATCCGTTCCAGGACCGAGTTCAGCAGGTCCGAGAAGGCGCCCCGGTCGGACATCGACCCGACCTCCTCGTGGTCGAACAGGGCGAGCACCGGGATCGCCTCCCCCGGGTTCTCGGTCGCCGCGAGCAGCGCCCGGCTGCCGGCGTAGCAGGTGCCCTGGTTGTCCAGCCGCGGCGCTGAGACCAGTTCGTCGTGCAGTCCCACCACGGTGCTCGGCGCGAGGTCGTGGGTCATCAGCTCCCAGCCGAGGACCGCGTCCGCGTCGACACCGGCCTCGGCGGCGAGGAACCCGAGGAAGCTGCGCGGCGACGTCCCCACGCCCCAGATCGCGTTCACGTGCCGCTGCGGGTCGAGGGCGACACCCTTGCGGTCGTCGGACAGGTGAATCGCCAGCTGCGGCACCCGCAGGATCGGCCGGTCCACCCGAATCAGGTGCTCCCGCAGGCTGTTTCCCTCCCGGACACTGAGCCGACCGGAGATGCCGAGGTCGCGGTCGAGCCACGAGTTCAGCCACGCACCGCCGTAGGGCTCGAGCCCGACCATCTGCCAGCCCGCGGACTCGACGTCGGGATGCTGCTTGACCCGCAGGTTCGGGCTGTCGGTGTGGCCACCGACGATCCGGAACGGCACGGCCTCGTGGCCCGCTCCTTCGGTGCTCCACGCGACCAGCGACCCGGCGCGCACCAGGAAGTAGCGCCCCGGCGCCGTCGGCCAGCCGTCGGTCTCACGCAGTTCGACGAACCCGGCGGCGATCAGGTCGCCGGCCACCGTCGCGCACACGTGGAAGGGTGACGGTGAGGCGTCGACGAACGAGCAGAGTCCGGAGGCGGTGGCGTCGGTCAGTGGGGCCATGACCGAATCCTAGGGCGTGTCTCCCGCTCCCCCTCGGATGCACCTGGCGAGACGATCATCGTCCGGAGCAATTCGCGTCGCCCGGTCGCGGACGATGGTTTTTCCCGACTCCAGGGCATTCTCGGCACGCTCCAGATCGTTTTCACGGTGAAGACCACGGAAGGGCGTCTGCGGCGACAGGGTCCACGGTTCGACCCATCGGCGCCGACATTTCTCCCAGGCCCGCCCGACCCGGTGCTGCCGGCCGTTCACCGAACAGGAGCCGGACAGGTCAGCGCACCGGTGCGCTGCTGCGTCCCTGCGCCCGCCCGCTCAGCTCGGCGTCGAGTGTCGCCTGCGCCACGCGCATCTGCTCGGCGTGCACGGGGTCCTGCAGCCGCCGCCACATCACATCCTCGGGCACGTCCTCGACCTGGCTCGTCACCCACCAGATGTTGCCGAATGGGTCCCTGATGCGCGCCCTCCACGCTGTCCGAACGCGCTGTCGCCCAACTCGGTGACCACCTCGGCACCGGCGGCGGCCGACTTCGCAAAGGTCTCGTCCGCGTTCGCGACGAATACGCGCAGCAGGCTCGGCATGATCGGCCACTCCGGGCGTCGATCGAAGGCGAGTACGACGGTATCGCCGACCCGGATCTCGCCGTGGCCGATCGATCCGTCCTCGGTCGCCACGCGCGCGAGCTCCGTGCCGTCGAACACGTGTGAGACGAAGTCGAGGAACGCGCCGGTGTCGTCGGTGACGACCCAGGGGGCGACGCTCGTGTAGCCGGTCGGGTTGGCGTTGTGCAGATCGGACATTCTCGGTTCCTTTCGAGGACGTTCAACTGTCGCTGCCCAAGCTAGACGCGAAATAGGACTGTTTCTGTCCTGGATGCGAGGAAGATCGAGGAATGGCCGGACCCACCTCACGCCTGCTCACGCTGCTGTCGCTGCTCCAGACTTCGCGCACGTGGTCCGGCAGCGAACTCGCCGAACGGTTGGCGGTCACGCGACGCACGGTGCGGCGAGATGTCGACCGGCTGCGTGAGATGGGCTATCCCATCGACGCCGACCTCGGCGCCCACGGCGGCTATCGCCTGGCGGCGGGCACGTCGATGCCGCCACTGCTTCTCGAAGACGACGAGGCCATCGCCGTCGCACTCGGGCTGCGCACGGTCGCCGTCCACGGCCTGCCCGAGCTCGCGGACGCCGGCGTCCGCGCGCTCACCAAGCTGAGCCAGTCGCTCCCCGCCCGGCTGCGACAGCGTGTGCGCACCTTGGGCATTGCTGCCATTCCCCGGGCGCGGGCGTCGGGGAACACCGTCGACGCGGACGTCCTCACCGTGCTCTCCGCCTCGATCGCGAATCGGGAACGAGTCCGCCTGGAGTACGAGGATCGCAGCGGCCATCTCAGCGCCCGACACCTCGAACCACAGCGGCTGGTCAACATGAATCAGCGTTGGTACCTCGTCGCGTTCGACATCGATCGCGACGATTGGCGCCGGTTCCGGGCGGATCGGATCTCGGTTCCGCGAGGCACAGGAGCCCGGGCGCGGGAACTCATGCCCGACGAGGAAGTGCTCGCGCACCTCGAGCGCGCCGAGCTCGCGATGGCGCCGACACACCGGGCGGATGTGACACTGCACCTCCCGCTCGCGCTCGCCCGCATGCGTTTGCGTGATCACCTCGGTGACGGTGAGCTCACGGCTGAAGGCGATACGACCAGATGGCGCACCGCGTCGGACACCGTGGAGTGGCTGGCGTTACGGCTGCTCATTCTGGACTGCCGCTTCGTCGTGCACGGGCCTCAGGAGCTGAAGGATCAGCTCGGCAGGATCCACGAGCGGACCCGCTGATGGTCGGTGTGCGAGGCGCCCTGTCCCAGATCGTCAGTGCTGCCCCAGGTCGTCAGTGCGGCTGCCCCGACACGCAGAAGCGATTGCCGTCCGGGTCGGTCAGCGTCACCCAGCGGAAACCGTCCATGTCGTGCCGCTCGTACTCGCTCGCGCCGGCGTCGACCAGCCGCGCCACCTCCGCGTCGAGGTCGGTCGACGACAGGTCCAGGTGCACCCGGTTCTTGCCGGGCGTCGGGTCCGACACCTTCTGGAACGCCAGCTTGTAGGGTGCCCCCGGGATCCCGACCAGGTAGAACCAGCCGTCGTTGTCCGCCTCGACCCGGCCGCCGGTCTGCTCCGCCCACCAGGTCGCCAGCGGACCGGGCTCAGCGCTGTCGAACGTGATCATCGCCAGTGTCATCGTCATGGCGGCACGGTACTGCCGGGCACCGACATGTGCGCCGGCGCCGGTTCGCTCCGCTACGGTTGTCGCCCAGGACAGCCACTGCCTGCACAGACCGATCACGGAGTGAAAACGAATGCCCGAAATCTTTCCCGCTGCAGCCGCTTCCGAGTCCCAGACGGTGGCGAGCCCGTTGACTCCGGCGGCGATCTTCCTGGTCGCGACGATCGACCAGGGCGGCGAATCGGTGACGCGGCAGGTGCTCGCGGACGCGGCCGGCCTGCGGCGGTCGGTGGGGCTGCGACTGCCCGGCGCGGGACTGGAGCTGATCGTGAGCATCGGGTCCGCGGCGTGGGACCGACTGTTCACCGGGCCCCGGCCGGCGCAGTTGCACCCGTTCCCGGTGCTGCGCGGCGCCAGGCATCAGGCCCCGTCCACGCCGGGTGACCTGCTGTTCCACCTCCGCGCGATGAGTATGGACGCCTGCTTCGAGCTCGCCCACCACCTCATCAAGCGACTGTCGGGCGCGGCGACGGTCGTCGACGAGGTGCACGGCTTCCAGTACTTCGAGAACCGTGACCTGATCGGGTTCGTGGACGGTACCGAGAACCCGAGCGGGAAGGAGGCGGTGGCCGCCGTCACCGTCGGCGACGAGGACCACGCGTTCAGCGGCGGCTCCTACGTGCACGTGCAGCGGTACGTGCACGACATGGACGCGTGGGAGGCGCTGCCGGTTCCGGAGCAGGAGAACGTGATCGGCCGCACCAAGCTCGACGACATCGAGATGGGCGACGACGTCAAACCGGCCAACTCGCACGTCGCGCTCAACGCGATCAAGGACGAGGAGGGCAACTCGATGGAGATCCTGCGCGCCAACATGCCGTACGGCCGCGTCGGCGACGGTGAGATGGGCACCTTCTTCATCGGCTACTGCCGTACCCCGGACATCACCGAGCGGATGCTGGAGAACATGTTCCTCGGAAACCCGCGCGGCAACTACGACCGGCTGCTGGACTTTTCGACGCCGGTGACGGGCTCCGCGTTCTTCACCCCGAGCGCCGACTTCTTCGACGCGCTGCCCGCCCCGCCGGCCCCCGTCGCCTAGCGGACCGGTCGGGCCGCTGGGCCGACCACCGATGCCGGCGCACGGGCCGTTCCGTGCACCGGCTCCCGCTCAGTGCCCGGGCAGCACGCAGGTGGTGTCCAGGCCGAGGACGTGGTTGAGCCGGCCGAACGCCAGCCACGACCCGATGCTCATCGACAGTTCGACGATCTCGGCCTGCGTGTAGTGCGCAGTCATCCGGTCCCAGAACTCGTCGTCGAGTCCGTGGTGGTCGAGGGCGTACCGCTCGGCGTACTCGGCGGCGAGGCGGGTGCGGTCGTCGAAGGCCTCGGTGGTGCGCCAGTTCTCGACATCCTCGTCGAAGCCGATCTCGACCTTGACGCCGTCGCGGTCGGTGCGCCAGTCCTGGCAGAAGATGCAGCCGTTGATCTGGGCGATCCGAAGCCGGGCCGCCTCGAACGCGCGCAGGTCGATGCTCGAGTGCTCGTACACCGACAGCGAGAACTGCGAGGCGGCGATCCCGATGCCGGGGACCATCTCACCCCACACGTAGCCGATCGGGTCCTTGCCCTCGGGGATGTCGATGTTCATACCGTCGTCCTTTCCGATGTCGTGAACCTGTCCGATGCGGTGAGCTTGCCGACGCCAGGGCGCAGCGGCACGTCGAGCGCGTCGTAGAGACCCGGCTCGGCGGCCACGAGCCAGTCGATGGCACCGACCAGGCGCCCGACCGCGGTCGCGTTGCCGCCGGCCGACCGGTTGCCGCCCTCGTCGGTGGCCTCGACGGCGACCTCGATCCGCGGCCTGCCCTCGATGATCACCTTGTGGGCGCCGGCGCCGCCGTCCGCGGGGCTGGGCCAATCGGGCGCGCAGGACGGGTGGATGCGGGTGACGTGCTCGATCACGATTCGCGGCTCGCCGCCGACGATGCCCTGTACCTCGAACCGCAACGCGCCCTGGGTGCCCTCCTCGAAGTCGCCCATGGTCGCGGTGGTGACGGTGGATTCCAGGGGCCTGCGCAGGAGGGTCTCGCGGATCTCGTCGAGTTCGACACCGAGCGCCCGCGCCATCATCCGGACCTGACCGCCCCACACCATCGTCGGAATGCCGGGCGCGACCATCGGCGGCGCGTAGTCCATGGGCTGCCCCATGCCGACCAGCCACCGGACGGAATCGGGCTGGTCGTAGGTGGAGTAGTCGAAGATCTCCTGGCAGCGGATCACGTCGACGGTGGTCGCCAGACCGCTGAGCAGCAGCGGCAGGACGTCGTTGCCCCAACCGGGGTCGATGCCGGAGGCGAACAGCGATCCACCACCCTCGTCGATCGCGTCCTGGATCGCCTGACGCATCTCGGCGGGCGCGCTGCGGTGGTCGTACAGCGGATACAGGGATGTGGTCACGACGACGGCGCCGGCCCGGATCGCGGCGACGATGTCGGCGAGCGCGTCGTCGGGTCGGATGTCGCCGGACGCCGCGTACACGACGGCGTCGGGCTTCGACGCCAGCACGGCGTCGACGTCGGCGGTGGCCGCGACTCCGAGCTCGCGGCCGACGTCGCCGAGGTCACCGGCGTCGCGGCCGACCTTGTCGGGGTTGTGGACGAGGACGGCGGCGAGTTCCAGTTCGGGATGCGCGTCGACGGCGCGGATCGCCGCGCGGCCGACATTTCCGGTGCCCCAGACGACCGTGGTGATCATGGCTGCGCACGCTACGACATGGAACAGGTTCTCGCGGCGGAATCAGGCGCTTCGCGCGACGTCGAGCGCGTCGTGCACGCCCGGCGGCCGGCCCGCCAGCACCGCGATCGCGTCGACAAGCCGGTCGACGGCGGCCGCGGCGCCGTCCCGGGACCCCGGCTCGATCGTGACCTCCACCCGCGGATCCCCCTCGACGACCACCAGGTGCACGGTCCCGCCCGCGGGCACGGTCGGCCAGTCGGGCGCGCAGTCGGGGTGGATCCGGCCGATGTGTTCGATGACGATCCGGGGCTCACCGTCCACGATGCCCTGCACCTCGAACCGCACCGCGCCCTGACCGCCCGCCTCGAACTTGCCCATGGTGTCGGTTTCGACGGTCACCTCGATCTGCACTCGGTCCACGGATTCCCGGATCTCGTCGAGTTCTACGCCGAGGGCGCGCGCCAGCAGCCGCACCCGGTCACCCCACACCATCGTCGGCATCCGCGGCGCCAGCATCGGCGGCAGGTAGGACAGCGGCTCTCCCATGCCCATCAGGTAGCGGACCGATCCGGGGAGGTCGTAGCCCGAGTAGTCGACGATCTCCCGGCAGCGGATCGACCGCGCGCCGGCGTCGAGGCCGCCGAGCACCAGCGGCAGCACGTGGTTGGCCCAGTCCGGGTCGACGTCACCCACGTACAGGGAACCGCCACCGGCCACGATGGCGGACCGGATCTCCTCGCGGACCGCGGGTTCGGCGGCGCGGTGGTCGTGCAGCGGGTAGATCGGCGGCGTCACCACCACGGCACCGGTCCGCAGCGCCGCGACGAGGTCGGCGACCGCATCGCGGGACCGGGTGGTGCCGGAGCCGGCGTAGACCACCGCACCCGGACGCGTCGCGAGCACCGCGGCGGCATCGTCCGTGGCGACGATCCCGAGCGTGCGCCCGAGGCCGGCGAGGTGGCCGGCGTCGCGTCCGACGCGGTCCCCGGCCGGCACGAGGACGGCGGTCAGGTCCAGCGCCGGATGCGCGTCGACGGCGCGGATCGCGTCCCGCGCGATGCTGCCGGCGCCCCACACGATGGTCGAGATCATGGCCGGACGGTAGCAGGACGGGGCGCACTCCGCCGCCGGGCACGTCCCGGGAAAAGCCGCGTGCACAGGGCTTTCCGCGCCTGCACACGGGTGTTCGGCGGACATCTCCCGTGTGCAAGGTGGGAACGGGTGTGTGCACGCGGGTTCTGCGCGGGGTGGGCACGGCGTGACGAACGACGGCCCCGGGAGTCCCGGGGCCGTCTGGTGCGTCCGACGTCAGGCGGAGACGACGCTCTCGAGGACGGAGTAGAACATGCCGAGCCCGTCGTCGCTCGGGCCGGTGAGCGGCTCGGTGGCGTGCTCGGGGTGCGGCATCAGGCCGACGACGCGGCCGTTCGCGGACGCGATGCCCGCGATGCCGCGCTGCGAACCGTTCGGGTTGTCGCCGGCGTAGCGGAACACCACGCGGCCCTCCCCCTCGAGCTCGTCGAGCACCTTCTCCGACGCCTGGTAGCGGCCCTCACCCGACTTGAGCGGGATCAGGATTTCGGCGCCGGTCTCGTAGCGGGTGGTCCACGCGGTCGAGGCGGACTCGACCTTGAGCCACTCGTCGCGGCAGATGAAGTGCAGGCCCTCGTTGCGGGTCAGCGCGCCGGGCAGCAGACCGGCCTCGCAGAGCACCTGGAAGCCGTTGCAGATGCCGAGGACGGGCATGCCACCCTTGGCGGCCTCCACGACCTTGCCCATCACCGGCGCGAACCGGGCGATCGCGCCGCAGCGCAGGTAGTCGCCGTAGGAGAAACCACCTGGGACGATGACGGCGTCGACACCCTTGAGGTCGGCGTCGCCGTGCCACAGGCTGACGGCCTCGCCACCGGACAGGGTCACCGCGCGGGCGGCGTCGACGTCGTCGAGGGTGCCCGGGAAGGTGATGACTCCGATACGGGCGCTCATGCCTCGACGTCGATTCGCCGCACGGCCCAGTCCTCGATCACTGTGTTGGCGAGCAGGCCTTCGGCGATCTTCTCGAGCTCGGCGTCCTCGACGCTGCCGTCGATCTCGAGCTCGAACCGCTTGCCCTGGCGGACGTCGGACACGCCGGCGAAGCCCAGCCGGGACAGCGCCCCGACGATGGCCTGCCCCTGCGGGTCGAGGATCTCGGCCTTGGGCATGACTTCGACAACGACACGGGCCACGTGCTGCTCCTCGCTTGGTGCTGCGTTTGTGCCCGGGAGAATCACGCGGGCAACTGGCAGTTTACCGGTCCACCCGCCCACCCTCCGCACCGCCCGACCACCGCCGAGTGAACGGAACCGTTCAGTCGATCGGATCGACCGAATGCTTCCGTTCACTCGATCACCGGAACCGCTGGCCCGGTGTGAACCAGCGCATACTCGAGGGCATGCAGCTCACCCACTTCGGCCATTCCTGCCTGCTCGTCGAGCACCTCGGTTCGAAGATCCTCTTCGACCCCGGCAACTTCTCGCACGGCTTCGAGGGCATCACCGGTCTGGACGCGATCGCGATCACCCACCAGCATCCCGACCACGCCGACCCGGCCCGGTTGCCGGCGCTGGTCGAGGCCAACCCGGACGCGGCGCTGTACGCGGACCCGCAGACGGCGGCGCAGCTCGGCGACGGCTGGACGGCGGTGCGTCCGGGCGACGCGTTCGACGTCGGGCGGGCGCACCTGCGCGGCACCGGCGGCAGGCACGCGGTGATCCACCCCGACCTCGCGGTCATCGACAACACCGCGTTCCTGCTCGGCGACGACGAGCACCCGGCCCGGCTGCTGCACCCGGGCGACTCGCTGTACATCCCACACGAGAAGGTCGACGTGCTCGCGCTGCCCGCGGCCGCGCCGTGGCTGAAGATCTCGGAGGCCATCGACTACCTGCGCGCGGTGGCGCCGCGGGTGGCGGTGCCGATCCACCAGGCGATCCTCGCGGACCAGGCGACCGGCATCTTCTACGGCCGCTACACGGACATGGCCCCGGACGGCACCGAGTTCCGGGTGCTGAACGAGGAGTCGGGCACCGAGGTGTCCTGAGCCGGACCGCGCACACGGGTTCCGCTCACAGCCACTGCACCAGTTGCCAGACGATGCCGTTGGGGTCCGAGAACTGGCAGTAGCGCTCACCCCAGGGCTCGGTCTCGGGTTCGGTGACGACGGTGACACCTGTTGCGGCGATGCGGGCGAACTCGGCGTCGATGTCGTCGACGACGAACACGATCAGCAGGCCCTGACCTGCCGATCCCGCGATCGACGCCGGCTTGAACGTGCCCAGTCCGGTGCGCAGGAAGATCACGTTGACGCCGGCGTCCGGGTGCGCGAGGGAGACGAAGCCGTCGTCGGCCATGGCCTCGGTGAAGCCGAAGTGGGTCTTGGCGAACTCCGCGGATGCGGCGGGGTCCGCGACATTCAGGGAAAGCGCGGTGCCTGCGATCTTCATGTGACCTCCACTGGACGAGAAAACCTTATGCAACGTACAACGTATTTCCCACTTCGGATTGTTCCCACCGGAGGTGCCCGATGGCGCTGGACCTGATCGACCTGCTGTGGCGAGACCACCCCGCCGCACCGAAGGGCGGCACCCGGGGGCCGCGGTCGAAGGTCACCACGACACAGACCGTCGACGCCGCGCTCGCCGTCGCCGACGCCGAGGGTCTGGACGCCCTGACCGTCCGACGGATCGCGGCCGACCTCGGGATCTCCACGATGGCGCTCTACACGCATGTCGGGTCCCTCGACGATCTGCTCGTGCTCATGGCCGACGCCGTCCGCGCGCGTCGGCCGCGGGCGCCGTACCGGAGCGACGCCTGGCGCGACCGGGTACGCCAGGTCGCCGAGGAGGAGCTGGCGCTGCACGCCGCGCACCGGTGGCTGATCGACGTCACCGACCAGCGCACGTCGTTCGGCCCCGGCACGATCGCGCACTACGACCACGACCTGCAGGCCTTCGACCCGACGCCCTTGGACGACGTCACCCGCGACGCCGCACTGACGTTCGTCACGGACTTCGTCCGGTCCGCGGCACGTGCTCGTTGGCCCGACCCGCGGGCCGCCGACATCGCCGAGGCGTGGTCGAACTGGAACGAACGGCTGGCCACCTACCTCGGCGCGGACTTCGGCCTCGCGCGACGGGTCGGCGCCGCCGCCGGCGCGGCGATGAACACGTCGTACAGTCCGGACGCCGCCTGGAGTTTCGGGCTCGACCGCGTCCTGGACTCGTTGTCCGTCCTGATCGAGCCGGACCGCTCGTGACGCGGTCGAGCGTGCGCGACTGTCACTGTCGAGCGAGGCAGGTCGCGGCACGTCCGGTGTGTCGGCACCGTCACACCTCGGCGATCGAGGCCGACCGCGGACGTACCTAAAATGGTGCGGTGCCGAAACTGATCGACCACGACCAACGAAAGCAGGAGATCGCCGAGGCGGTGTGGCGCCTGATCCTGCGCCACGGCATCACCGCGGTCTCGGTGCGCGACGTCGCCGCGGAGGCCGACCTGTCGACCGGATCGCTGAGGCACACGTTCGCGAGCAAGGCCGACCTGCTCGCCTACTCGATGCGACTGGTCCACGTCCGCGCGCGGTACCGGATCCTCACACACGTGACCGTCGCGGAGCCGCGGGCCCGCGCGCTGGCGATGCTGTCCGAGCTGCTCCCCCTCGACGACGTCCGGCGCTGTGAGATGGAGGTCAACCTCGCCCTGGTGGCCGAGGCGCCGGCACATCCCGAGCTCGGGGCGATCGCGCTGGACGCGCAGCGGGACATGCGGCTCGGATGCGGGAAGATCCTCGCCGACCTGGCACGGCACGGTCTGGTCGCCGCGTCGCGGGACATCGACGCCGAGGCGATGCATCTGCACGCGTTGATCGACGGCGCGGCGATGCACGCCGTGCTCGGCGAGACGGACAGCCCGGAGAGTGCGCTGCGGATGGTCACCGAGCATCTCGACTCGCTCGCCGGGTAGACCCGGCTACGCAACCTCGAGGTCGTCCCGGCGCGACCGCCAGCGATAGGTGTCGGCGCGGGCCTCGTGGTGCAGGGCGAGGTCGACCGCGTCGAGCACGGCCTGCCGCGGACCGGGTTGCGCGAGCTGCTTGGCGGAGATCGCGAGCCGGACGATGCCACCGCGACGAGCGGTCCGACCGGCTCCGAGCACCAGCGCGCGACACCGCCACGGTTCCGAACGGAATCCGTCGCCGATGCCGAGCACCCGCGCCTTCACGACGGTGCCGCGGTCGAGGTCGTGAATGCCGGTGAGCCCGGCGAGCAGCCGGAATCCGTTGTGCGGCAACGCCGTCACCGCGCCCTGCGACGCCTGCCAGCGGGGCGCCGCGAACGCCCGGGTCCGCAGTCCCGTCTCCTCCATCACCCGGTCGGCGGCGAGCAGGCGCAGCGTCGCCTCGTGCTGCGGCAGGGCCGCGAACTCGGCGCGGCGCTTCTTGGTGGCGGCCTGGTCGTAGCCGTGCAGCACGATCGCGTCGCCGCCGTCCCGGCGGGTACGCAACCAGTCCTGGGTCGGTTCGTCCCGTACGAGTCGGTATTTGTCCTTGAGCCGCGGGGCGACCAGCAGCGACAGCGGTACACCCCGCGCGTCCATCTCGTCCGCGAACCCGGCTGCGAGTTCCCGGGTCTCGTCCCTGATCCCCGACACCGACACGATCAGCGTTGCGGCCATGCGGTCAGCCTGGCAGCCGAAGATGAACAGGCGCTGACGCGCTCGTGAGCGGTTTGTGGGTCCCTGGACCCGTGAACCGCGCACGAGCGGCGGAGCCGCCTACAACAGGGCGTCGATGGCCGACACGACCTCGGGGGCGTCCGGCTCGGTGCGCGGGCGGAAGCGGTTCGCGACGGTGCCGTCGGCGGTGATCAGGAACTTCTCGAAGTTCCACTGGATGTCACCGGCAGCGCCCTCGGCGTCGACGGCCTGAGTCAACTGCGTGTACAGCGGGTGCCGGTCGTCGCCGTTGACGTCGATCTTCTCCAGCAGCGGGAAGGTGACGCCGTAGGTGGTCGAGCAGAACTCCTGGATCTCCTCGGCGGTGCCCGGCTCCTGGCCCATGAACTGGTTGCACGGCACCCCCACGACGGTCAGACCGCGGTCGGCGTAGTCCTTCGCCAGCTGCTCGAGGGCGGTGTACTGCGGGGTGAGACCGCACTTGGAGGCGACGTTGACCAGCAGGATCGCCTTGCCGCCGAGGGCGCGCAGCGAGGTCGCCTCGCCGGCAAGGGTGTCGATGTCGATGTCGAGGAGATTCGTCATGGCGACCACCGTACGTGCGCTCAGCCCCGGGCGGCGGGCAGTGCCGCCAGGCCCGCGTCGATGGAGTCGAGGGAGGCCAGTGCGGCGCGATGGGTGGCGGCGTTGCCGAACTTCACCGCGACGACGTTGCCCGGGCTTCGTACGGCGCGACCGAGCAGGCCCGGACGAATCACCGCTCCCAGTCGGAGTCCTCCGTGGGCTCGGGGGTGGGCAGGGCGTACGCACTGCCCGCGCCGGAGAAGAAGTCGTGAGTCTCTCCCGCCCCCGGGTCGAGAGCCGCCAGGATCTCCGGGCGGACGATGCACTCGGCCGCCGCGAACCGCGGGCCGTAACCGAGGTTGGCCAGGGCCCGGTTCGCGTTGAAGCGCATGAACGGGAGCACCTCGCCGGTCCAGCCGACTCCGTCGTACAGGTCGTGCGCGTACCCGACCTCGTTGTCGTACAGCGCCTGCAGCAACTCGTGGGTGTAGGTGCGGTGCCGGGCGCGCACGCGGCCGTCGGCCCGGTCCAGCGCCCGCCGGCAGGTGTGACCGATGTAGAACCCGTGCACGGCCTCGTCTCGCATGATCAGCCGAATCAGATCGCCGGTGTTGGTGAGCACGCCGCGGGAGACGAAACGCAGCGGCAGGTAGAAGCCCGAGTAGAACAGGAACGACTCCAGCAGGACGGAGGCGGCCTTCCTGGCCAGCGGGTCGTCGCCGCGGTAGTGGTCCAGCACGATGCCCGCCTTGCGCTGCAGGTGGAGGTTGCGTTCGGACCAGTCGAACGCCTCGTCGATCTCCCTGCTCGAACACAGTGTGGAGAAGACCGCGCTGTAGCTCTTGGCGTGTACCGACTCCATGAACGCCATGTTGGTCAGCACCGCCGCCTCCTGTGCGGTGCCGGCGTCGGCGATCATCGCGACCGCGCCGACGGTGGCCTGTGCGGTGTCGAGCAGGGTCAGGCCGGTGAAGACCCGGATGGTCAGCCGGCGTTCGGTCTCGGTGAGGGCCCGCCACGAGGGCACGTCGTTCGACAGCGCCACCCGTTCGGGCAACCAGAAGTTGCCGGTCAGCCGGTCCCACACCCGCACGTCCGTGGGGTCGGGCGGCCGGGTCCAGTCGATCGCGTGCGCGCGACCCGCGCCTGCGGCCACGTCCCCATTGTCCCCCGACGGGGTGGCCGGGGGACGTCGAGGGACCCGGTCGGCCCGGCGGTCAGCTCGCGCCGACGGTGTCGAGCACCCAGGCGTACTCGAACGCGACCTCCCGCCACTTCTCGTACCGGCCGCTGACGCCGCCGTGGCCGGCGCTCATCTCCGTCTTGAGCAGGAGCGGCGAGTCGCCGGTCTTGGTGGCGCGCAGCTGCGCCACCCACTTGGCCGGCTCCACGTACAGCACCCGCGTGTCGTTGATGCTGGTGATCGCGAGGATCGCCGGGTAGTCGTGGGCGCCGACGTTCTCGTACGGGCTGTACGAGCGCATGTAGTCGTAGACGTCCTTGTCCGCGAGGGGGTTTCCCCACTCGTCCCATTCGATGACGGTCAGCGGCAGGGACGGATCGAGGATCGAGGTGAGCGGGTCCACGAACGGCACGTTCGCCAGGATCCCGGCGAACAGCTCGGGCGCCAGGTTCGCCACCGCGCCCACCAGCAACCCGCCCGCGCTGCCGCCGTCGGCCACCATCTGCTGCGGCGTCGTGCGCCCGGTGTCGACGAGATGCCGTGCGCAGGCGACGAAGTCGGTGAAGGTGTTCTTCTTCGACAGCATCTTGCCGTTGTCGTACCAGTGCCGGCCCATCTCGCCGCCTCCGCGCACGTGCGCCACCGCGAACACCACGCCGCGGTCGAGCAGCGACAGCCGGGCCACCGAGAATCCGGGGTCGGTGCTGGCCTCGTAGGAGCCGTACCCGTACAGCAGCAGCGGCGCGGGGTCATCGCCGCCGCGGCGCCGCACCAGCGAGATCGGGACCCGGGTGCCGTCCTCCGCGGTGGCCCAGTCGCGGTGCTGCTCGTAGTCGGCGGGGTCGTACCCGCCCAGCACCGGCTGCTCCTTCCGCAGCAGCAGCGTCCCGGTCGCGATCTCGTAGTCGTAGACCCGGCTCGGCGTGATGAAGGACGTGTATCCCATTCGCAGCAGCGGGCTTTCCCACTCCGGGTTGGACCCGGCGCCGACCGAGTACAGCTCCTCGCCGAACTCGAGCTCACGCAGATCGCCGTACCCGGAGTCGGTGAGCGGCCACACCGCGAGTCGGGTCAGCGCCTCCCGCCGATAGCTGACCACCAGGTGACCGGCGAACGCGTCGACGTCCTCGAGGCGGACGTCGGCGCGGTGGGCGATCAGGGTTCGCTGCTCGGTCGGATCGGCGACCGGGGCGTCGACGAGGGTGAAGTTCTCCGCCTTGACCCCGTCCACGATCCCGTTGTGCAGGATCAGGAACCGGTCCTGACCGCCGACCACGGCGTGCTCGACGGCGTACTCGACGCCCTCCTCGCGGGGCAGTACGACGGTGAATTCGCCCTCGGGGTTCGCGGATTCGAGGTACCAGATCTCGGAGGTGATCTTCGAGCCGAGCCACACGGTCAGGTACTTCTCGCTCCGGGTGGATCCGAAGCCGACCCAGTACCGCTCGTCGGGCTCGTGGAAGACGCGCACGTCCGCGGACTGCGGCGTGCCCAGCTCGTGCCGCCAGACGGTGTCCGGCCGCCACGCGTCGTCCACGGTCAGGTAGAAGACGTGCCGGTTGTCCATCGACCAGGTCGCACCGGGCGCGGTGCCGGGGATCTCGTCGGCGAGCAGCTCGCCGGTGTCGAGGTTCTTGAACCTCAGCAGGTAGCGCTCGTCGCCTGCGGTGTCGACGGAGTACGCGAGCAGGGTGCCGTCCAGGGTCACCGACATCGCGCCGAGCGCGAAGAAGTCGTGCCCCTCGGCGAGCTCGTTGCCGTCGAGCAGCACCTGCTCGCCCTCGATGTCGGTGTCCGCGGAGAGGACCGGCGGCGTCCAGTCGTCGGGCCCGGCGATCGGGCAGCGGCAGTGCACCCCGTACTGCTTGCCCTCGAACGAACGGGCGTAGTACCACCACTGTCCCATCCGGGACGGCACCGACAGGTCGGTCTCCTGGGTGCGGGACTTGATCTCCCCGAAGATCGACTCCCGCAGCGGCGCCAGGTGCTCGGTCTGCGCCTCGGTGTGGGCGTTCTCGGCCTCGAGATATGCGACGACCTCGGGGTCGCTCTTGTCCCGCAACCACTCGTAGTTGTCGACGAACGTGTCGCCGTGGTGGGTGCGCGGCTGGGGAACCTTCTTCGCGACCGGAGGCGCAGCGACGGGCGAACTCATGCCGCCCACCCTATGCGCTGTCCCCCGGTCGCCGTGGGCGCGCCCCGGGCGCGCCCCGAGTGCGGCCGGGACTGTCCTTTAGAGCCAGTCGGCGAAGGACAGTCCGGAGATCCGCTCGTATGCCTCGATGTAGCGGGAGCGGGTGGCGTCGATGATGTCCTGCGGCAGCGGCGGCGGGGGCGTGTCGGAGGCGCGGTCCCAGCCGGAGTCCGGCCCGGTGAGCCAGTCCCGGACGAACTGCTTGTCGAAGCTGGGCTGCACCTTGCCCGCCTCGTAGCCCTCCGCGGGCCAGTACCGCGAGGAGTCGGGGGTGAGCACCTCGTCGGCGAGCACCAGGTTGCCGTCGGCGTCGATGCCGAACTCGAACTTGGTGTCCGCCAGGATGATTCCCCGCTCACCGGCGAAGATCGCGGCGCGGGAGTAGATGTCGAGGGTGTCCTCGCGCAGCTTGAACGCGAGGTTCTGACCGAGCTGATCGACGATGGTGGCGAAGTCGACGTTCTCGTCGTGGTCACCGAGCGCGGCCTTGGTCGCGGGGGTGAAGATCGGCTCGGGCAGCTGCGACGCCTCGACGAGGCCCTCGGGCAGCTCGACGCCGCACACCGCGCCGGTGCGCTGGTAGTCCGCCAGCCCCGACCCGGTGAGGTAGCCGCGGGCCACGCACTCGACGGGCACCATGTTCAGCTTCTTGACCACCAGCGCGCGGCCGAGCACCTCCTCGGGGATGCGCTCGTCGTCCGGCGGCCCGGCCAGGTGGTTGTGCGCGGTCAGCCGGTTGAAGAAGAACACGCTCATCGCGGTGAGCACCCGGCCCTTGTCGGGGATCGGGGTGCTCAGGATGTGGTCGTAGGCGGAGATCCGGTCGCTGGCGACGAGCAGCAGGTGCTCGTCGTCGATGGTGTAGAGGTCGCGGACCTTGCCGCCGGCCAGGTGGGTGTAGTCGGAGAGTGAGGGGCGCACGGGCCAACCCTATCGGGTCTGCCCGATACTCGATCAGATGGCAATCGAGATCGACAGACGCGACATCGGGCTGCGTTCGGAACGCGGCCCCGTCCTGGCGTCGCTGATGCTGACCACCGCGCTGGTCGCGCTGGACTCCACGGTCATCGCGACCGCGGTGCTGACCATCGTCCGCGACCTCGGCGGCTTCGGCCAGTTCCCGTGGCTGTTCTCGATCTATCTGCTCGCGCAGGCGGTCTCGGTGCCGATCTACGGCAAGCTCGCCGACCTGTTCGGCCGCAAGCCGGTGATGCTGTTCGGCATCGCGTCGTTCTGCCTGGGTTCGGTGCTGTGCGGCCTGGCGTGGTCGATGCCGGCGCTGATCGCGTTCCGGGCGATCCAGGGTCTCGGCGCCGGCGCGGTGCAGCCGATGAGCCTGACCATCGCCGGCGACATCTACACCCTCGCCGAACGCGCGAAGGCCCAGGGCTACCTCGCCAGTGTGTGGGGCATCTCCGCGGTGGTCGGGCCGACGCTCGGCGGGGTGTTCTCCGAGTACCTGTCGTGGCGGTGGATTTTCCTGGTCAACGTGCCGCTGTGCGCGGTCGCCGCGTGGGCGCTGCAGCGGCACTTCTCCGAGCAGCCGCGCCGCGACCGGCCCCGGATCGACTATCTCGGCGCGGTGCTGCTGACCGGCGGCGCGGCCCTGGTGATCCTCGGCCTGCTCGAGGGCGGGCAGGCGTGGGCGTGGGGGGCGCCGGCGTCGATCGCGGTGTTCGGGAGCGGTGCGGCGCTGCTGGTGGCGTTCGCGGTGGTCGAGCGGCGCGCCGCGGACCCGATCCTGCCGCCGTGGGTGCTCACCCGCCGGGTGCTGGTGGTCAGCAGCACGATCTCGGCCGCGGTCGGCGCGATCATCATGGGCCTGACGTCGTACGTGCCGACGTTCGTGCAGGGTGTGCTCGGTACCGGCGCGCTGGTCGCCGGATTCGCGCTCGCCACCCTGACGATCGGCTGGCCCATCTCCGCCTCACTCGCAGGCCGGCTGTATCTGCGCGTCGGTTTCCGCGTCACCGCGCTGATCGGCGCGGCCGCGGCAGTCGCGGGTATGGCGCTGACGACCGGCCTGGACGCCGGGTCGCGGGTATGGGAGGTGGCGGTGATCTGCTTCGTGATCGGCGCGGGCATGGGCCTGGTGTCGAGCCCGACGCTGATCGCCGCGCAGTCCAGCGTGGACTGGTCGCAGCGCGGTGTCGTCACCTCGACGAACATGTTCGCCCGGTCGATCGGCAGCGCGGTCGGGGTGGCGGCGTTCGGCGCGATCGTCAACGCCCGGCTGGACGGAACCGACACCCCGGCACCGGAACAGTTGTCGGGCGCACTGCACCTGGTGTTCCTGGCCGTGACCGCGACCGCGGCGGTGATTCTGGTGGCGGCGGCGTTCATGCCGAGTCGTGTGCGCTCCCCCGATTTGGCAGGCTGAGGGTCATGGGATCCCCGGAGGCACATCGGGCGAGGGTGCGCATCACGTACTGCACGCAGTGCCAGTGGCTGCTGCGGGCGGCGTGGATGGCGCAGGAACTGCTGAGCACGTTCGGCGCCGACCTCGGCGAGGTGGCCCTGGTCCCCGGCACGGGCGGCGTCTTCCTGGTCGAGGTCGACGGCGCCGTCGTGTGGGACCGGTCCCGCGACGGCGGCTTCCCGGAGGCGAAGGTCCTCAAGCAGCGGGTCCGTGACGTCATCGATCCGGGCCGGGACCTCGGCCACGCCGACCGCCCGCGGGACCCGCGCACGGGTCGCGCCGCGACGGGACTGCCGGACCCGCAGGGCTGAGCGACGACGCTCAGCGCGGTCCGTACGTGTCGACGAACACGATCGGCGCGTCCCCGAACATCGGGTGCCGGTCGAGGGCGATCGCGGCGGCGAAGGCCTTGGCGGTGTACACCGGATCGAGTGTGAGCCCGGCCGCGGCCGCGGCCCGCTCGGCGGCGGCAGCCTCGACCGTCGGGTGGCCGTATCCCGGCCCGAGCCAACGCCGGGTGACGACCAACGATCCGGGCGCGAAGTCGACCGCACCGAGCCGGGCGCCGCGGCTGCGCAGCAGCCGCTCGGTGCGGCGCGCGAGCCCGATCAGATTGCCCTCCGCCAGCGGCAGGGTGTCATTGACCACGACCGCGACCACCCGGGTGTGCAGGCCGGCGAGCCGCAGGCCAAGCAGCAACCCGGCCGCGGTGCCACCGGACCCGACCGCGGTGACCACGGCCGCGGGCTCCGGCATCTCGCCGCGGTCGACCTGCGCGACCAGTTCCAGCGCGGCGTCGACGTAGCCCAGGGTCCCGATCGGGGTCGATCCGCCGGCGGGCAGGTAGTACGGGAGCCCGTTCCGGGCGAACAGCCAGGGGGCGGCCGCGATCGTGCGGGCCTTGGTGTGGGTCCGGTGCACCGTCGCCCCGGAGGCGTGCAGACGCGCGAGCTGTGCCCGAACGTGCTCGTCCACCGGCTGGTCGACGAGGGCCAGCGCGGTGTCGACGCCCTGCTCGCGCGCGTACAGCGCCGTCGCGAGCCCCCAGTTGGTGCCCAGCGCCCCGACGGTGAGGATCCGGCGCGAACCCCGGGCCGCGACGTCGGGCAGGATCCATTCCAGCTTGCGTATCTTGTTGCCGCCCCAGCCGCCGTCGCCGAACCCACTGTCGTCCTTGCACCACAAGCGGTTTCGGTCACCGAGACCGTCCAGCCGGGTCAGCGGTGTCGGCCGCGATCCGAGCCGCAGGTGCGGCAGCGTCGCGGCGAGCTCCGGGTAGCGGCGATGCAGTTCGGGGCGAGCGTCACCCATGACGTCGGCGCGCTTCTCGTCGTCCGTGCATTCGAGGTCCGAGCATTCGCGGTCCGTGCATCCGCGCAGATTACGCAACCCGCCGCGCCGACGTCGGCGGTTCAGCCTGCGGTCGACGCGGTCTGATCCGTAACCGCCTCGCGCGCCCAGCGCGGCAGGATGAAGATGCCCTCGGCCTCGACGGTGACGCCCTCGGCGTCGGCGATGTGTCCCCTCACGAACGCCTTGACGCCTTCGATCCGATCGAAGCGGGCCTCGGCGTGCAGGTCGCCCAGTGGTGTCGGGCGCCGGTAACGCAGCGTGAGTGTCCCGGTCATGCCGGGGCGGCCTGCGGCGACCGCGGTGTCCCCGAGGAGCTGGTCGAGGATCAGCGCGCTGACGCCGCCGTGGGTGAGCCCGGCCGGGCCCTCGTACTGCGGTCCGAGGCGGAAGTCGGCCCAGACGCGGCCGTCCGCGTCGTAGTGGAGTTCGAGCGGCGGCGCGACGGGGTTACGCAGGCCGTCGGCGGCGTTGCCCCAGCCCCGCTTCCAGCCCGAGGCGCCCCAGCGGACGCCGTAGGGGCCGGGGATCGCCTTGCGGCGCAACAGCGCCGTGGCCTCCTCGACGAGTTCGCGGGCGCGCCGGACGTCCGGGTCGTCGACCTCGGTTTGCACGGTGGCCGCGATCAGGGCGCGGACACTGTCGGTCAGCGGACCGTAGAGGTCGACCTGGCGCTGGATCTCCTCGTCGGACAGGTTGTCGCTGACGTAGAGAAGTCGCTGGTCGGGAATCGATTCGGTCACGTTGCCTCGCTCTGGTTCCGCACTACACGCAATGTGCATGCTACATACGTGCGGATCGTCAACCGTCCGCGAGGCGTCGCCGGATGGTGCCGGCGAGATAGTCGAGGTCGTCGCGGCGCGGCATCGTCGGGCGACCCCGCAACCCGAAGCCGTCACCGCCGCTGCGCGGGATGACGTGCAGGTGCACGTGGAACACCTCCTGCCCCGCGGCGACGCCGTCGGCGAGGAAGAGGTTGACGCCGTCGGCGCGCGGGCCGTCCTCGGGTTCGCCGGGAATCCGGGTTCCGCCGTCCCGCAGGGCCGTGGCGATCCGCTGCCCGACCGCGAACACCCGGCGTCCGTCCTCCGGGTCCAGCTCGGCCAGCCCGGACGCGTGCGCCTTCGGGACCACCAGCAGGTGCCCCGGGGTGAAGGGCCGGATGTCCATGAACGCGACGGTGTGCTCGTCCTCGTGGACGATGCTGGCCTCGGCCGTGCGGGCGACGATGGCACAGAAGACGCAGGGGGTCATGCTCGTCGATGTTATCGACGCGACAGCCGAAGTTCCGTCGACCCAAGAGAATTGGGCACCCGTCCCGTCCAACGGGCAACCGCCTTCCCGACCCGACCCGGCGGACCTAGCGTGACCGGCACCACACCGATGTCCGGTGTCGACCACAGGAGAACCCGATGAGCGCACGCGTACCTGTCACACCGATCGACGCTGCCGAGATCGACACCTACGACCACGAGACCGACGTCCTGATCATCGGTTACGGCTGCGCCGGCGCCTCCGCCGCGCTCGAGGCGAACGCCGCGGGAGCCGACGTCGTGCTGCTGGAACGACAGAGCGGTGGTGGCGGTTCGTCGGCGCTGTCCGGTGGCGAGATGTACCTCGGCGGCGGCACCCCGATCCAGGAGGCGTGCGGATTCACCGACACCGCCGAGGACATGGAGAAGTTCCTGCTCGCCGCGCTCGGCCCGGACGCCGACCAGGAGAAGGTGGGCCTCTACAGCCGCGAGAGCGTCGCCCACTTCCAGTGGCTCGTCGACAACGGTGTGCCGTTCAAGCCGTCGCTGTGGGATTCGCCGACCTGGGTGCCGCCGACCGACGACGGCCTGATGTGGATGGGCGAGAACGCCTACCCGTTCCACGAGATCGCCGAGCCCGCACCGCGCGGGCACCGCGTCACGTCCGACGGCTTCGGCGGCAAGGTGCTGATGGCGGTGCTCGGCGAGGCCGTCGCCAAGACCGACATCGCGGTGCACACCGACACCACCGCACTGCGGCTGATCGTCGAGGACGGCCGCGTGGTCGGCGTCGTGGCCCGGCACTTCAACGACACCGTCACCTACCGCGCCCGCCGCGGCGCGATCGTCACGACCGGCGGATTCGCCGACAACAAGGAGATGCTCGCCCAGCACGCCCCGCAGCTGGTGGGCCTGGGCGTCAACTCCGACGGCGGCGACGACGGCCGCGGCATCGTGATGGCGCAGGGCGTCGGCGCGGCGGTCAAGCACATGTCCGCCGGTCAGGTCGGCATCTCGCTGGTGCCGGGAATGATGGTGCGCGGCATGATCGTCAACAGCGTCGGTCAGCGGTTCATCAACGAGGACGTCTACCCCGGCCTGGTGGGGCAGGCGGCCCTGTTCAAGCACAACCTGCAGGTGTGGGTGATCCTCGACGAGCAGGCGTACGAGGAGATCCCGGTCGACGAACGCTGGGGCGTGCAACCGCATTTCGTCGCCGAGACCCTCGAGGAGCTCGAGCGCGAGATCGGGATGCCCGAGGGCGCGCTGCAGACCACCGTCGGCGAGTACAACCGGTACGCCGAGCACGGCGAGGACCCTTACTTCCACAAGTCCTCGCGCTGGCTGCGCCCGCTGCAGCCGCCGTTCGCCGCGATCGACGTCCGCCGCGGCATGGCGCCCCCGGAGTACGGCGACGGCGGCACCGGGGGCGGCGGCGCCGAAGTGTTCACGATCGGCGGCCTGCGCACCACCGTCGACGGTCGCGTCCTAGACCTCGACGGCGACCCGATCCCGGGACTCTTCGCGGCCGGCCGCGCGACGTCGGGCCTGCACTCGTGGGGCTACATCAGCGGCACCTCGCTGGGCGACGGCACGTTCTTCGGCCGGCGCGCCGGTCTCGCGGCCGGTTCCGACGCGGGCGAGTAACGCGGCATAGGACCCGCCGAGCGCCAGCAACTCGTCGTGGCTGCCCGACTCGGCGACGCGGCCGTGGTCGAGCACCACGATCTGGTCGGCCTCGCGGATCGTGGAGAGCCGGTGCGCGATGGTGATCGTGGTCCGGCCGCGGCTGACGGTGTCGAGGGCACGCTGGACGGCGGCCTCGGTCTCGTTGTCCAGGGCACTGGTCGCCTCGTCGAGGACCAGGATCTTCGGGTCCCGCAGCAGGGTGCGGGCGATCGCCAGGCGCTGCTTCTCGCCACCGGAGAACCGGTGACCGCGGGCGCCGACCATGGTGTCGTAGCCGTCGGGCAGGGAGACGATCAGGTCGTGCACCTGGGCGGCGCGGGCCGCGTCCTCGATCTGCGCGTCCGTGGCGTCCGGGCGGGCGTGCCGCAGGTTGTCGCGGATGGTTGCGTGTAGCAGGTAGGTCTCCTGGGAGACGACGCCGACCAGTTCGGACAGTTCGGCGAGCGTGATGTCGCGCAGGTCGACGCCGTCGACGGTCACCCGGCCCGACGTCGGGTCGTGCAGCCGGGCCACCATCGACGCGAGAGTCGTCTTGCCGGAACCGGTCTCACCGACCAGCGCCAGCGAGCTGCCGGCCGCGGCGGTGATCGAGACGTGATCGACGGCGTCGCGGTCGGCGCCCGGGTAGCGCAGGACGACATCCTCGAAGCGGACGGTGCCCGCCACCGCGTCGCGGGGCATCGGGACGGGCCGCTCGGGATCGTCGATCTCGACGGGCAGGTCCAGGTACTCGAAGATCCGGCTGAACAGGGCCAGCGAGCTGGTCACCGAGACGCCGACGTCGAGCAGGCTCATCAACGGCCGGAACAGCGCCCCCTGCAGGCCGGTGAACGCGACCAGGGTGCCGATCGACATGCCACCGGAGGTCGCGGGCAGGCCGGCGACGAGGTACAGCAGCGCGGGGATGGCGGCGAAGATGATGTTCATCGTGGCCATCCGCCAGCGGCCGGAAAGCTGGGAGCGGACCTCGAGGTCGGACAGGTGCGCGGAGGTGTCGGCGAATCGCTGCGACATGGCGGGGCCGTTGCCGAGGGTCTTGCCGAGCTGGACGCCGCTGATGGACAGCGACTCCTCGATCTGCGTCTGCATGTCGGCGAGGGTGCGCTGGCGCTGCGTGGTGATCTCGCGGCGCATCCGGGCGACGCGGCGGGTGAGCCAGATCGCGGGCGGCAGCACGATCAGCGACAGCAGCGACAGCCGCCAGCTGAGCACCGCCATCGCGACCGCGGTGCCGACGACGGTGGTCACGTTCGAGGCGATGGAGGTGGCGGTGGAGGTGACGACGGTCTGCATGCCGCCGATGTCGTTGGTGAGGCGGGACTGGATCTCGCCGCCGCGGGTGCGGGTGAAGAAGCCCAGGGACTGGCGCTGCAGGTGGGTGAAGACGTCGGTGCGCAGGCCGTGCATGATGCGCTGGCCGACGGTGGTGGAGAGCCAGGTCTGGACGACGCCGAGCACCGAGCCTGCGACGGTGACGGCGAGCATCGCGATCACGGCCCAGACCAACAGCGGCACGTCCTGTTGCGGGATGGCGCGGTCGATGACGGCGCGCACGAGGAACGGGTTGGCGAGGGTGATCACCGAGGACGCGACGATGAGCGCGACGACGACGGCGATCTGGGTGCGGTAGGGGGTGAAGAGGGCGCCGATCCGGCGCAGGCTCACCGGCTTCTCGGCCAGTTGGGCGCGATCGGCGGGGTCGATCTTCATCTGGCGGCCCGGTCCGGGTCCGCCGAAGTGGGGGCTTGTCAATACAACCACCCCTCTCGAAGTGTCGGGGTAAGACATACTGAGGTTGCCTCACTATGAGGCAACCGTCAAGTGGCTGTAGGGTGAATCACCATGATCACCGACCGTCCCGACACGCTGCGGGACCTCGTGATGTCGACCGCGCGGGGCCTGCGCCGGCGCTGGGTGGCCGCCCTCGAACCGTGGCAGCTCTCCCCGCACGAGTACCGCGCGCTGCACGCGATCGGCCACGGTACCGACCCGGCACCCCGGCTCGGCGACGTCGCGAAGGCGCTGCGCATCGCGCCGCGGTCCGCGACGGAGGTCGTCGACCGGCTCCAGGACCGCGGCCTCGTCGAGCGGATCCCCGACGCACTCGACCGCCGGGCGACGTGCGTGCAGCTGACCGAGGACGGGCGGCGGACCGTGCGCGACCTGCAGCAGGCCCGCGACGCCGACGCCGACGATTACTTCGCCGCCCTCGACGACCACGACCGCGCCGAGCTGCGCCGCATCCTCGGCAAATTGCGCTGACGCGCCTGTGCGCGAGTTCGGTGACTCTGGCTACCGAACTCGCGCGCAGGCGGCGAAGCCGCTACAGGATCGGGGACGGCTTGTAGCCGGCCGCGTCCGGGTACTGCTCGACGAGCAGCTCGACCCGGCGCACGACCGAGGCGACCTGCGCCTCGGCGGCACCGATGAACGCCGACTTGTCGGCGAGCGCCGCGTCGAGGGCGGCGCGGTCCAGCGGCAGCCGGTCGTCGGCGGCGAGCCGGTCGAGCAGGTCGGGCTCGCGGCCCTCCTCGCGCATCGCCAGCGCGACCGCGACCGCGTGCTCCTTGATGACCTCGTGCGCGGTCTCGCGGCCGACACCGGCGCGAACCGCCGCCATCAGCACCTTGGTGGTCGCCAGGAACGGCAGGTAGCGGGTGAGCTCCTTCTCGATCACCGCCGGGTAGGCGCCGAACTCGTCGAGCACGGTCAGGAAGGTCTCGATCTGCCCGTCGATCGCGAAGAACGCGTCCGGCAGCGCGACACGGCGGACGACGGAGCAGAACACATCGCCCTCGTTCCACTGCGCGCCCGCCAGCTCGGCGGCCATCGAGGCGTAGCCGCGCAGCACGACCTGCAGGCCGTTGACGCGCTCGCAGGAACGGGTGTTCATCTTGTGCGGCATCGCGGAGCTGCCGACCTGGCCGGGCTGGAAGCCCTCGGTGACCAGCTCGTGCCCGGCCATCAGCCGGATCGTGTGCGCGAACGACGACGGCCCGGCGCCGACCTGCACGAGCGCGGACAGCACGTCGTGGTCGAGCGACCGCGGGTACACCTGGCCGACGCTGGTCAGCACGTGCGCGAAGCCGAGGTGTTCGGCGACCTTCGCCTCGAGGAACTCGAGCTTCTCGGTGTCGCCGTCGAGCAGGTCGAGCATGTCCTGCGCGGTGCCCATCGGGCCCTTGATCCCGCGCAGCGGGTACCGGTCGATCAGTTCCCGCAGCCGGGTCAGCGCGACGAGCAGCTCGTCGGCGGCGGACGCGAACCGCTTGCCGAGGGTCGTCGCCTGCGCGGCGACGTTGTGGCTGCGACCGGCCATCACCCGAGCCGAGTACTCGGCGGCCTTCTCGCCGAGCCGCGCCGCGACCGCGACACCATGCGCGTGGACGTGCTCCAGCGACCGCAGGACCTGCAGCTGCTCGACGTTCTCGGTGAGGTCGCGGCTGGTCATGCCCTTGTGCACGTGCTCGTGGCCGGCCAGGGCGTTGAACTCCTCGATGCGGGCCTTCACGTCGTGCCGGGTGACGCGCTCGCGGGCGGCGATGGAGTCCAGGTCGACCTTCTCGATCACCCGCTCGTAGTCGGCGAGCGCCTCGGCGGGCACCTCGATGCCGAGTTCGGCCTGCGCCCGCAGGACGGCCAGCCACAGCTGACGCTCGAGGACGATCTTGTGCTCGGGCGACCACAGCGCCTTCAGCTCCGGGCTGGCGTAGCGGGTGGCAAGGACGTTCGGGATGCGGCTCACGGACACCCAGTTTACGGCCCCGCCCCGGACTCCGAGTGCACGGCCGGGACTGGGGGCCGCCGCGGACGATTACACCGCGACGGACGGCGCGACGATGTCGATCACCTGCGACAACATCTCGCGGGCGAGTGCCTTCGGGTCGGGGTCGCCCTCGCTCAGTGCACCGACGACGGCACCGTCGACCACGTACACGAGCCGCCGCAACCCTTCCCGGTGCACCTCGCGGCCGGAGCGGTGCAGCACCAGCACGATCAGCGCGTCGAGGTCGGATCGCAGCCTCCGCTGGACCTCCCTCAGTTCCGGATGCCGCGCGAACGCGACGAACCGTTCGTACCGGTTGACCAGTTGGGCGTGACCGCCCTTCCCCTCCTCGAACACGCCGACGAGCATGTCGACGATCAGTTCCACCGTCGCCTCGACGCCGCGGGAGCACGACGACACCTCGTCGATCCGCGCCTGCATGACATCGAGCTCGCGCGCGCCGCACCGTTCGACGGCGGCGGCCGTCAGGTCGTGCAGGGAGGCGAAGTAGTAGGTGGTCGACGCCAACGGCACCCCCGCCCGGGCCGCGACCGCGCGGTGCCGGACGGCATCGAAGCCGCCCTCGACGAGGAGGTCGGCGGCCGCGTCGACGAGCGCGAGCCGTCGACGCTCGCCCTTCGGAGTCGCCGCAGCAGTCACCGGGTCATTTTGGCAGCGGAGTCGAAAGCCGGTGCCGAAATGGCGAATTCGCGTTTGACACTTCCCGTCAGGTGAGAGCGCACAGGTCGCGGCCGGACACCGAGACGAACGCTCGGCGTCAGCCGCGCAGTGCCGCGCTGCGTTCGAGCCGGGCGAGGGCCTCGGCGACCTCTTGGGTCTCGCCGGCGAACGACATGCGCAGTGTCCGGTCGCCGTGAACGGTGTCGAAGTCGATGCCCGGCGCGACCGCAACCCCGGTCTCGCGCAACAGTTCCGCACACCACGCCGTGGAGTCGTCGGTGAGGTGGCCGATCCCGGCGTACACGTAGAAGGCGCCGTCCGCGGGGGCGAGTTCGGTGATGCCGAGCCGCGGCAGTTCGGCGAGCAGCAGGTCGCGGTTGACCGCATACCGCCGCACGTGACCGTCCAGTTCGGCGCGCGACTCCTCGGTGAAGGCGGCGACGGCCGCATACTGCGAGATCGCAGGCGGACACACGGTCATGTTCGACGCCAACCGCTGCAGTGGCCGCAGCATGGCGTCGGGCACCAGCGCCCAGCCGAGCCGCCAGCCGGTCATCGAGAAGTACTTCGACACCGACCCGATGACGATGGACTCGCGGGAGGTCTCCCATGCGCTCGAGACAGCCACCGGCACACCGCTCGGCTCGGTCGACGTCCCGAACTCGATGCCGTGGTAGATCTCGTCGGAGATCAGCAGGGTGCCGTGGTCCTCGCACCAGCGGGCGAGGGCAGCGAGTTCCACGGGGTCGATGACGGTGCCGGTCGGGTTGGCCGGGCTGGCGACGATCAAGCCCGCGGGCGGTGCGTCGAGCGCGTCGAGCATCGCGACGGTCGGCTGGTAGCGGGTCTGCGGTCCGCAGTCGAGTTCGACGACGCGGCAGCCGAGCGCGGCGAGGGTGTTGCGGTACGCGGGATAGCCGGGCCGGGCCACGACGACGGTGTCGCCGGCGTCGAACGCGGCGAGGAACAGCAGGGTGAACGCACCGGAGGACCCGGTGGTGACGACGACGTTCTCCGGGTCGACGTCGATTCCCGACTCGCGCGAGTGGTAGCCGGCGATCGCCTCCCGCAACGCCGCGATTCCGAGGGTTTCGGTGTAGCCGAGCACCTGGGTGTCGATCGCCTCCCTGGCCGCCCGCAGCACGGGCGCAGGCGCCGGCGTCGAAGGCTGTCCGGCGGCGAGGGTCAGGACGTCGCCGTGGGTGCGGGCCCGTTCGGTCGCCGCCTTCCACACGTCCATGACGTGGAAGGTGGGAACCTGGGACCGCTGGGATTCTGCACGCACACCTCGACGCTAGCGCGGCGGCGGCGTGGACGGACCCACTCCCCCCAGGAGGGCGCCCCGCTGCGCGTCGACGGTCTCCCGGAGCGCCCCGATCACCGCGGCGACCTCGGGACGACGCAGACCCTCGGGTCGGGTCACGAGCCAGTAGGCGAGCCGCGCCTCCACCTTCGTCGGCAGCACGCGTACCAGGTCGTCGTGGCGATCGGCCATGAAACAGGGCAGCAGTCCGATGCCCGCAGCGGCCCGGGTCGCCTCGACGTGCACGAAGACGTTGGTGGACGTCACCGATTCCCGCATCGAGACGGTCAGCCGCCGCGCCAGGTCGAGTTCGTCGACCTGCAGCATGGAGTCGATGAAGTAGACGAGGGAGTGGTCGGCCAGTTCGGCGACCGTCCGTGGCGAGCCGTGCTGCGCGAGGTACGCCCGCGACCCGTACAGGCCCAGGGTGTAGTCCGCCAGCCACATCGCTTCGGCACGGTGGACCTGGGGCTTGCCGACGACGACCTCGATGTCGAGGCCGGACCGCTGCTGCGACGCCCGTCGGGTCACCGCGACGATCTCGACGGACACACCGGGGTGTCGTCGGCGCAGTAGCGACCCGGCCGGCGCCGCGATGTAGGCGCTGAACCCGTCGGTGGCCGAGAGTCGGACGACGCCCTTGAGGTGGTTGTCGCCGGCCGGGTCGGCGACGAGTCCGCGCACGGCCGCTTCGACCCGTTCGGCGGCGGCAAGCGCCTGTCTGCCCAGATCCGTGAGCTCCCACCCGCCCGCGGCCCTGGCGAGCACCCGGCCACCGAGGCTCCGTTCGAGTGAAGCGATCCGCCGGGAGATGGTCGTGTGGTTGACGCCGAGATCGTCGGCTGCCGCGTTGAAGCGACCGGTCCTCGCGACCGCCAGCATTATCAGCAGATCGTCTGCGCTGGGCCCGGTCACCATAACTGCATATTCGCACATCGTGCGTGCAGCTTGCGTCATTGTGAGCGCAGAAATATGCATCGATACTCGGCAGGAACAAGCAGCTGTGGCACCGGTCACATCACCCGGACGAGGAGTTACGCATGAGTGTCGGCGAGTCGACGAGGGCGCAGGACAACCCGCCTTCGGGATTGAAGAAGGTGGTCGGCGCCTCGATGGCGGGCACCGTCGTCGAGTGGTACGAGTTCTTCCTGTACGGAACCGCGGCCACCCTCGTGTTCAGCAAGGTGTTCTTTCCCGCCGGCGGCAACGAACTCGACGCCGTCATCGCCGCCTTCGTGACCTACGCCGTCGGCTTCGTCGCCCGACCGCTCGGCGGCATCGTGTTCGGTCACTTCGGCGACAAGTTCGGCCGCAAGCAACTCCTGCAGTTCAGCCTCCTCCTCGTCGGCGTCGCGACCTTCCTGATGGGCTGCCTTCCCACATTCGGACAGATCGGCTACTGGGCTCCGGCGCTGTTGGTGACGTTGCGGTTCGTCCAGGGCTTCGCGGTCGGCGGCGAATGGGGTGGGGCCGTGCTGCTCGTCGCCGAGCACAGCCCGAACCGCTCGCGCGGATTCTGGGCGTCGTGGCCGCAGGCCGGTGTGCCGGCGGGCAACCTGGTCGCGACCGTCGTCCTGCTGATCCTCACGACGACGCTGACCGATGCCGCCTTCCTGAGCTGGGGCTGGCGCGTGGCGTTCTGGTTGTCCGCCGTGATCGTTCTCGTCGGCTACTACATCCGCACCAAGGTGACCGACGCGCCGATCTTCGTCCAGGCCCAGAAGGAGGCCGAGGAGATCAAGGCCACCTCTTTCAGCGTGGTCGAGGTGCTCAGGCGTTACCCCCGTGGCGTCCTGACCGCGATGGGGCTCCGCTTCGGCGAGAACGTCATGTACTACCTGGTCGTCACCTTCTCGATCACCTACCTGAAGGTGGTGGTGAAGACCGACACCGCGCAGATCCTGTGGTGGATGCTGATCGCGCACGCCGTCCACTTCGCGGTGATCCCGTTGGTGGGCCGCCTGTCCGACACCATCGGCCGCCGGCCGGTCTACATGATCGGCGCGGTCACGGCGGGCACCTGGGGCTTCTTCGCATTCCCGATGATGAACAGCGGCCACAGCGTGGTCATCCTCGGCGCGATCATCATCGGCCTCGTGTTCCACGCATTCATGTACGCGGGGCAGCCGGCGATCATGGCGGAGATGTTCCCGACGCGCATGCGGTACTCGGGTGTCTCGCTCGGCTATCAGGTGACGTCCATCGTGGCCGGCTCACTAGCCCCGATCATCGCGACCGGCCTCCTCAGCCGCTACGACTCCGCGTGGCCGATCGCGATCTACCTGGCAGCGTCCTGCCTGATCACTGCGGTCGCGGTGCTCGTGGCCCGGGAGACCAAGGGCATCTCGCTCGAGTCGGTCGACGCCGCGGACGCCCGGATCCTCGCGAGCGAGAAGGCCGGTGTCCCCGCGTGACCGAGCACACCCGACCGGAACAGACCCTGACAGGCAGGCGGGCACTGGTCACCGGCGGCGCCAGCGGCATCGGGGCGGCGTCCGCCCGCGCCCTCGCCGCCCGCGGAGCGCACGTCACCGTCGCCGATCTCGACGACGTGGCCGCCGAGTCCCTGGCCGAGGAGATCGACGGCTCCGCCTGGCGCGTCGACCTCCTCGACACCGGGGCACTCGAGAACCTGGTGCTGGAGACCGACATCCTCGTCAACAACGCCGGCATCCAGACGGTCAGCGCGATCGAGGATTTCCTCCCGGCCGACTTCCGGCGGATCCAGACCCTCATGGTCGAGGCGCCGTTCCTGTTGATCCGCGCGGCGCTACCGCACATGTACGCGAACGGATTCGGCCGGGTCGTCAATGTGTCCTCGGTTCACGGGCTGCGCGCGTCGGCCTACAAGTCCGCGTACGTCACCGCGAAGCACGGACTCGAAGGACTGTCGAAGGTGACGGCCCTCGAGGGCGGTCCGCACGGCGTTACGAGCAACTGCGTGAATCCCGGGTACGTCTCGACACCGTTGGTGCAGAAGCAGATCGCCGATCAGGCACAGGTGCACGGCATCAGCGAGTCGGAGGTTGTCGAGAAGGTCATGCTCACCGAGAGCGCGATCAAGCGCCTGGTCGAGCCCGCGGAGGTGGCCGATCTCGTCACCTGGCTGGCCGCCCCCGGCGCAGCGATGGTCACCGGTGCGTCCTACACCATGGACGGTGGTTGGACGGCACGGTGAGGCCGCCGATCGGCGCCGACCGGCACACACTGGAGCGGTGGTGCCGTCGGCGTCGATCCTGCTGCGTGTCCTGGTGACCGTGCTCGCCCTGCTGTGCGTCCTCGCGCTCGTCGCCTGGTGGTTCCAACGCCGGCTGATCTACTTCCCCGACAACTCCCCCGTGCCGCCCGCATCGAGCGTGTTGCCCGGCGCCGAGGACGTCCGGTTGACGACGGCCGACGGCCTCGAACTGCGCGGATGGTACGTCCCTCCGACCGCGGCGCCCGGTCGCGACCTCACCGTGCTCGTCACCAACGGCAACGGCGGCAACCGCGCGGGCCGGGCCTCCCTCGCGGCCGCGCTCGCCCGCGACGGCTTCGCGGTGCTGCTCTTCGACTACCGCGGGTACGGCGGCAATCCGGGGACGCCGACGTCCACGGGACTCGGACTCGACGCCCGGGCCGCACACCGGTTCCTGACACGGGACAAGGGCGTACGACCGTCGCGGCTGTTGCACTTCGGCGAGAGCCTGGGCACCGCGGTGGCGACGGACCTGGCGCTCGAGCATCCGCCGGCTGGACTGCTGCTCCGGTCGCCGTTCACCGACCTGGAGTCCCTCGCGCGCCGCATGTTCTTCGGGTTACCCGTCGGGTTCCTGCTGCGGGACAGGTTCGCGGTCGCGGACGCGGTGTCGCGCGTCGACGTCCCGACGACCGTCGTGTACGGCACCGCGGACGACATCGTGCCACCCGAGCAGAGCAGGGCCGTGGCGGCGGCCGCCCGTGGACCGGTCGACGTGGTCGCGCTGGACGGCGCCGGCCACAACGACGCCGTCATGTTCGGCGACGTCGTGGCCGGCGCGGTGGCCGCGCTGGCCGACCGGATCGACCCTCAGGAGTAGCGGGGCCCGTGTGCGCTACATGTCACTCGCGATGATGTTCTCGATGTTCCGCTCGGCGAGCGCGGTGATCGTCACGAACGGGTTCACGCCGGTGTTGCCGGGGACCAGCGCCCCGTCCATCACGTACAGCCCGGAGTAGCCGTTGAGCCGTCCGTGGTTGTCGGTGGCCTTGTTCAGCACGGCGCCGCCGAGCGGGTGGTACGTGAAGTGGTCGCCCCACGTCTTGGTGACGCCGAACAGGTCGGTCCGGTAGATCGTCCCTTCCTTCTTGTTGATCTTGTCGAAGACCGCCTTGGTCATGTCGATGCCCTTCTGGTTCTGCGCCGCAGTCCAGGTGAGGTCGACCTTGCCGGTGCCCGAGTTGAACTGGAACCGAGCGCGTTCCGGGTTCTTCGTGATCGCCAGGTAGAGGCTGACGTAGGTCTCGAGGCCCGCCGGGAGCGGGGCGATCTCGGCGAAGATCGGCGCCGCCGCGTCCGACCAGTTGTCGATGCCCATGGTGGGGATGGTGGCCTGCTTGCTGCCGGTGGCGTCCCACATGTGGTTCGCGCGGCCGACCATGATGTTGCCGTTGTTGCCCCAGCCCTCGCCGACCTCCGACGACAGGTTGGGCAGGTGCCCCTGCGCCTTCATCGAGACGAGCAGCTTGCTGGTGCCGACGCTGCCTGCGGCGAAGAAGACCTTGTCCGCGGTCACCGTCTTGGTTGCGACGACGTTGCCCTGCTCGTCGATCTGCTCCATCGTGACGTCGTATCCGGCGCCGGACGCGGGAGCGACCTTGGTGACGCGGTGCAGGCTGGAGATGGTGACCTTGCCGGTCGCCGCGGCCTGTGCGAGATAGGTCTTGTCGAGGGACTTCTTGCCTGCGTTGTTGCCGTAGATGACCTCGCCGCCGAGGGCCGAGGCGGCGGCCTGGCCGGCGGCCTCCTTCTTCATGTAGTCGAAGTCGTACACGTTCGGAACGAAAGCCGTTGCGAAGCCGGACCGCTCGGCGGTCTTGCGGCCGGTCCGGGCGAACCCGTACCACGGGGTCGACTCGAACCACGACTGATCGATGTTGTTCACACCCAGCGTCGAGTTCGCGCGCGGGAAGAAGGTGTTGTACATCTCGTTCGCGTCGACCGAGGGCAGGATCTCCTCGAACCAGGACCGCTTCGGGGTGACGGCCATACCGCCGTTGACGAGGGAGCCGCCGCCGACGCCGCGGCCCTGGTAGACCTTGATGCCCCCGAACTTCTCGGAGTCGAGCACGCCGACGTATTTGTCGATGCTCTTGTTGATGCCGAAGCCCATGAAGTTGCTGACCGGCTGATCCGTCGTGGTGGACAGCCACGTGGAGCGCTTGTCGGGGCTGAGCATGCCGGAGAAGATCTTGCCGTCGGAACCGGGGGTGGTCCACTCCCGGCCCATCTCGACGATGTGCGCGTCGATGCCGGCCTGGGCCAGGCGCAGGGCGGTGACCGAGCCACCGTAGCCACTGCCGATGATCAGGGCGGGCACCCGGTCGCCGGTGTTCAGCGCGCGTCGCGGCGCGGCGGCGGCGGACACCCACGACGAGGACAGTGCTGCGGCACCGACCGCGAAACCCGATGCCGCCAGGAACCTTCGACGGTTCAGCCGGGCGGAGGTGATGGCATTGCGGGACGTCCGGAACTCGCTCAACGAAGCCTCTTTCGGTCACAATCGAATATGGACTGACCCGTTATACAGTCGAGTTCTCGGCCGAACCTCCATTACCGGCAGGTAATTTGTGCACTTGGTAAGAATCATCCGAACCCATCGAAATTCCCTGCGAGACAGGCAGGTTCGACGGTAACCTCCTTGCCCGCGTCGCGTTCGAGGCATGAATCTCGGGAAACGACGCACCCCACGGCCGGGAGCGGCGTCACTAAGGTCGGGCAACGAGTACCGTCCCCGACCGAAAGGCCACCATGCCCAGAGCCACCCGACGCACCGCGGCCGCGGTCGCCGCCGCACTCGTGACCACGTTCGGCGCCGCCACCGGCGCCGGGCCCGCCGCGGCCGACCCGGCAGGCATCGTTGTCGAGAGCGCTCCGGCCGGTCCTGCGTCGGAAGTGCCGGGCGCGGCCGAGGCCCGCACCTTCACGTACCGGACCGCGGGGGCCGGCGGCCTGTCCGGAGGCATGGTGTTCGAACCCGAAGGCACCCCGCCGCAGGGCGGTTGGCCGATCGTCGCATGGGCGCACGGCACCGTCGGGATGGCCGACGGGGACGCGCCGTCGCGCAACGGGGTGAACTACCCCATCTATCGCACGCTGTTCGGGGACTGGCTCGACCGCGGATTCCTGGTGGTGGCGACCGACTACGCGGGTCTCGGAACCCCTGGCCTGCACCCGTACCTGGACGCCGACGTGGCTGCACGCAACGTCGTCGACTCGGTGCGAGCCGCCCGGGAGCTGTACCCGGCGGCGGCGTCGCGGTGGGCCGTCGCGGGCCAGTCGCAGGGCGGGCATGCGGCCCTCGCGACCGCAACGCGCGCCGAATCCCTGGCTCCCGAACTGGATTTCCGCGGCACCTTCGCCAGCGGGGCGCCGACCAACCTGGACCGCCTGGCCGCCCTCGCCGGACCCGACTTCCCGAACCTGCGGCTCGACGGACTGACCCTGTACCTCGCGTACATCGCTGCCGGACTGCGCGAATCCCGGCCCGACCTCGACCTGAATCAGTACCTGACGCCACTCGGCCGGGACCTGGTCGACGCCGCCGACACCACCCCACTCGCACAGTTCAAACCGCGCGCGAACGCGATGTCGGTCGGCAGCATGTTCGTGCGGTCACTGGCCGGCACGCCCGTCCCGCAGGCGCTGACGGACTATCTCGGGGTTTCCCCGTACGGCTTCGACCGTCCGGTCATGCTGGTGCAGGGGCTCAGCGATCGGGTCGTTCCGCCTGCGTTGGGCCTGTTGTTCGCGGCCGAACTCACGGTGGCCGGCCAGCAGTACCAGCTCGAACTGCCGTCCGCCGGGCACGTCGACGGCCTCGAACAGTCGATCCCCGAAGCGGGCGCCTTCCTCGAACGCATCCTCCGCTGACCACCTCCCCGTACCCCCCACCCGGCGACTGAACGGAAGCGTTCACTCGATCAGATCGACTGAATGTTCCGTTCACTCGCCGGGGCAGTCGGGCTCCGGACGCCCCTGGGACCGGGCGGGGTCGGACGACGGGCGGGATCAGATGCTGATGCGACCCTCGACGGCGGCGAGGCCGATGTCGGTGCGGAAGTGCCCGCCGGGCAGCTTGATCGCGTCGAGCCTGGCGTAGGCGTCGGCGCGGGCGCCCTCGAGGTCCGCGCCGGTTCCGACGACGCTGAGCACCCGGCCGCCGGCCGACACGACCGCACCGTCCGCGACCTTGGTCCCGGCGTGCAGGACACCTTCGCCCTCGGCGCCGACGATCTTGTCACCGGTGCGCGGGGTGCCCGGGTAGTTCTCCGCGGCCAGCACCACGGTGACGGCGGCGCCGTCCCGCCAGCGCAGCGGCGGCAGCGACGCGAGGGTGCCGGTCGCGGTCGCGTTCAGCGCCTCGCCGAGCGGCGACTCGAGCAGCGCCAGCACGGCCTGCGTCTCGGGATCACCGAAGCGGCAGTTGAACTCGACGACGGCCGGGCCCTCCTTGCCGATGGCCAGGCCGGCGTACAGCAGGCCGGAGAAACCGCTGCCCCGTGCGACCAGTTCGGCCGCGACCGGCTTGACGACGTCCTCGACGATCGCGGTGACGGTCTCGGCAGGCAGCCACGGCAGCGGGGTGTAGGCACCCATGCCGCCGGTGTTCGGGCCGGTGTCGCCGTCGCCGACGCGCTTGTGGTCCTGCGCGGGCAGCAGCGGCACCACGGTCTCGCCGTCAACGAGGCAGAACAGGGAGACCTCGGGGCCGTCGAGGAACGACTCGAGCAGCACCGGGTGCCCGTGCTCGAGGATGTCGGCGGCATGCGCGCGGGCGGCGGCCCGGTCCGTGGTGACGACGACGCCCTTGCCCGCGGCGAGCCCGTCGTCCTTGACGACCCAGTTCGGGCCGAACCGGTCGAGTGCCTCGTCCAGCGTGGCCGGGTTGTCGACGACCTCGCTGTGCGCGGTCTTCACCCCGGCGGTGGCCATGACGTCCTTGGCGAACGCCTTGGAGCCTTCGATCCGGGCTGCGTCGGCGGACGGCCCGAAGCAGGCGATGCCCGCCGCCCGCACGGCGTCGGCGACACCGGCGACCAGCGGCACCTCCGGTCCGATCACCACCAGATCGGCCTCGACCTGCCTGGCGAGGGCGACGACGGCCTCACCGGAGGCCGCGTCCACCGGGTGCTGCTCGGCGATCTTCGCGGTGCCGGCGTTGCCGGGAGCCGCGAAGAGCGCCGTCACGCCCGGATCACGGGACAGGGCGAGCAGAAGGGCATGTTCACGGGCTCCGGAGCCGATAACGAGTACGCGCACGGACCTCAGACTACGTTCCGGTCTGCCCGGTCGGCGCGGTCAGGTCGTACAGCGTGACCCCGTCGACGGTGCTGGAGGTGAAGTTCTGCGTCACCCATTGCGTGATTTCCGACGCCGTACCGCTGCCGCCCATGCCGCCGCCCATGCCGCCGCCGGCGATGAAGTAGTGGACCTTCCCCTCGTCGACGTACTGCTGGAACTGCTGCAGGGTCGGTGACGGGTCACTGCCGTTGAACCCGCCGATCGGCATCACCGGCCGCTGGGTGGCCAGCTGGTAGCCCGATGCGCTGTTGGAGCCGATCGCGGCGGCGACCCAGGTGTAGCGGTCGGCGCCGTCGGTCAGCAGCGCGGTCAGTTCGTCGCTCGGCCGGCTGCCGCCCAGCAGCCCACCGGCCGCGCCGCCACCCATGCCGCCGGGCATCTCTCCCGTCGGCAGGCCGCCGGGCGCCTGCGCGAAGCCGTCCTGGCCGACGCCGGGCGCCTGCCCAATACCGCCGGGCATCTGCCCCATACCGCCGGGCGCCTGGCCCATCGCACCGGGCATCTGCCCGCCCATCCGCTGTCCGGCGGCGCGACCGTCTGCACCGCCCGGACCGCCACGGCCACCGAAGCCCATGCCCCCGGTGTTCGGGCCGGCGGAGACGATCGAGCCCGTGTGCGGGGTCGCGATGGTGTGGACGGCGTACGCGGTGGGCCCGGCCAGTCCCGCGAGCAGGGCGGCGACCGCGACTCCGGCGGCGAGTCGGCCGGTCAGCCGGGGCAGCAGCAACCCGGCTGCGGCGACCACACCGACGACGAGCACCACCCAGCGCAGCCAGGGCACGAAGGTTGCGCTGCGGCCGAGCAGCTCCCACGACCACACTGCGGTGACGAGCATCGTGACGGCGGAGGTCACGCGCACCCACAACAGGTCGCGGTGGCGCCAGGCGGTGACCGCGCCGGCACCGACGAGCGCGCCGATCATCGGCGCCAGCGCCACGGTGTAGTAGGCGTGGAAGATGCCGGCCATGAAGCTGAACACCAGTCCCGTGGTCAGCAGCCAGGACCCGAACAGCACGAACGTGGCGCGCTTGCTGTCGGTGCGGGCGAGCCTGCCCCGCAACACGATTCCGAGGACGCCCAGGATCAGCGCGGCCGGGATCAGCCACGCGATCTGCCCGCCCTGAGCGGAGTCGAACATGCGGGTGATGCCGGTGCTCCCCCACATGCCGCCACCGCCTCCGGGGCCTCCGGGCGGCATCCCGCCGGGCATCCCGCCGGGCACCGCACCCGCCGCCGTCTCGGCCATCGTGCCGCCCTGGCCGGCGCCCAGCCCCTGGACGGCACCGCCGTCGCGGCCGGGGGTGACGCTGCCGCGCTCGTTGCCGTTGAGGCGGCCGAGTCCGTTGTAGCCGAGGGTCAGTTCGAGGATCGAGTTCTCCTGCGAGCCACCGATCCACGGCCGCGAGTCGGCGGGCCACAGTTCGACGGTGAGCAGCCACCAGCCGGCGGAGACCACCATCGCGGCCAGCGCCGCGAACAGCTGCGCGATCCGCTTGCCGAGCTTCGGCGGGCCGAACAGCAGGTAGGTCAGCGCCAGCGGGGGCACCACCAGCATCACCTGCAGTTGCTTGGTCAGGAAACCGAACCCGACGAAGACGCCGGTGAGCACGAGCCAGCGGGTGCGTCCGTCCTCGATCGCGCGCAGCAGGGCCCACGCGGCGGCGAGCGTCAGCAGCACGAGAAGCGCGTCGGGATTGTTGAACCGGAACATCAGCGCGGCGACGGGAGTCACCGCGAGCACCAGCCCGGCGAGCAGGCCCGCACCCGCGCCGAAGCGGCGGCGGACGATCGCCCAGAGCAGCGCGACCGACGCGACACCCATCAGCACCTGCGGCACCAGGATCGACCACGAGTTCAGGCCGAACGCCCGCACCGACAGTTCCATGATCCACAGCGACGCGGGGGGCTTGTCGACGGTGATGGAGTTCGCGGCGTCCGAGGAGCCGAAGAAGAACGCCTTCCACGACACCGAACCCGCCTGCACGGCCGCGGAGTAGAAGGAGTTGGCCCAGCCGGAGGCACCGAGGTTCCACAGGTAGGCGACGGCGGTGCCGATCAGCAGGGCCGCGAGCGCCCACGGCTCCCAGCGCGACCGGGGTCGCGGTGCGGGGGCGTCGGGGACCACCGGTTCGTGGTCGAGTACGGAGGTTGTGGTCACTGGTCGACTCCCTGGGGCTGACTGCGGAACGTGTTGGGGTGCCGGAACACCCACCGGAGGGCAACGAAACGAGACACGGTGGCAACGAGATTCGCGACGACGAGGACCGCGAGCTCCACGTGTCGGGACGCGCCGGGCGCCCAGTGGTGCAGGACAAACAGGGAGCCGCTGGTGAGCAGCAGTCCGAACGCGAACACGGCGAGACCCTGCAATTGATGGCGGGCCGCGCCTTCGGATCCGCGGATGCCGAACGTGAACGCGCGATTGGCCGCGGTGTTGAGGACGGCGGTGATCAGCAGCGCCGTGAAGTTCGCGGCCTGCGCGCCGAGCGCCGAGTGCAGCATCAGGTACAGCACCATGTACGCGAGTGTCGACCCGATGCCGACGACGCCGAACCGCACCAGCTGCCCGACCATCCCGTGCGGGACCCCCGCGACGAGGGGCTCGCGGCCGAGGCTGGTGCGCAGCGCGGCCACGGGCAGTTTGCCGGTGGCCAGCGCCCGCCCGACCCGGACCACACCCTTGAGATCGGCGACGGCGGTCGCGACGATGTCGACGGTGCTGTCGGGGTCGTCCACCCAGTCGACGGGAACCTCGTGGATCCGCAGCCCGACGCGTTCGGCGAGGACCAGCAGTTCGGTGTCGAAGAACCAGCCGGTGTCCTCCACGAGCGGCAGCAGCTGGCGCGCGACATCGGTGCGCATCGCCTTGAAACCGCACTGGGCGTCGGAGAACCTGGCGCGCAACGCGCCACGGAGGATCAGGTTGTAGCAGCGGGAGATCACCTCCCGCTTCGGTCCGCGCACCACCCGCGACGAGCGCGAGAGCCGGGAGCCGATCGCGAGATCGGAGTGCCCCGACACCAGCGGCGCCACCAACGGCAGCAGCGCGTTGAGGTCGGTCGACAGGTCGACATCCATGTAGGCGACGACCTGCGCGTCGGACGCGCTCCACACCGTCCGCAGGGCGCGGCCGCGGCCCTTCTCGTCGAGGTGCACCACCCGCACGTTGTCGAATTCGGCGGCGAGCCGGTTCGCGACGGCGAGGGTGGTGTCGGTGCTCGCGTTGTCCGCGACCGTGATCCGGCTCGGGTAGGGCATCGCGTCGGCCAGGTGCCGGTGCAGTCCACGAACACAGCGGTCGAGGTCGCGTTCCTCGTTGTAGACCGGGACGACCACGTCGAGCGTCACCGTGCCTGCGGCCGGCATCGGCAGCTGCGGGTCGCGGCGAACGAGAGACTTCGTCATGGCAGCAACGGTGACGGCCGAACCTGCGCCCTCGCTGGACCGTGACTGGCAGTTTCCTGTGCGCCTTGACCTTCGGGTTACCTGAAGCCCGATGATGACCGGGTGTCACATGCCGAACTGATCACCATCGGGGTCTTCGCCCGGTCGAGCGGGCTGACCCCGAGCGCGCTGCGCTTCTACGCGGATTCGGGTCTGTTGCAGCCCGCCGAGGTCGATGCGGCGTCGGGCTACCGCTACTACACCCGCGACCAACTCGACCGTGCCGTGACGATCCGCCGGCTGCGCGAGATCGACATGCCGCTCGAGAAGATCGTGGAGGTCCTCGATGCCGGCCCCGAGGAGGCCGCCGTCCTGATCGACCGACACGTGGACGCCCTCGCCGAGCAGGTGCATCGGGCCCGGCGGACAGCCGCCGAGGTGCGCGGGGGTCTCGGCCGCACCGGCGGGCCGCTGCCGGTGGCGACGGTGCCCGGCCCGGTCCTCGCGACGGCCGTCGAGCAGGTCCTCGCGGCCACCGCACACGAGCCGGACCATCCGGTGCTGGGCGGAGTCCGGCTCGAGGCATCCGCCGCGTGCCTGGTGCTGACCGCGACCGACCGCTACCGGCTCTCGACGCGGACGGTGGCGCTCGATCCGCCCTGCCGGATGGACTGGGCGGGCACCCTCGACGGCGACGACCTGCGCCTGGCCCTTCCGTGGACGCGACGCCGGACCGTCGTGGAGTTGGCCGCCGACCGCCACGGCCTGCACCTGCGCGCCGACGGCGACACCCGGCACTGCCGCCTGCTGGCCGACCCCTTCCCCGACCACCGCGCGATGCTCGACGCGCTCGCCCCGGTCGTCACGCGGGCCGTCGTGCCCCGGAACGCGCTGGTGCACGCCCTCGAACGGCAACGCGGCCGTCGTGTGCTGCTGCGGGTGTCGGGATCGGCGGTGGCGGTGTCGACACCCGACGCGGCCGGGAGCCCGGTCGTCGTCGCCGCCGGTGTCCACGGACCCGAGGCGGAGATCACCTTCGAGATCACCACGCTTCATCCGGCGGTCGCGACCGCGGTCGGGCCCGACCTGATGCTCGACATCGCGGCAGCCGACCAGCCCGTCCTCGTCCGCTCGGCCGACGACGGGGATCTGACCACCGTGGCGATGCCCGTCCGCCCGACCCCCGACGAAGGAGACGACACATGAGCGCACCGAATCCGACCGACGACAGCACCATGGACGCGATCGCCGCGGCGACGACCGTCGGCCGGGGCGGCGATCCCGACACCGCCCGCACCCAACTGCTGGCGCTGTGGGCGCGGATCACGCCGACCGGGGACGCGCTGCACCGCTGCACGCTGGCCCACTACCTCGCCGATCTGTACCCGGACCCGGCACAGGCCCTGATCTGGGACGTCCGGGCACTCGATGCGGCGGCGGCGCTCACCGACGAGCGCACGCAGCGCCACCATCCGGGACTGCGGGTGGCCGGCTTCTACCCGTCGCTGCACCTGAACATCGCGGACAATCTCCGCAGGCTCGGATCGTTCGACGCGGCCCGCGAGCACGTCGACGCCGGACGCGGGAGCGCGCACGCGCTCGCCGACGACGAGTACGGCGCCGTGTTGCGTCGCGCGCTCGACGAGGTCGAGGACGCGGTGCGGCAGCGGTCGACGACCCCGCGCCCGAGTGCGCCCGGCCGGGCGGGCTGACGGCACGGGACTGCCATCGCGGCCGCGCTGTCCCGCTCGGCGGGAATCGGCCACGATGCGGACCGGTCGAATTCCTAGCATTCGCGTCATGACCGAGGCCTCGTCCGTCCCCACCACCGCGGGCCCGTGCCGGAGTTTCGAGGCCACCGTTCGCGACGACTGGATCGACGTCAACGGCCACATGAACGCCCAGTTCTTCGGGCTGCTGATCTACGACGCGCACGCCCGGTTCACGGATCTCATCGGTCTCGGGGACGACTACGTCGAGCGGACGCGGTTCGGCAAGGTGGTTGTCGAAAGCCACATCACCTACGAGCACGAACTGCGGCTCGGCGAATCGGTCGGCGTGGACTCCTGGTTGCTCGGAGTCGACGACAAGCGAGCGCACTTCTTCCACGAACTTCGGTCGCTGGCCTCCGGTCGACGCGTCGCCACGGGCGAGCAGTTGGACCTGCACTTCGACCTGCGGTCTCGTCGGGTGGCGCCGTTCCCGGCGGATGCCCGGGCCAGGCTCGCGCAGTTGTCGGCGGTGCAGTGTTCCGCCGGGGTCCCGGCCGGAACCGGACGCACCCCGGGCGTTCGGGCCTGAGGATCTCCCCGTCACGGGGCGGGGCGCATAATCGCAGCCATGGCATCCGTGTTCAGCATGATCATCGCCGGCGACCTGCCGGGCCGGTTCGTCTGGGAGGACGAGGACGTCGTCGCCTTCCTGACCATCAACCCGATCACCCAGGGGCACACCCTGGTGGTTCCGCGCGCCGAGATCGACCAGTGGCAGGACCTCGACGGCGAGGTGTTCGCGGAGTGCTCGCGCGTCGCGCAGATCATCGGCCAGGCCGTGCGGAAGGGCTTCGATGCGCCCCGCGCCGGCCTGCTGATCGCCGGCCTGGAGGTGCCGCACCTGCACCTGCACGTGTTCCCGGCGTACAGCCTGGGCGACTTCAACATCTCCGGTGCCGACCCGAACCCGTCGCCCGAGTCCCTCGACGAGGCGCAGGCCACGATCAAGGCGGCCCTGCGCGACCTCGGCCACGACGCGAACGTCCCCGCCTGACCGAAGCGTCCGATCCCCGCCCGTGCCCCTCGTCCGGCCCGCAGATCCCGCCGGTCCCCGGCATGAACGGAACCATTCAGTCGATCTACTCGACTGAATGCTTCCGTTCATG
>NZ_JBSFRT010000029.1:0-77416 GCF_053589375.1 Rhodococcus sp. NPDC003348
CACGACGCTCTTCCCGATCTGCGTCGAGCGCCTGCTCGACGCGGTCACCGCCGAGCACGTCCCGGGCCAGATCCAGGTGCCGCGCCACCCGCATCGACGGAAAGTCCTGCCGTGGGGCCACTCTCGTGGCCAGGGCGAGCAGGCGCAGACCACTGTCGTGACCGGTCGCGATGTCGTGGCTGCCGACCGCACACGCGACGGCGCCCGTCTGCGGATGGTCCCGGTGCCCGCCGGGACCGAGCTGGTCGAGCACCCGCGGGGTCAACCAGTCGACCACATCCCCGGCCTCGGTCGCCCGACCGGCGAGGACGTGGGCGTCGACAACGGCCGACAACACCATCAGCCCGAACGGATCCGGATCGTCGTCGACCCCGGACTCCGGCCACCCGACCAGCCGCAGCGCCGACCGGTAGCCGCGGAGCCCGGCGTCGAGGTCACCGGACGCCAGGTCCACCTCGGCCCGACTGGCCGCGATCGCCGCCGCGCCCTGCGTCCGATCGGATCTGGCCGCCCCCGCGGGGATGTCGGCCTGCGTCCCGGCCGCGAGGTCGGCCAGTGGTCCGGCCGACTCCAGTTCGCTCCGCGCCTCGTCGACGCGCCCCAACCCGACCAGCGCGGCGGCGATGTAGCTGTGCGTCGCCGCCGACTCGTCGAAGGCATGCAGTTCCCGCATCAACTCGGCGCCCCGGCGGTAGTACCGCACCGCCTCCTCGTAGCGGGCCGACTGGGCGGCGATGCTGCCCAGGTGCTGGCACACCATCGACACCGTCCACGACTCGCCGGCGCTGTCGGCCAGTTCGAGCGCCACCCGGGCGTCGACGCCGGAGCCGTACAGGTCGCCGGCGTTCTCACGCAGATTCGCCCGCACGAGCAGTGCCGCGCAGCGGGACGCACGGTCGGGGTGACGGACCGCGTGGGCCAGTGTTCGCGGCACGCCGCGGCCGGTCACGGGGAGCACCATCAGTCCCGCACCCGTCGCAACCACCGGATCGAGATCGGTTCTCACCCGGACTATCTCGCGCAGTCGTACCCGCGCGAGCGCCAAGGTCCGGCTGACACCTCCGAACGCGATCACGCCGGCGAGCAGGACGTAGGTCAGCGCGACGTGGTTGCCCGGGACCGCCCGCGCCCCCGCACCGCGCGGGTCGAGGTCGAGGATTCGCGGCGCCCACGCGACCACCTCGGAGTGCGTGCCACGGAACGTCCACAGCGCGCCGAGCACCGGGAACACCGTCAGCGCCGAGGTGGACCTGCCCGCACCCACCGCGTGGCGCAGCACCGCGAGCAGGTTGTCGTGCTCGGCGTCGGCCGCGTGGGTGATCGCGGCCTGGTCGCCGTCCAGGAATCCGCGAACCGCGCTGCGGCAGAACCGCTCCGCCCAGCCGAGGGTCCGCTGCGTGACGACGGCGTCCTCGTCGGCACCGGCCAGGGCCAACTGCTCCTCGCCGAACTCGCGGACGGTTTCGAGCATGAGATACCGCAGACCGACTTGATCCTCGACGACCGTGAGCATCGACTGCGTGACCAGCCCCTCGACCGCGGCCGCCGCGTCGACGACCTCGCCCCACTCCGCGACCGCGACGGCCGCCTCGAGGGTGAAGCCGGCCGGGAAACGACACAGCCTCCGCAGGGCCGTCCTCTGGTCGGGTTCGAGGAGGTTCCAGCTCCACTCGATGACGGCGTGCAGGGTGCGGTGCCGCTGCGGCGACGTCCGGTCACCGGACCGCAGCAGCGTGAACCGGTCCGAGAGGCGATCGTTGATCTCCTCGACGCTCATCGTCCGGACACGCGCGGCGGCCAGCTCGATCGCCAGCGGCAGCCCGTCCAGCGTGCGGCACAGCCGGGCGACGGCCGACGGGTCCAGCCGCACCGACGGGCGCACCGCCTGCGCCCGGGAGCGGAACAGTTCCGTTGCCGGCGAACCACTCTCGTCGACGGCGAGCGGCGGCAGCGGGTACACGGCCTCCGCGGTGATCGCCATCGGCGCCCGACTGGTCGCGAGCACCGTCAGCTGGTCGCTCGCCGCCACCAGGTCGGCGACGACCTCCGCGACGTCGTCGATCAGGTGTTCGCAGTTGTCGAGGATCAACAGCGACGGACGCGCCGACAGCGCTTCCCGCAGGCGGTCGCGGGCATCGCGGATCCGGGCGCGGGTCAGCGCCGTGCCCGGGGCGAGCTCCACCTCTCCGATACCGAGTGTGCCGCTGATCGCCGCGATGACGTCCGCACCGTTGCGCAGCGACGCCAGCTCGACCAGGGCAACCGGAAGTCGTTGCGCGGCACGGAGCCCGACCTCGTGCACGATGCGGGTCTTGCCGGTGCCGCCCGGACCGAGCACGGTGACGACCCGCGACGCGCCGAGCAGTGCCTCGACCGCGGCCAGGTCCGCGTCGCGGCCGAGCAGGGTGTTCGGCGCGGCCCGCAGCCCGACCGAGGTGGGCCGCAGCGACGCGGGTTCCGCGTCGATCGCCGGAATCGTCCGGGTCTTCGGCAACGGCGCCGTCCCGGTGAGCAGCGCCGTGTTCAGCTCCACCAGCCTCGGCGAGGGGTCGGTGCCGAGCCGGTCGGCGAGCCGCTCCCGCAGCCCGGCGAACACCTCGAGCGCCTCGTTGCCCAGCCCCAGTCCCGACAGCACCAACATCAGCTGCCCGTGGGCCTGCTCGTCGAGCGGTGCCCGCGCGACCACCGCCCGCGCCAGCGGGAGCGCCTGCCGCAGTTCGCCCGTCGCGACGAGCGCGGTGAGCTCGACGACGTCCAGCGCCGCGGCCCTCGCCGCGGCCTCGCCGGCGAGTTCGTCGGCCTGCTCCCCGACCGGCAGGTCCGCGCCCGGGTCCCCGCGCCACAGTGCCCGCGCCTGCCGGACCGTCGTCACCGCGGCCAGAGGGTCCCCGTCGGCCTGTTGCTGCTGCGCCCGCTGTTCGAGTGCGCGGGCCAGCGTCACGTCGACCTGCGTCCGGGACAGGGCCAGCCGATAGCCGGCGGGGCCGCTCTCGAGGACACCGTCGGGCAACGCGGCCCGCAGCCGGGAGATCTGGGTGTGCAGCGCGTTCGTCGGCGAGCGCGGCGGGTCGTCGCCCCACACGTCCTCGATCAGGGCCTGCGCGCTGCGGGCCCGGCCGGGGGTCCGCGCCAACGCGACCAGGAGCGTGCGGGCGCGCGCGCCCGGCAGCGGGACCAGCGCGCCGCCACGCCGGGTCGCCACCTCGCCAAGCAAGGCCACCTCGACGCCGGTGGACGCGGCCGGGGCGAGGTCGTTCGAATCGGGTTGCACCGCCGCCAATGCTAGCCACCTACGCGGGCCCGCGGCCGCGTGGTGAAAGATCGGGGAATGGCTTCAGTTTCCGAATGGATCGAAGGCGCCCGCCCGCGCACCCTGCCGAATGCGATCGCGCCGGTGCTCGTCGGAACCGGCGCGGCGGCGTCGATCGACGGCGCAGTGTGGTGGAAGGCGGTGCTCGCGATGGTGGTGTCGATGGCGCTGATCATCGGCGTCAACTTCGCCAACGACTACTCGGACGGCATCCGCGGCACCGACGACGAACGGGTCGGCCCGCTGCGCCTGGTCGGTTCGAAGCTCGCGTCGCCGGCCGCGGTCAAGGGCGCCGCATTCACCTGCTTCGGTGTCGCCGCGGTCGCCGGAGTGACGTTGTCGCTGGTGTCCGCGTGGTGGCTGATCCTCGTCGGCGCGGTCTGCATCCTCGGCGCCTGGTACTACACCGGCGGATCGAAGCCATACGGCTACAGCGGCTTCGGCGAGATCGCGGTGTTCGTGTTCTTCGGGCTCGTGGGCGTGCTCGGCACCCAGTTCGTGCAGGCCGAGCGGGTCGACTGGGTTGGCCTGGTGTCGGCGATCGCGGTCGGATCGTTCTCGTCGGCGGTGCTGGTGGCGAACAACCTGCGCGACATCCCCACCGACACCGAGTCCGGCAAGCTCACCCTCGCGGTGCGGCTCGGCGACGCCCGCACCCGCACCCTGCACCTGGCGCTGCTTGCGGTGCCGTTCGTCGTCACGCTGGTCCTCGTCGCCCGCACCCCGTGGGCGCTGCTCGGCCTGCTGGCGCTGCCGCTGGCGGTCAAGGCGAACGCGCCGGTCCGCTCCGGCGGCCGGGGCCTCGCGCTGATCCCCGCGCTCGCCGGGACCGGCGCGGCGATGCTGGTGTGGGGCGCCGCAACCGGCCTCGCGCTCTGGATCGGCTGAGCGGGACGTCCGCCACCTCTCGCCGCACCGGGTTGTCTCGGGTCAGCGCTTGGCGCTGGGGAACACCGCCGTGAGCACGAAGTTGACGAGCGAGATGATCAACGCGCCCCAGACGGCCGTCCAGAACCCGTCGACGGTGATGCCGAGGCCGGTCGAGTCGGTGATCCACGACGTCAGCAGCAGCATCAGAGCGTTGATCACCAGGGTGAACAGTCCGAGCGTGAGGATCAGCAGCGGCAGCGACAGCAGCTGCACGATGGGCTTGACGAAGGCGTTCACCACGGTGAACACCAAGGCGATGAACAGCACCACGAGGACCTGGTTGACGTTGTCCTTGGTGGCGATGTCGATACCGTTCACCCATTCCGAGGCCAGCCAGATCGCGATCGCGTTGATCACCAGACGCAACAGAAAGCTCATGCGCCCATGCTGGCACACGCGCTAGACATGGGTGGTGATTCGAGCCGCCACCACCGCCGACCTGCCCCTGCTGCCCGTGATCGAGGTCGCCGCCGGTGAGCCGTTCCGCGCCCTCGGCATGACCGCGGTCGCGGACGACGCCCCGCCGACGGTCGCCGATCTCCTGCCGTTCCTGCGCGCCGGCCGGCTCTGGGTCGCCACCGCACCCCCCGCCTCGGCGGCCGGCGACCACCGGCCCGAGCGCCCGGTCGGCTATGCGACCGCCGAGGTCGTCGACGGGCGGGGCCACCTCGAGCAGGTGTCCGTCGATCCGCGCTGGGCCGGCCGCCGGCTCGGTGCCGCGTTGATCGACGCCGTCGTCGAGTGGGCCACCGACCGCGGCGACCGGTGGCTGACGCTGACCACCTTCGTCGACGTCCCGTGGAACGCGCCGTACTACCGGCGGCTGGGTTTCGAGCCGATCCCGGAGGCCGAGATCGGCCCCGGTCTGCGGGCCGTCCGCGCCGAGGAGGCCGCGCACGGACTGGACGCCTGGCCGCGCATCGCGATGCGCCGCCACCTCTCTCCGGGGGCGTGACCGGATCGTCGACGGGGCCCGGTCAGGCGGCCCGATCGAGGAGTTCGACGACCCGACGCCGCAGTTCGGACGGCACGATGTGCGGCCCGATCACCGCGACGACCGCGGGGTCGGCGCCACGCAGCAATCCCAGCAGTACGTGCTCGGTGCCGATCTCGGTGTCCTTGCGGGCCAACGTCTCCCGCAGGGCGAGTTCGAGGGCCTTCTTCGCGTCGGAGGTGAACGGGATGCGGCCGGTGCGGCGCGCGAACCAGCCCCGCCGCCCGACGCCCTCGTCGCCGCGGTCAAGGGCGTCGGCACCGAAGCTCGCCTCGACGCTGTCACGGACCGCGTCGAGATCGATCCCGATCGACCGCAACGCCTCCGCGTCGGTCTCCCCGAGCGGCCGGTCCTCGGCGCCCCGAGCGAGGCTCGCCCGCACCTGCGGCGCAGTCAGGCCGGCCTCGGCGCACATCGCCCCGAGCGGCGAGTTCGATTCCACGACAAGGATTCCGAGAAGAACGTGATCCGTCCCGATTCGCGGCGCGGACAGGTCCTTCGCCTCCCCCTGAGCCTGGACGACGACCGAACGCGCCGCTGCGGTGAATCGCTCGAACATTTCACTTCCTCCGGTTGTGTTTCTGATGCACGGCCTGCCTGCTGACTTCGAGCGAGTCGGCGATCGCCTGCCAGGACCACCCCTGGTCGCGGGCGTTCTGCACCTGCACCGCCTCGAGCCGTTCGAGCAGTCGGCGCAGCGCGAGCACCGCCCGCAGGCCGACCTTCGGGTCGGGGCTGCCCGCCGCTGCCGCCAGATTCGTCGCCTCGGACATGATGTCAATCTAAATTGACACGCGCGCCACGTCAAGGAAAGTTGACAGATCGGGGACAGCGCTACCGTGGATCAGAGTTGGACAACCACCCAGGAGGAGATTCCATGGCACTGAACAAGACCGCCGTATCCGCCCTCGCCGCAGGCGGGCTCGTCGGCGGCTACGCCGTCGCCCGGCAGACCGGCAACCGCCCACTCGGCGGCGCGGTGCTCGGCGTCGTCGGATCCGTGTGCGGGACGTACTGGGCGCGCACCTCCGGACCCGCCCGGACGGCCGCACTCGTCGCCACCTACGTGGGCGCGTTCGGTGCCTCGCATCCGCTGGCGAAGAAGATCGGCGCGTGGCCGTCGGTCGGTGTCGTCGCCGCAGGCACCGCTCTGGCGTCGCAGCTCGTCAGCAAGTGACCCGCGCGGATCCGGGGCGGCTCAGGCGCCGAACTTCGGCGCGATGTGCGCGACGACGGCATGAATGCTGCCGTCCCGGATCTCGAACGTCTCGGTGATCTCCACGGTCATCAACTTCGCCCCGGCGATGCCCGCATCGAGCAGGTAGCGAGTGGAGACCACATCCCCCTGCTCGCTCATCTCCAGGTCCCGGATGCCCTGAATGACCCGGTACTGCGGACCGTGCGCGAGGTCCCAGGCCATCTGCGAACCGTTGAACCCGGTCTTGAGACCCGCCTCGACGCGGGTGGCACCGGACGCGAACCGCACCGCCGACGCGTCGTGGGAGAGCAGAGCGTCGATGTAGGCGCGGGCGACCGCTTCCCGTTCGGTGTCGACGCGCGTCGGGTCGGCCGACACGGCCGGGCCGGCGGCCGCCGGCCCGGCGGCGAGAACCACCGCGGCGACCGCGGCAACGGCTCCGAGGACGGACAGGGCGACGAGTCGAGGGGTGCGCATGCCCCGGAGCCTAGCGAGAACGTGTTCCAGATGTGAACACAACGCCGCAGGTCGTGCACTCAGGGTCACGCGTTCCCCGGACACCGACCGGCCGGTCGCGTGAGGATGAACGGGCAGTACGCGTTCCGAGACCGACGAACCGGCACGTCACCGGCGTACGGCCCCGAGGGATCCCGCAGCGAAACGATTCGCACCGAAGACCACCTCGATCACCGAACGGACCGACCGTCATGCGCACTCTCCCCCGTCTGGCAGCCACCGTCGCCCTGACGACCACCACCGCTCTGGCCCTCGCCGCGCCCGCCCAGGCCACAGCCGCGCAAGGCGTCACCGCGGAGACGCTCGCGGAACTCGAACTCGCGCCGACGCTCCTGCCGCCACCTCCGCCCGGACACCCGCCGGTCCCGGACGAGACGGAGGGCACCCTGCGACGGATCGTCATCGACCCCGGAGGCAGCACCGGTTGGCACCACCACGACGGCCACGTCCAGGGCCTCGTCGTCGCGGGCACCCTCACCCGGGTCCTCGCCGACTGCTCACGGATCAGCTCACCCGCGGGATCCTGGGTCACCGAGGACCCCGGAGACGACCACGTCGGACTCAACCTCGGACCGGACCCGGTTGTCCTGCTGGTGACCTACCTGTTGCCGGACGACGAACCCTTCTCGGAGGACGCACCCGCCCGATGCCCCTGACCTCCCCGCCTTGACCTGAAGTTCACTTGAGGTCCTACGGTCGCCCTTGCCGCGCACCCGGGAAAGTACGGCGGGCAGGGTATGTCGCACCCGGGCCGTAGCGTTGCACCGAGCAGCACCGAAACCGAGGGGACGGCAGTGAACAACGTCGTTGCAGAGCACGGCACGAGCATCGAGGGAGTCCGGTCATGAGCATGGAATCGGTCGCCTGGAGTTCGATGTACCGGATGATGAACGCCAGCGACGACCGCCGGCCGTTCTCGATGGCGACGATGCGGCGCATCCTCGGATTCGCCCGGCCCCACCGCCGCAAGATCGCACTGTTCCTGATCGTCAGCGTCGTCACCGCGGCTCTGGCCGTCGCGACCCCGGTGCTCGCGGGCCGGGTGGTCGACGCGATCGTCAAGGGCACCGACTCCGGTGTCGTGATAGGTCTCGCCGTCACGATCGCCGTCATCGCCGTGGTCGAGGCCGCGATGGGTCTCTACAACCGGTTCCTGTCGTCGAGCATCGGCGAGGGCCTGATCCTCGACCTGCGCACCTCGGTGTTCGATCACGTGCAGAAGATGCCGATCGCGTTCTTCACCCGCACCCGGACGGGAGCGCTGGTCAGCCGGCTCAACAACGACGTGATCGGCGCGCAGCGGGCCTTCAGCGACACCCTGTCCGGAGTGGTCGCGAACCTGGTGACGTTGGTCCTGACGCTGGTCGTGATGCTCGGGATCTCCTGGCAGATCACGGTGCTGGCACTGCTGCTGCTCCCCGTGTTCGTGCTGCCCGCCCGCCGGATCGGCGCCCGGATGGCCGGCCTGCAGCGCGAGGCCGCCAACCACAACGCCGCGATGAGCACGCAGATGACCGAACGGTTCTCGGCCCCCGGCGCCACCCTGGTCAAGCTGTTCGGGCGGCCCCGGGAGGAATCCGCCGAGTTCGAGGTCCGCGCCCATCGGGTCCGCGACATCGGGGTCCGCACCGCGATGACGCAGTCCGCGTTCGTGACCTCCCTGACGCTGGTGTCGGCGCTGGCACTGGCCCTCGTCTACGGACTCGGCGGCTGGTACGCGCTGAACGGCCGACTCGAGGCGGGATCGGTGGTCGCGCTCGCCCTGCTGCTGACCCGGCTCTATGCACCCTTGACGGCGCTCGCGTCCGCGCGGGTCGAGGTGATGAGCGCCCTCGTGAGCTTCGAGCGGGTCTTCGAGATTCTCGACCTCGAGCCGCTGATCGCGGATCCCGAACACCCGAGGCCGATGCCGGACGGCCCGGTCGCGGTGGAGTTCGAGCGGGTCCGGTTCGCGTACCCGTCGGCGGACAAGGTGTCCCTCGCGTCGCTCGAAGAGGTCGCGGCCCTCGACAGCCGCGGCGGTGTCGAAGTACTCCACGACCTCTCGTTCCGCGCCGAACCGGGCCAGATGGTCGCGCTGGTCGGCTCGTCCGGGGCGGGCAAGTCGACGATCGCCCAGCTGGTGCCGCGGCTCTACGACGCCGACAGCGGCACGGTCCGCCTCGGCGGAGTCGACGTGCGCGACCTGTCGGCGGACACCATCCGGGCGACGGTCGGCATGGTCACCCAGGACGGTCACCTGTTCCACGACTCGATCCGGGCGAACCTGCTGCTCGCCCGGCCCGAGGCAACCGAGGACGAGCTGTGGGAGGTGCTCGGCCGGGCCCGGCTCACCGAGCTGATCCGGGCCTTGCCCGACGGCCTCGACACCGTGGTGGGCGAGCGCGGCTACCGGCTGTCCGGCGGCGAGCGGCAACGGCTGACGATCGCCCGGCTGCTGCTGGCGCATCCGCGGGTGGTGATCCTCGACGAGGCGACCGCACACCTGGACTCGACGTCGGAAGCGGCGGTGCAGGCGGCACTCGGGGAGGCACTGGCGGGCCGCACGTCGGTGGTGATCGCGCACCGGCTCTCGACGATCCGGGCGGCCGACCAGATCCTGGTGGTCGAAAGCGGCCGCGTCGTCGAACGCGGCACCCACACCGAACTGCTCGCCGCGGGCGGCCGATACGAGCAGCTCTACCGCACCCAGTTCGCCGACACCGACCAGCGCGCGCCGGTCCACTGAGGCGGCGCGCGCACCGCGGGAGCCCGGACCGGGCGCACTGCACCGGGGTTCAGCCGCGCCAGTTGCCGGTGGCCGCGAACTCGGCGAGCACCGCGCTCGGACCGGTCAGGTCCATGCCCTGGTCGCGCACCCAGTCGTCGTCGAAGTAGGTGCCCGCGTAGCGCTCGCCGCCATCACAGATCAGGGTGACGATGCTGCCCGCGCGCCCGGCTGCCCGCATCTGCGCGAGCACCGTGAACGCGCCCCACAGGTTCGTTCCGGTCGAGGCGCCGACCCGGCGGCCGAGGACACTACTGGCGTGCCGCATCGCGGCGACGGACGCGGCGTCCGGGACGGTCATCATCCGGTCCACGACCTGCCCGATGAACGACGGTTCGACGCGCGGCCGGCCGATCCCCTCGATCCGGGACGGCATTCCGGTCCGGTGGTCGGCCGACCCGGTCTCGTAGCCGCCGATGAACGCCGAGTTCTCCGGATCCACGACCAGCAGCCGGGTCGCGTGCCTGCGGTAGCGGATGTAGCGGCCGATGGTCGCGCTGGTGCCGCCGGTGCCCGCCCCGACGACCACCCAGTCCGGCACCGGGTGCCGTTCGAGTCGCATCTGGTCGTAGATGCTCTGGGCGATGTTGTTGTTCCCGCGCCAGTCGGTCGCCCGCTCGGCGTGCGTGAACTGGTCCATGTAGTGCCCGTCGACCTCGTCGGCCAGCCGCTGCGCCTCGGCGTAGATCTCGGACGACCGGTCGACGAAGTGGCAGCGACCGCCCTGTTCCTCGATCAACGCGATCTTCGCCGGACTCGTGCTGCGCGGCATGACGGCGACGAAGTCCAGGCCGAGCAGTTTCGCGAAGTACGCCTCGCTGACCGCGGTCGACCCCGAGGACGCCTCGATGACGGTGGTGCCCTCGGTAACCCAGCCGTTGCAGATCGCGTACAGGAAGAGCGAGCGGGCCAGCCGGTGCTTGAGGCTGCCGGTGACGTGCGTGGACTCGTCCTTGAGGTAGAGGGCGACGTCCCACTCCCGCGGCAGCGGATACCGCAGCAGGTGGGTGTCCGCGCTGCGCTGGGTGTCGGCGTCGATCAGCCGCACCGCGCCGTCGAGCCAGTCGCGCGGGCCGCTGCGGTCCACGACGGTGGGCGTCACCTCACTTCTCGCCGCGCAGCTTCGAACGCAGGTCGTCGCGGTCCTTGCGGCGCTGTTCGTCCACCACCGCGATCTGCTGGTTGACCCGGGTGCGCAGCGACTTGAACAGCACCAGGGAGAGCGGCAGCGCGATCAGGACCGCGAAGATCAGGGCAACCAGCAGCGGCACGTCGACACCGACCAACCGGCTGCCACCGAGGATGACCGCCGCGAGAGCCACGACCAGGCCGAGCCGGGCAACGGTGTAGAGCGCGAGATCGCGGGCCAGCTTGCCCTTCGCGTTCGGTGGGGTGGGGGCGGGGGTCGAGTCAGTCACCCCTCCAGGTTACCGACCGGGTCGAACCGGGCGGCCACTGCCGGACTTATCCGATTTGCGAATTACCTCCCCTTTACCGAACTTAGACAGTTCGAGTACCCGGGGGGTCGAGTGCCACGATGTCCGCACTGCCCGCGAAGCTACGCCCGCGGCCAAGGCCGCAGCGTGCCAACACTCTAGAGGGAGGGCCTCGATGAGCGTCCCCGCGTTCCACGCCACCCAGGAATCACTTCTCACCCCTGGCCAGGTGGCCGCCCTGTTCCACGTCGACCCCAAGACGGTCACCCGATGGGCACACGCGGGACGCCTGGGATCCCTGCGCACTCCGGGCGGACACCGCCGGTTCCGCGAGTCCGAGGTGATGGCACTGCTCCAGTCGCTGACCACCGAGGCCACCGCGCACTGACCTTCAGCAGCGCGTCAGCCCCACCGAGTGAGCGGAAGCGGCCGGTCGACCACCTCGACCGACCGCTTCCGCTCATTCCGTTCGGGCGGGCTCCGGCGGCTCGGCGATGCCGTCGCGCTCGTCCCGATCGGCCCACTCCAGCAGCGGCGTCAGATCGTAGGGCGCGTCGTCGATACCCGCGTGCAGGTCGCCGAGTCGAGCGAACCGCGCGGGCATCGACGCCAGCGTGAAGTCGTCCGGGAGCGCGTCATCCAGCTCGTCCCAGTGAACGGGAGCCGACACCCGCGCGGTCGGCACCCCGCGTACCGAGTAGGCGGCGGCCATCGTGTGGTCGCGCGCATTCTGGTTGTAGTCCACGAACAGGGCCGCCGGGTCCCGATCCTTGCGCCACCACGTGGTGGTGGCGTCGCCGGGGGCGCGCCGTTCCACCTCACGCGCGAACGCCAGCGCCGCGCGCCGCACGTCCGCGAATCCGTGGTCGGGCGGGATCCGGACATAGACGTGCAGGCCACGACCCCCGGACGTCTTCGGCCAGCCGATGGCACCGAGCTCGCCGAGGACCTCGCGCACGACACCCGCGACCCGCAGCACCCGGTCCCACCCACAGTCGGGCATCGGGTCCAGGTCGATCCGCCACTCGTCGGGTTTCTCCACGTCGGCGCGCCGCGAGTTCCACGGATGGAACTCCACCGTCGACATCTGCACCGCCCAGATCACCTCGGCCAGTTCGGTGACGCACAGTTCGTCGGCGTCCCGGTCGTAGCGCGGGAAGTGCACCCGGACGGTCTGCAGCCACGGCGGGGCGCCGCGCGGCACCCGCTTCTGGTGCACCTTGTCCCCCGCGAGACCGTCGGGGAACCGGTGCAACATGCACGGCCGCTCCCGCAGCGCCCGCACGATGCCGTCACCGACGGCGAGGTAGTACTCGACCAGGTCCAGTTTCGTCGCACCCGTCGCCGGGAAGTAGACCCGGTCGGGGTGGGTGACCCGCACGATTCGACCGCCGACCTCGATGGAGGCGGCACCCGAACCAGCGGCGGCCATGCCGCTCAACCTACCCCGGAGTCAGGGCCCGCTGGGTGGGAACTCGGCCCCGAAACCGGCCCGATTCGTGTAATACTGCAACGCGTTCTACCCGCCTCGTGACCACCCTCCGAGTCGGGTCTTGCCCCTGCAGATGAGGACTTGATGAGCGACGCGACCCCCGCCGTCGAGGGCTGGTTCACCACCGGCCCCGAGCCGGCCCTGATCGGAAGCTCGTGCCGGTCCTGCGGCACGATCTCCTTCCCCCGGGAAACCACCTTCTGCAAGAACCCGGCGTGCTCCGGCGAGGAGTTCGACGACGTCGAGCTGTCCCGCCGCGGCACCGTCTGGTCGTACACCGACGCGCAGTACAAGCCGCCGGCACCGTACATCCCGACCACCGACCCGTACGTGCCGTTCGCGCTGGCCGCGGTCGAGCTGGCCGAGGGCCTGGTGGTCCTGGGCCAGGTCGCGGACGGCTTCGGCGTCGCGGACCTGAAGGTGGGCAACGAGGTGGAGTTGGTCGTCGAGACGCTCTACACCGACGAGACCGGTGATCGCACGATCTGGCGTTGGAGGCCGGTCACCGCACAGAACGGGGCACAGGCATGAGCAGCAACCACGATGTGGCGATCCTCGGCGTCGGCATGCACGCCTGGGGCAAGTGGGGCCAGCCGTTCGTCAAGTACGGCGTCGCCGCGGCCCGCGCCGCCCTCGCCGACTCGGGCGTGGACTGGCAGGACGTCGACTACATCGTCGGCGGCGAGACCGTCCGCAACGGCTACGGCGGCTACGTCGCCGGCGCCACCTTCGCGCAGGCCCTCGGCTGGAACGGCGCCCGCGTCGCCACCTCCTACGCGGCGTGCGCGACCGGCGCCCAGGCCCTCGACACCGCCCGCGCCCGGATCCTCGCCGGCCTGTCCGAGGTCGCACTGGTCGTCGGCGCCGACACCACCCCGAAGGGCTTTCTCGCCCCCAATGCCGGTGAGCGCTGGGACGACCCGGACTGGCTGCGGTTCCGCCTGATGGGCATGACCAACCCCGGCTACTTCGCGCTCAACGCCCGCCGCCGCATCGACCTGTACGGCGCCACCGTCGAGGACTTCGCCGCGGTCAAGGTCAAGAACGCCAAGCACGGCCTGAACAACCCGTACGCGCGGTACCGCAAGGAGGTCGCCGCCGCTGACGTGCTGGCGTCGCCGATGGTCGCGGACCCGCTGCACCTGCTCGACATCTGCGCCACCTCCGACGGCGGCGCGGCGATCGTGCTGACCTCGATGGAGTACGCCCGCAAGAAGGGCATCGTCGACCCGGTCAAGATCAAGGCGATCTCCACCGTCACCCCGACGTTCCCGCAGACGATCATGGACATGCCGAACTTCTCGACCGAGTCGGCCTCCGCGGTCCCGGCCCCGGAACGCACGTTCAAGCAGTCCATCGGCCACGCCGCCTACGAGGAGGCCGGCATCGCGCCGGAGGACATCGACGTCGCCGAGGTGTACGACCTGGCGACCTCGGTGGAGCTCGACTGGATCGAGGATCTCGCGCTGTGCAAGCCGGGCGAGGCCGAGCACCTGCTGCGCGCCGGGGACACCACCATCGGCGGCCGCATCCCGGTCAACCCGTCCGGCGGTCTGGCCTGCTTCGGCGAGGCCGTCCCCGCACAGGCGCTCGCGCAGGTCTGCGAACTGACCTGGCAGCTGCGCGGCCAGGCCGAGGGCCGTCAGGTCGAGGGCGCCCGCGTCGGCATCACCGCCAACCAGGGCCTGTTCGGCCACGGCTCGTCGGTGATCGTTTCCGTCTGACGTCGCACGCACCGAGAAGCCCTCGCCCGGACCACCGGGCGAGGGTTTCTTCGCCCTGTGACGGGGCGTGACCGTGGCGACTAGCCTTGAGGCAAGGAGGTGCGACGTGATCTACCTGTTGGCGCTCATCGGACTGGTGACGCTCGCTGTGCTGCTGTGGAAGGCATTCGGTCCCGACTTGCAGACGCCTGCCGGACGCGTGCAGGGACCGGACGACGATCCCGAGTTCCTGTGGCGGGTCGACCGGGAGAACCATCGCAGGACCGGGGACGCCCCGGACGGCACCCCGGGTGACCCCCAGGAGTGACCCGATCCGCAGTGCAGCGAACGAACCGTTCGGGAGCTCACGCAACCTGACCGGTTCGTCCACGCGGGATGGCGGCGGTCACTCCGCCGGCTTGGCCAGCGCCTTGAACATGCGGTCCGTCATCTTGACCGCCTGGTCGCCGCCGTCGGCGTCCTGAACGAACACCGCGAAGGCCAGGTCTCCCCGCGACCCGTAGAACCACCGGTCGTCTTCGTCGGCGCCGGTCGCGCCGATCAGGTCGCCGTAACCCGCGAGCAGGTTCGCCGGTCCCCGGTGCACGGTATCCCTCATGATGCCGCGCAGCTGGTCGGTGACCTGCGCCGGGAGCTGCGACAGTTCCTCGTCCGTCGTGGCAGGTTGCCCGGCCGCGATGGTCGGGACGGTCGGCGCGCCCCGGGCTATCGACGCCGCCACCAGTGCCATGCCGAACGGGCTGACCGTCACCTGGTCGTCGCTCTTGCGGTCCGACGCGGCGCGCATCAGGTTCGGCCCACCGCCGACGAAGGACGCGGTCTTCTGGTCCAGGCCGGGAATCGTGTAGTCCACGCCGAGGCCCAGTTGTTTCGCCGCGTGTTCGACGTCGGTGTTCTGCGCGGTCGCCGCGATCCGGACCAGGTCGAGGGTGGAACCCGACGGGTAGAGCCCGGTGAACGCGATCGGCCCCAGGTCGCTGGCCTGGTTGTTCTGTGCAACCGCGAGGATCGCGCCGGTGGACGGCTGCAGCGCGACGATCGCGGCGGGGGTGCCGACACTGACCGCCGCGTCCTCGGCCGCCATCTGCAGCCGCGGCTCGATCGTCGAGCGGATGTCCGGACCGGGCGGCCCCTGGTAGCCGGTCAGCCGGACCGTCCGGCCGTCGGGCTCGACCGCGTTGACGGCCCAGCCGGCGGTCTCGTCCCGATTCGCCTGCCACACCCCTCGCATCGCGTCGACCACCGGCCCGTACACACGCCGGTCGATGGTGATCAGCTTGGGCTGCGACTCGACGACCACCCCGGGGATCGGGCGCAGCCGGTCCTCCAGCACGGCGAAGTCCGCGTCGCGCAGGTTGACCGCGGTGATCGCCTGCCCCTTCGCGGCGGCGAGGTCCTGCTGCAGCGACTCCGAGGTGATCAGCGGCGCGACCGGCTCGATGGCCTTCGCGAGGGCGGCGGCGCTGCCGACGAGGTCCGGCGTGCGGGACGGGTCGAGGCGGATCGCGTTGATGGTCTGCTCGGTCATCATCGGCGCGCCGGTGATGTCGAACACGGTCGGCGGCGCGGCGTCGGTGCGGTCGAGGCGGACGGTCCGGCCGTTTCCGAGACCGGGCATGAACGTCGCCGGATTCCACGACACCCGCCAGCCGACCGACAGGTTCCGAACCCAGCCGTCGACGTTGTAGGTCCAGACCCGGTCCTTGCCGAGGTCCCAGGTGGCGACCGCGTTGAACATCCCCGACGAGGCGTCGAGATCGATGATCTGGTTGATGTCGAAGTGCACCGACTCGGGGGCGAGCGAGTCGAACGCCTGCGACATCGATTCCTTGGCGGCGTTCGGGTAGGACGTCAGTTCGGCGGCGGCGTCGATGTCACCGTCGTTGATTGCGTCGACATAACGGGCGAGGACGGTGGGGGCGTCACTCTTCGGTTTCGACAGGACGCCGGTGACCACCCCGACCGCGAGCAGCAGGACGGCGCCGAGCGCAATCATGTTCCAGATCCGAAGCCGCCCCGACGCCCTGCGCATGTGTCGATCATCCGATACCGCAGCGGTCACTTCCAAGATCTCCCGGGACCTATGTGGTCACAACTCCGCCACGGTTCCGTGACCGTTAGTGTTTTTCGCTGTCGATTCGTGACCCGGTTTGCCGGACAAACGGCCGTCGGCTCAGTTCAGGCCCGCGTAGGAGTGCAGTCCGGACACCACCATGTTGATGATGAACAGGTTGAACAGCATCGCCACGAAGCCGGCCACATTGATCCACGCGGCGCGCGTGTCGCGCCAGCCCGACGTCGCGCGGGCGTGCAGATAGGCGGCGTAGATCACCCAGGCGATGAACGAGACCGTCTCCTTCGGGTCCCAGCCCCAGAACCGGCCCCAGGCGGCTTCCGCCCAGATGGCACCCAGGATGATGCCCGCACCGAAGAGCGGGAACGCGACGATGGTGGTCTTGTACGCGAGGCGGTCCAGCGTCTGCGCATCCGGGAGCCGGCCCGCGAGCTTGCCGAGGATGCCGCCGGACTCCTGGCCCTGAGGCTGCCGGATACGAAGCAGGAACAGCAGGCTGGCGACGCCGGAGACGAGGAAGATGCCGCTGCCGACGCTGACGATCGTCACGTGGATGGGAAGCCAGTACGAACGCAGAGCGGGGACCACCGGGGCCGCGTCGGCGTACAGCACGGTGCCCGCGAGGAACATCAGGATCAGCACAGGGATGAGCAGGAACGCCCACAGCGACCGGTAGGTCTGCTTGCGCAGCCCCACCACGCCGACCGCGGTCGCGGCGGCGACCGCCATGCTGACGAACTCGTACATGTTGCCGAGGGGGAACCGTTCGGTTGCGAACCCACGGAGCACGATCGACGCCCACTGCAGCACGACGCCGACGACGAGCACCGACATCGCCATGTTGCCGAGCCGCTCGGACAGCGGCTTGGCCTGCGTGTCGCTGACCCGCCCCGGGCCGGCGGCCTCGGAGGTCGGCACACCGCCGGCGGCGACCAGCTCACGCTCCTGGACCGCCCGCGCCCGCGTCGTCGCGTACTGCGCGATGAGCAGCACGAACGCCAACACGAAGATCGCGAACGCGGACTCGAAGGCGAGGTCGCTGTACCGCGCCAGGGTCTCGTTGATCGGCATGGTTCTCTCTCCTGCGCGTCAGGCGCGGCTGTGCGGTGTCGTCTCGGTCGTCTGCGCGGGACCGAGGTCCTCGAGCAGTCGTTGGCTGAGCCGGTCGAACTCGTCGCCCCAGCCCGCCTGATCGGTGCGGGCGAGGCCACCCAGCTCTACTACGGTACGTCGTCTTTCCGATCCCAATGTATCCGACACCGTGTCGGCATCTCCGTCCGAGGGGGCCGGATAGGTACGCACCCAGATGCGGCGGCGCTTGACCACCAGCGACACCAGCAGGCCACCCATCATCGTCAGGGCGAACACCAGCACCCACTGCTGCGCCGGGTCGTGCGAGACCTGCAGGTTGACGAAGTCCGTCGCCCCGTCGAACCGCACCACGGTGCCGTCCGAGAGGGTCGCCGACTCGCCCGGCCTCAGGTTCACCCGGTCCTCCTTGACGAGCCGGCCCTGGTTCACCAGTTCCTTGCTCAGCGAGAAGATCGACTGCGGGTTGCCGGTGTCGAGGCCGGTGTCGCCCCGGTAGATGTCGATGGCGACGGCCGGATCGGTCAACGCCGGGTAGCTCGAGGAGAGCAGGTTGCCGTGGAGCACGGCGGTCGGCGCGAAGAGTCCCTCGATGCCGATCTGGTTCTTCCGGCGCTCGGTCTCGTCCGGGTACATGCCGCCGGGCGGGTCGAAGCGCATGGCGCCACTGGACAGGAAGGTGGTCGCGTCGTCGGGCCGCCACTGCAGTGTCTCGGTGCGGGTCTCCCCGTTCGGGAAGGTCACCGTGAACGTCGGGGCGTAGCCGTGCCCCTGCAGGTAGACGCGGTCGCCCGCGGCGCGCAGCGGATGGTTGACCTGCAGCGTCGCCTGCCGCCACGTGTCGGACTCGAGGTCGTCGCCGGACTGGTAGTCGATGTTGGAGGTGAACATCTCGGCCTGACCGTTGTCGAGGTAGTCGGCCTTGAAGTCGTTGACCTTCACGCACAGCGGGGTCAGGCCGGTGCCGTCCTCCTTGAGTCCGGCCCGGAACGAGTCGAACATCGCCGGTGACGTGGTGCAGATACCGGGACCGCCGTCGGCGACCACGATGACGTTGCCTTCGTAGCTGAACAGTTTTCCGATCGCGATCGCGGCGAGCAGGCCGACAAGCGACAGGTGGAAGACCAGGTTGCCTGCCTCGCGCAGGTAGCCCTTCTCCGCGGACACCGTGATCTCGCCGGGCTTGCCGGAACGCAGCTCTTCGCCGGTGCGGGTGACCGTCTTCCACCCGCGCAGCCGGGACACGGTGGCAGCCGCCACCTCGTCCGGGGTGGCGTCGACGACGGCGTCGGTGTGGTGCGGCAGCCGGGACAGCCGACGCGGTGCGGCGACCGGCCGGGTCCGCAGCGCCTGGAAGTGATCCCAGCAGCGCGGGATGATGCAGCCGATCAACGAGACGAACAGCAGCACGTAGATCGCGGTGAACCAGAAGCTGCCGAACACGTCGAACAGTTCGAGCCGATCCATCCACGGTCCGAGGGTCGGGCGGTTCGCGATGTACTCGTCGACCTTGCCCGCGTTGAGGCTGCGCTGCGGCAGCAGCGCGCCCGGAATGGCCGCGAACGCGAGCAGGAACAGCAGGACCAGCGCGGTGCGCATCGACGTCAGACCGCGCCAGGTGTTGCGGCCGAGCGCCACCAGACGTCCCACCGCCGACTGCCGAGAAACCGCACTCCGACTCTCGTCCGTCACTGCGTCCTCCTTCTGGTCTGCCGTCATCGGATGTTCGACGCGGATGCTCCCTTCGCAAGGGAGTGGATGCGCCGGTCTCCTTTCTGTCGGTGGGGTCGGTTAGGTTGCCCAGCATGGGGGAAGTGGTGCGGTACACGTTCCGGTTGCGGCCCGGCGCGCAGGCGGCGCGTGCGTTGACCCACGAGTGGCATCGGTGCCGGTTCCTGTGGAACGAGGCGGTCCACCAGCAGCAGTCGGGACTGCGACCGACGTTCGGAAGGCTGTCGAAACTTCTGACGGAGGCGCGGTCGCACAACGCGTGGCTGCGGGAGGGTTCGCAGGTCGCGCAGCAGCAGACGCTGCGCACCTACGCCCAGGCTCTCGACCAGTCGTTCACGGTGAAGGGGCGCGGCCGCCCGACGTTCAAAAACCGCAAGACCACGTTGCCAAGTCTGGAGTTCACGCGGCGCGGCTTCCGGATCCGCGACGGACGCCTGGTCCTGCCGAAAGGCATCAGCATTCCGGTCGTGTGGTCTCGGGAGTTGCCGTCCGAGCCGTCGAGTGTCCGGATAACCCTGGATGCGCTCGGTCACTGGTATGCCTCGTTCGTCGTCCGACGAGACGTACCGGCTGCGCCGGAAGCCAGAGGTGGGATCGGTGTCGACTGGGGTGTGTCGTGCACGGCCACCACAACGAACAGTGACTTCGACCTGCCGTATCTCGGACACCGCAAGCGGTGCGCCGCGGAGTTGACGAGGGCACAGCGGAAGATGGCCCGCCGCCACACCGGCAAGCGGGGCCCCCAGTCCAGTGGCTACCACCGTGCGAAGCGGCAGGCGGCGAGACTCCAGAAGAAGGCGGCCCGTCAGACCCAATACGATTCCCGGGTGTGGGCGAAGCAGGTCGTCGATAGCCACGATCTGATCGCGGTGGAGGACTTCAGTCCGAAGTTCCTGACCAAGTCCAGGATGGCGCGCAAGGCCGCGGATGCCGCGATCGGTGCGGCGAGGCGGGAACTTCTCGAGCGCGGCGTGCGGGCCGGCCGGAAGGTGGTGTTGGTGCGGCCCGCCTACACGACGATGACGTGTTCGAGGTGTTTCGCGAGAGCCAAGCAGCGCCTCGAACTCGGCGAACGAACATTCCGATGCTTCGACTGCGGGCACTCCGACGGTCGGGATCGGAACGCTGCCAGGGTGATCCTGGCTGTGGCAGAGCGCGGCCACACATGTGTTGACGACGTCAGACAATCTGTTCACCTCCTTCGGGTTGGTGGTCGGGTTGCGGTCTGAGCGTGGAATCTCCCGCTTTCGAGAGAAGCGTTAAATCGGCAGCGTCACTTCCGACACGAACGCATCCCTGATCCATCCGACGAACACATCCCAGGCGCCGGTGACCAGCGCGACACCGACCGCGACGAGCATGATGCCGCCGAACACCTGGATCGCCCGCGCGTTGCGGCGCAGCCAGCCGACGCCGCGCAGCGCGCTCGCCGATCCGAAGGCCAACAGCACGAACGGCAGGCCCAGCCCGATGCAGTAGGCGACCATCAGCACCAGCCCGCGGGCCGCGGTCGAGCCCTCGGTGCCTGCCGCGACTGTGAGCACCCCGGTCAGCGTCGGGCCGAGGCACGGAGTCCAGCCGAGCGCGAACACACCGCCGAGCAGCGGGGCCCCGATCAGGCCGGAGATCCGGCGCGGCTCGAACCGCACGTCGCGCTGCAGCGCCGGGATCAGGCCGATGAACACCAGGCCCATCGCGATCGTCACGACGCCACCGATCCGCTGGAACATCTCCCGGTTCACGGACAGCGCGGACATCGCGCCGAACACCGTCATCGTGGCCAGCACGAACACCACGGTGAATCCCGCGACGAACAGGGCCGCCGCGCCCGCGACCCGCAGCCGCGCGGTGCGGGTCTCGGTGCGCACGCTCGCCTGCTCGACCGTCACCGCCGGCGCGTCCGCGCCGACGACGCCGGCCAGGTACGACAGGTAGCCGGGCACGAGCGGCACCACGCACGGTGATGCGAACGACACCAGTCCCGCCAGGATGCAGACGGCGAACGCCAGCAGCAGCGGACCGGTGGCGGCGGTGTCCTGGAAGGTCGCGCCGATTCCCTGGGCGCTCACGCTCAGGCCCTGCGCGAGGATTGCAGTACTCACTGTTCGGCCGCGATCCTCTCGACCACGGGTTGCAGGTCGTCGACGAGCAACGCGGTCAGGAACACCGCCGCCACCCGGTGCTGACGGTCGAGCACGAGTGTGGACGGGATGACGCTGGTCGGGTAGCTGCCGCCGAGCGCCGTCAGGCTGCGCATCGACGGATCCCAGATCGACGGGAAGGCCACCTTGTTGTTGGTGACGAAGTCCTGCGCCTTGTCGCGCTGCGGGTCCTTGACGTTGATGCCGAGGAACGCCACACCCTGGTCGCGGGTGTTCTCGTACACCTTCTCGAGGTCGTCGACCTCGCCGCGGCACGGCCCGCACCACTGGCCCCACAGGTTCACGACGACGACCTGGCCGGCGAAGTCGGACAGGGAGAGGGTCTTCCCCTCCTCCATCAGGTCCTCGCCGGTGAGATTGCCGATGGTGCCGCGGTCGGCGGGCGGGTCGTAGAAGATCGACGTCTTGCCGCCGGGCGAGACGAAGTCGAAGGTGCCACCCTGCGCGACCGCGTCGTCACCGGTTGCGCAGGCGCTGGCCACGCCGCCGAGCAGCAGGCTCAGCAGCACGGCGACAAGCGCCCGCGCGCGTTTCCGGTGACCACCGGAAAGGCGCGCGGGTGGTGTAGCCGCACTCATGCCCCGGTCACCGTCGGATCGGAGGCGCCGGCGGGCTCGGAGTAGACGATGTCGACGAGGGTGTCGCCCTCGTAGACCAGCGACGTCAGCGACGCCAGACCGCACTGCCGGTGGCGCGGGTCGTGCCAGAGCCGCTCACCCTGCAGGAACCGGCGCAGCGTCCACACCGGAAGCTGATGGCTCACGCACACCGCCTCGTGACCGACCGCGGAGATCCGGGCGGCATTGACGGCGGCGAGCATCCGGTGCGCGATCTGCAGGTACGGCTCGCCCCACGACGGGGTGAACGGGTCGCGCAGCTTCCACCAGTGCCGCGGCCGGCGCAGCGCACCGTCCCCGACCGAGACCTTCAGGCCCTCGAAGTCGTTCGCCGCCTCGATCAGGTTGTCGTCGGTCGCCAGGGTCAGCCCGTGGGCGTCCGCGATCGGGGTCGCGGTCTCCTGCGCCCGCTGCAGCGGCGACGCAACGACATGGGTGATGTCGTGGCCCGACAGGACCGACGCGACCGTGCGGGCCTGGGCCTGCCCGGCCACCGAGAGCCGGTATCCGGGGAGCCGCCCGTAGAGGATGCCCTTCGGGTTGTGCACCTCGCCGTGCCGCAGCACGTGCACGATCGTGCGGGACTCGGCGGGGTCTGCGGACGGCGTCTGCTGCGGACTGGTCACGGTGGGCTGCTCCGGGAGCTTCGGTGGTTGACGGGTGGAGTGGTGTGTCGGACGGTCGGGTTCAGCCGGCGGGCGTCGCAGCTGCGGCCGCCGCGGCCGCGGCGGGCAGTGCGTCCGCGATCCGGTCGAACGCGCCGTCGTCGAGGGCGGCCGAGACGAACCACGTCTCGTACGCACTCGGGGGTGCGCACACGCCACGGGAGAGCAGCGTGTGGAAGAAGGCGGGGTACCGCCAGGTCTCGCTGGCCTTCGCCTCCGCGTAGTTGGTGACGGGCTGGTCGGCGAAGAACACGTTCACCATGGTGCCTGCAAATTGCACCTGGTGCCGCACCCCTGCCGCGTGGAGTGCGTCACCGATCAGCTTCCCGAGCGTCGCGGCGTTGCGGTCAAGCGCGTCGTACACGCCCTGATCTGCGGCTTTCAGGCTGGCGAGGCCGGCGGCGACGGCGACCGGGTTCCCGGACAGCGTGCCCGCCTGGTACACCGGTCCGGCCGGCGCCAGGTGTGCCATCACGTCCGCGCGACCACCGAACGCGGCGGCGGGCAGCCCGCCGCTCATCACCTTGCCGAACGTCATCAGGTCTCCGGCGACGCCGTCGATGCCGTACCAGCCCGTGCGGCTGGCCCGGAATCCGGTCATCACCTCGTCCATGATCAGCAGTGCGCCCTGCTCGGTGCACAGCCGGCGCAGTCCCTCGTTGAATCCGGGCAGCGGCGCGACGGTGCCCATGTTGCCTGCGGCGGCCTCGGTGATCACGCAGGCGATCTCACCGGGGTTCGCGGCGAACGCCTGTGCGACCGCGTCGAGGTCGTTGTACGGCAGCACGATGGTGTCCGACGACTGCGCGCCCGTCACGCCGGGCGAGGTCGGCAGCCCGAACGTGGCCAGGCCGGAACCGGCCTCGGCGAGCAGGGCGTCGACGTGCCCGTGGTAGCAGCCGGCGAACTTGACGATCTTGCTGCGGCCGGTGAATCCGCGCGCCAGCCGGACCGCGCTCATCGTCGCCTCGGTGCCGGAGTTGACGAGCCGAACCTGCTCGACCGGCGCGATCCGGTCGACGATCACCTCGGCGAGTTCGATCTCGCCCTCGGTGGGGGCGCCGAAGGACAATCCGGTCGTGGCCGCCTTCTGTACGGCCTCCACGACGGCGGGGTGTGCGTGCCCGAGGATCATCGGACCCCACGAGCAGATCAGGTCGACGTAGTCGTTGCCGTCCACGTCGGTGAGCGTGCACCCCTTGGCGGACGCGATGAACCGTGGTGTGCCACCGACCGAGCCGAACGCCCGGACCGGCGAGTTGACCCCACCGGGGATGACCGCGGAGGCCCGCTCGAAGAGCTGCGCGGACCGGACGGAAACTTGCCCGGCACCGCCGGGAGAGGGCTGCGCGGAGGCGCCGGGGGTGACAGTCACGGCCTCCAGTGTCCCAGTTCCCGAGATTCTGTCCACGACAGGGTGTAGGACAGCGATCCGGATGCCGGACTCGAGTCGATGAGTGAGGATGTGCGGCATGACATCGGAGCTCGAGTCCCTCCAGCAGCATCGACACCTGTTGTACGACCGATTCGCGATCGCCCAGGTCGCCGTCTCCGCCGACGGGCACGAGGTTCCGTTCGCGGGGCCGATGGAGACCGGTGTCCGGGTCGGCGGGTTCGCGGTGGTCGAGGACGACACCGGGGCACGCGTCGTGGTTCAGGTGCGCAAGGTCGAGGTGGTCGAGAAGGAGGGGCCCGAACTCGACGTGGACCTCGGGGAGCAGGTGCACGGGTTCGGGGTGTCCGCGGCACGAGCCCGGCCGATGGTGCGGGCCGTGCACGGGCGGGCGGTGACCCTCGGCGAGTTCGACGGAGACCGGTTCAGCCTGCGCGGGCGCGTGGAGCCGTTCGGTGAACGCCCGATCCGTCCGGCCACCCCGGAGGAGGTCGCGGCCGTCGCCGCCGGGCTGTCCGCGGACGGTCCCGCATTCGACGTCGGCGCAATGGCACAGGCACCGGAGGTCGCCGCCCGCCTGCATTCCCCCGGATTCGGCAGGCACACGTTCATGTGCGGCCAGTCCGGTTCGGGAAAGACGTACACGACCGGCGGGCTGCTCGAGAGGCTGCTCGCGTCGACGACGCTGCCGATCCTGGTGATCGACCCGAACTCCGATCACGTCTTCCTCGGCGAGGTCGCCGACCCCGACGACGACTCGCCCGCCGCGGTCCGGCACCGTGCGGTCGCCGCGGGTGTGCACGTCGCGCGGGCCCGCGGTTTCGGCTCCCCGATCACGCTGTGCATCGACTTCAGCGACCTCGACGTCGACACCCAGGCGTTGCTCCTGCAGATGCACCCGGTCCGGGATCTGGACGACTACCACGCACTACGTGAGGTGACCGCGACCCTGACCGCCCCCTATTCGGTCGCGGAGGTGGCGGCCGCCGCGAGTTCCTCCGTCGACGGCGATCGGCTGGCGAAGCGGATCGCGAACCTCGGGATCGTGGATTGGGAACTGTGGCGGCGCGACGGCGAGCGCTCGGCGGTCGAGTACGACATCCGGGCGTCGCGGTGCGTCGTCGTGGACGTCGGCAGCCTGGCGACCGCGGACGAGCGAACTGCGATCGTCCTGGCCCTGCTCGGCCGCCGGTGGGCGGCGCGGCGGTCGCGGGAGCCGGTGCTCATGGTGATCGACGAGGCGCACAACGTGCTGCCCGCAGTGACCGACAACCCGCTGCTGGCGGCGACCGCCGAGTTGGGCATCCTGATCGCCGGCGAGGGCCGCAAGTTCGGATTGCACCTGTTCGTCGCCACGCAGAGACCCGGCAAGGTGCACCCGAACGTGGTGTCCCAGTGCGACAACCTGGTGCTGATGCGGATGAACGGCTCCGCGGACATCGCAGAACTGGCGGGCTACTTCTCACACGTACCCGAACCGATGCTCGCTCAGGCCACCGGATTCGGGCTGGGCGAGGCCCTGTTCGCGGGGCCGATCGCCCCGGTGGCGCTGCTCGCGAAGGTCGGGCGCCGGGTCAGCCCGCAGGGTGGCGGTGACGTCCCCACGACGTGGGCCGAGGTTCTGCCGGGGTGCGAGTCCCCCGCCTGACGACGAAGGCCCGGGGCGACCGCGTCGCCCCGGGCCTTCGGCCTCGAAAGGTGCTGTGTCAGAGGACCACCGGGCTGGGCGCGTCGACGATGATGCCGTGGCAGACGCCGGTGGGCAGGCAGAATTCGTTGATCCGGGCCATGCCGATCCGGACGCCGTCGACGACGCGGTAGAAGGAGAAGGTACGGCCGTCGATGCTGTGGGCACGCACGTCGGGCATCGTGGTGATGTCCTTGTTCGTGTTCAGCAGGTCGTCCTGCGTGAGGACGGGGTTGACGAGGAACTCGGTGTGCGAGCCGTCGGCCAGCGGGGTGAACCGCTCGGAACCGGCCGGGGCCGGGGCGGCGGTCGCGATCGCGGCGGCGCCGGCCAGCACTGCGACGGCACCGGCGGCGACGGTGGTGACTCGGGCGATTCGGGTGACTGCGCTCATAGTCCACTGATAGAACACGACCGGCGCCCGTATTTCCACCGCTAGCAGTACCGATCGGGTCACGGCGAGTGAACTGGCGATTGACTGTGTGGTCCCATCCGGTGCCGCCTGGGGCCAGTGACAGTGGGCCGGGACAACCCCTTGCCGAAGGCGCGCGGGCCGGGCCGCACGCGCTGCAGCACAGCTCGCGGTGACCAGGAGCACCGAGCAGTCGCCGGCCGGTCAGCCCATGTGCACGGCGCCCTCGGCGGGGAGGTCGTCCTTTTTCGCCTGCACCAGGACGGCGCAGATCGGCGCGATGGCCGCGACCAGGATTCCGGCCCACAGGAACGCCGCCGAGTAGCCCGACACCTCCGCACCGAAGACGTGTTCGGTCATCGACGCCAGGAAATCCTGGACCGGCTGCGGCAGGAGCGCGATCTGCTCGGGGTCGGGCATCGCGGCACCGGACAGGTTGGCCGGCATACCCTCCGGGGGCACGGGGGCGGGGTTGTCGCTGAGGAAGCCGGACTTGGCGGACGCGTAGATGGTGGTGAACAGTGCGGTTCCGAGAGCACCACCCACCTGCAGCGCGGCGTTCGACAGGGCGCTCGCCGCACCGGCATCGTGGTCGGCGACACCGAGCAGAGCGAGGTTCTGCATCGGCATCATCAGCAGCCCCAAACCGAAGCCGAACACCACGAGACCCGGGAAGACGTGCGTCCAGTAGGAGCTGTCCACCTCGATCCGGGTGAGCAGGAACAGACCGATCGCGGCGATCACGGGTCCGGCGACCATCAGCGGCTTCGGGCCGATGCGGGTGGTGAGCTGCGCGGCGACACCCGCGGCGACGATCGTGCCGCCTGCCATCGGCACGGCCCCGAGCCCGCCCATGATCGGGGAGAAGCCCAGCACGATCTGCAGGTAGAACGTCAGGTAGAGCATTCCGCCGATCAGGGCGGCGCCCACCAGCAGCGAGCCGATCAGCGCCCCGCCACGATCCCGGTGCCACGGAACCGCCAACGGCAGCAACGGGTTCCGGGTGCGGGACTCGACGACAACGAAGACGGCGAGCAGCACCAGTCCGGCCGCGATGAAGCCATGGACTCGATCCGCCGGGCCCAGGCCGAGGGCCGGGTGGCGGCGCGGTGGGAGCCGATCGAACTGGTGACGCTGATCTTCGGAATCGTCTTCGGCTGGGTCGTCGCCCCCCGGCACCGAGAGCAACGTGACGTGCGGCGCCGACGAGATCGCGCGACGGAGGGAGGCGGTCCGCGACGCGGTGACGCGCCTGTGTCGTCCATGACGGCGGTGTCGGCCGGCCACGTCGGGATGCCCCACGATCCGGCTCACAGATTTCCGCGCGCCGCCTGTTCGCGTTCGATGGATTCGAACAGCGCCTTGAAGTTGCCCTTGCCGAAGCCGAGTGAGCCGTGGCGCTCGATGAGTTCGAAGAACACCGTCGGCCGGTCCCCCAGCGGCCTCGTGAAGATCTGCAGCAGGTATCCGTCCTCGTCCCGGTCGACGAGGACGCCGCGGGCCTTGAGCTGGTCGACGGGCACCCGGACCCGGCCGATCCGGGCCCGCAGCTCGGGGTCGTCGTAGTACGCGTCCGGGGTGGCGAGGAACTCGACGCCCTCGGCGCGCAACGCGTCCACGCTGGCGAGGATGTCGTCTGTGGCCAGGGCGAGGTGCTGGCAGCCGGGCTCGCCGTAGAAGTCGAGGTACTCGTCGATCTGGGACCGCCTGCGCCCCACCGCCGGTTCGTTGAGCGGGAACTTGACGCGGTGGTTGCCGTTCGCGACGACCTTGCTCATCAGCGCCGAGTACTCGGTGGCGATGTCGTCGCCGACGAACTCGGCCATGTTGGCGAAGCCCATGACCTCGTTGTAGAAGCGCACCCAGTGATCCATCCGGCCCATCTCGACGTTCCCGACCGCGTGGTCGAGGGCCGCGAACACGTGCTCGGGTGCGCCGGGCCTGCGCACGAATCCCGAAGTGCGGGGCTCGAATCCGGGCAGGTACACCCCGCGGTAGCCGGACCGGTCGACGAGCGTGTGCCGGGTGCTGCCGTAGGTCGCGAGCGCGGCGAGCCGGACGGTGCCGTGCTCGTCACGGACGTCGTGCGGTTCGTCGAGGACGACGGCGCCGCTGCGTCGCGCATGCGCGACGCAGCGGTCCACGTCGACGACTTCGAGGGCCAGGTCGGTGACACCGTCGCCGTGCCTGCGGTGGTGGTCGGCGAGCGCGCTGCCCGGGTCGACGGCGCCACTGAGCACGAAGCGGGCGGACCCGGACTCGAGCACATACGACTTGTGGTCGCGCAGACCGGTTTCCGGCCCGGCGTAGGCGACGAGGGTCATGCCCCACACCGAGACGAAGTAGTGGGCGGACTGGGTGGCGTTGCCGCACACGAACTCGACCGCGTCCATGCCGAGGACGGGGAACGGATCGGCGGCGTCGTCGTGATCGACGAGTCCGACCAGCCGTCGCAGCCGGCCGGCGCGCAGGTGGGCGGCGCGTTCGTGACTGGTGAGGCGCGCGGTGGTCATGCCCCACTGTCTGCCGATCGCGGCGGTTGCGCAACGGTCCGCGTTGACGCTGGTCATCGTGTACAGAATGCTGGATCGTGGGGCGGTTTCACTGGACAGGATGACCAGGAGGCGACCATGACGATCGACCGGCTCGACGCGGCCCTGCTGACCCTGCTGCACGACGAGCCACGGGTGGGCGTGCTGGAGGCGTCGCGTCGTCTCGGCGTCGCCCGCGGCACCGTGCAGGCCCGCCTGGACCATCTGGAACGCGACGGGGTGATCGCCGACCGCTCCCCCACCCTGGACGCGGCCGCGCTGGGGTTCCCGGTGACCGCGTTCGCGGCCCTCGAGATCACGCAGGGCCAGGGGCACGCAGCGGTGATCGAGCACCTGTCCGCGATCCCGGAGGTGCTCGAGGCGCACACCACCACCGGTGCAGGGGACCTGCTGATCCGGGTGGTGGCCCGCACCCACGGGGACCTGCAGCGGGTGATCAACGAGATCGTCGACGGCAGGCACGTGCTGCGTTCGTCGACCTCGATCGCGCTGGAGACCCCGATCCCGTTGCGGCACGTACAGTTGGTGTCGGTCGCGCGGGACGGGCCCGGGTGAGTTTCAGTCCTGTCCGCCCGACAGGTGCGGCTCGATTTCGCGCATGATCGCGGCGCGCGACCGCGCGCCGGGCAGCCGGACGACCCGCTCGCCGCCGACGAACAGCGCGAGCGTCGGGGTTCCCATCACCTGGTGTTCGCTGGTGGTGACGGGGTTCGCGCCGACGTCGAGCGAGACCACGCGCAGCCGGCCGTCCTGCTCGGCGGCGATCTGTTCGAGCACCGGGGCGATCATCCGGCACGGCCCGCAGTTCGGGGCGGTGAAGTCGACGAGCACCGGCAGGTCGGCGCCGAGGACGTCGGCGGCGAAGCCGGCGTCGGTCGTGGTGGCGAGCGTCATGAACTGTCCTTCTTCCTGTCGTCCGGTGAAGCTGTCAGCGATTGACCTGCGCGAGGAGGCGTTGCCCCGGAATCACTTCCGCGCCGCACTCGCACACGAGGCGCGCACCGACCCGGCCTCCGCACCCGCCGTGCCGGTAGGCCACGTCGGACGCGGCGGCGGAGTCGAGGTGACGCTCCCCCCAGTCGGTGAGGGCGGCGAGAACGGGAAGCAGATCCAGTCCGGCGGCGGTGAGCGTGTACTCGAGCCGCGCCCGGCTGCCGGGGACGCGGTACTCCCGGGTGCCGAGCACCCCGGCCGCGACGAGCCGGTGGAGTCGGTCCGACAGCACGGTGCGCGGTGCGCCCGTGGCCTCGCGCAGTTCGTCGAAGCGTCGCAGCCCGAGCGACACCTCCCGCACGACGAGCAGCGCCCAGCGCTCACCGAGCAGGGCCAACGTGTCCGAAAGGGTGGTCACGAGGCTGAGTCTACATTTGATACTCAGGCAGCGGAACCCCGGCCGGCGTCAGTCCGCCACCGCGAGCATCACCTCGGTGGACTTGATCAGCACGGTGACGGGTTTACCGGCCTCGAGGCCGAGATCTTCGACCGCCTCCCTCGTGATCGACGCCGTGACGATCTGGTCACCGCCGTCGAGACGCACCTTGACGGTGGCCATCACCGCACCGACCGTGACGTCGACGACGGTTCCGGACAACTGATTTCGGGTAGACAGGCGCATCGGTCTCCTCGATTCGGCCGGAGGGGCTCGACGAACGGTAACCCAGCGCCCACAGGGAGGTGTCGCGAACGGCGACCGCCCGTCCTCACCAGCGGAGCGCACCTGAGGTGAAGCGCGGTTCACAGATCCGCAATGGCGGAAGAAGGATCCCGAAACATCCGTGTTCGAGACTCTGTGACGTTGGGTCGGCCAACGAGAAGGCCAACCGGGAATCGAGGAGGAGCACGTGGGCGCATCCGGCGACGCCGACATGGTCGACACGCTCTGCGCCTACTGCGGGGTGGGGTGCGGACTGGTCCTCGAGATCACCACCGACCCGGAGACGGGGCGCCGCTGGGCCGCGAAGTCGTCCGGCCGCAAGACCCACCCCACCAACTTCGGCAGGCTCTGCACCAAGGGCGCGACCACCGCCGACATGCTCGCCGGCCCCGGGCGGATGGAAACGCCGTACCGGCGCCCCGAGCGCGGCGCGCCGGTCGAGGCCGCCGACATGGATGCCGCGATCGCCGACACCGCGCGAGGGCTGCGGACGATCGTCGACGAGCACGGACCGGACGCCGTCGCGCTCTACGTCTCGGGGCAGATGTCGCTCGAAGCCCAGTACCTGTCGAACAAGCTGGCCAAGGGGTTCATCGGCACGAATCAGATCGAGTCGAACTCGCGGCTGTGCATGGCCAGCGCCGGAACCGGCTACAAGCAGTCCCTCGGCGCGGACGGACCGCCCGGGTCGTACCAGGACTTCGACCACGCCGATGCCTTCTTCGTGATCGGCGCGAACATGGCGGACTGCCACCCGATCCTGTTCCTGCGGATGATGGACCGGGCCAAGGCAGGCGCGAAGGTGATCGTCGTCGACCCCCGGCGCAGCGCGACCGCGGAGAAGGCCGACCTGTTCCTGCAGATCGCGCCCGGCACGGACCTCGCCCTGCTCAACGGACTGCTGCACCTGATCGTGGCGAACGGGCACACCGACCCCGAGTTCATCGCCGAATTCACCGAGGGCTGGGACGCGATGCCCGGATTCCTGGAGGAGTTCACCCCGGACCGGGTCGGCGAGATCACGGGCATCCCCGAGGCCGACATCCGCATCGCGGCAAGGTGGATCGGCGAGGCCGGGAACTGGATGAGCCTGTGGACGATGGGCCTCAACCAGAGCACCCACGGCACCTGGAACACCAACGCCCTCTGCAACCTGCATCTGGCGACCGGCGCCATCTGCAGACCCGGCAGCGGCCCCTTCTCCCTGACCGGGCAGCCGAACGCCATGGGCGGTCGGGAGATGGGCTACATGGGACCGGGTCTGCCGGGTCAGCGGTCGGTGACCGTCGACGCCGACCGTGAGTTCGTCGAGGATCGATGGGGCATCCCGCGCGGCACCCTGCGCACCGAGGTCGGCGGCGGCACCATCGACATGTTCTCCCGGATGGCCGACGGCGAGATCAGGGCATGCTGGATCATCTGCACCAATCCCGTTGCCACCGTGGCCAATCGAAAGACCGTCCTCGCAGGACTCGAGAGGGCGGACCTGGTGATCACCCAGGACGCGTTCCTCGAGACGGAGACCAACGAGTACGCCGACGTCCTGCTGCCCGCGACTCTGTGGACCGAGTCGGACGGGGTGATGATCAACTCCGAACGCAACCTCACCCTGTTCCAACAGGCGGTCGACCCGGTCGGGCAGGCTCTCCCGGACTGGCAGATCATCGCCCGGATCGCCTGCGCGATGGGCTACGCGGACGCCTTCACGTACTCGTCGGCGGAGGAGGTGTTCGAGGAGATCACGCAGTTCTGGAATCCCCGAACCGGATACGACCTGCGCGGGATCGGCTACCAGCGGCTGCGCGAGACCCCGATCCAGTGGCCGTGCCCGCCCGGCGTCGACAGCGACCGCCACCCGATCCGCTACCTCAACGACGGCGTCAGCCAGACCCTTCTCGTCCGCCCGGACGGCACGACCCCACGGCTGGCGTTTCCGACCGAGAGCGGCCGGGCCGTGTTCTTCGCGCGCCCGCACATGCTGCCCGCCGAGATGCCGGACGACGACTACCCGTTCCTGCTCAACACCGGTCGCCTGGCTCACCAGTGGCACACGATGACCAAGACCGGCAAGGTCGCCAAGCTGAACAAGCTCGACTCCGGCCCGTTCGTCGAGATCCACCCCGACGACGCGCAGCGCCTCGGTGTCACGGACACCGATCGGATCGAGATCGCGTCCCGCCGCGGCCGCGCCGTCCTGCCCGCCGTGGTCACCGACCGGGTGCGGCCGGGGAACTGCTTCGCCCCGTTCCACTGGAACGACGCCTTCGGCGAGTACCTCGCGATCAACGCCGTCACCAACGACGCGATCGATCCGGTGTCCCAGCAGCCCGAATTCAAGGCCTGCGCAGTCACTCTCACCAAGGTCGCCGCCACCGATGTTCCGGTCACCGATGTTCCGGCCACCGACACCGCGGAGCGGCCGGACGGCTCCGCCGCACAACCCTCGACGCAGGAGTTCAGCGTGCCCCGACTCGACACTCTCGCGGAGATCCTGGGCGTGGCCGACGAGCCCGCGCCCGAGCTGGGGCACGTGGAGCGGCGCTACCTCGCCGGCCTGCTCGCAGCACTGAGGACCGACGCCGCGAGTGGTGCCTCCGGAGTGCCGGCGCTGCCCGCGGGCGCCCCGTTCGATCCCGGCACCCGCGCGTGGGTGGATGGCGTCCTCGCCGGGTTGTACTCCCGGAGCCCGGTGCCCGGCGGGGGCGTTCCCGTCGCGCCGCCGCACAGCGAGTTCCCGGTGATCGCCTCCGGACCCGCCGGCCCGGAACCGAGCGGCGAACCCACTCCCGAACGTGCACCGATCGTGGTGCTCTGGGCGTCGCAGACCGGTAACGCCGAGGAGTTCGCGGCCACCTGTGCGGCCTCGCTGGCGGGGGCGGGACTGCCGGCCGTCCTGCGCGGCATGGACGAGTTCCCCGCCGCGGATCTCGCGTCCACCCGGGAGCTGCTGGTGATCACCAGCACCTATGGGGACGGCGAAGCGCCCGACAACGGGGCGGATCTGTGGGACGCGCTGTCCGGCGACACCGCGCCGCGGCTCGCCGACACCAGTTACGCCGTGCTCGCGTTCGGCGACTCCAGTTACGACGACTTCTGCGGCCACGGACGCACACTCGACGCCCGGCTGACCGAACTCGGCGCCACCCGCATCCTCGATCGAGTCGACTGCGAACCCGACTACGACACCGCCGCCGCCACCTGGCTCACCGCAGTCACCGAGGCGCTCAGGTCGGCACCCGCCCGGGTCGGCGCGGGTGCCGGTGGCGGCGAACCCTCCCCGGCGTCGACCACCGTCATCTCGTCTCCGGCACCCGCTGCGAAGCCGCCCGCCGCGGGCACGCGGTACGGCAAGAGGGAACCACTGTTCACCACCCTGACCCGCAACGTCCCGCTCTCGCTGCCGGGGTCGTCGAAAGACGTGCGACAGTTCGGGTTCCACCTGCCCGCCGGCACCCTCGACTACGAGGCCGGCGACGCGCTCGGGGTCTGGCCGCGCAACAGCACACCCTTCGTGGACGACTGGCTCGCCGTCACCGGCCTCGACGGCGAGGCGACGGTCGACCTTGCGGACCACGGCCCGATGACGTTGCGCACCGCCCTCACCGAACGGCTCGACATCACCCGCATCACCGCCGACCTGCTCCGGTTCGTGCACGAACACACCCGCGACGAGGGCCTCGCCGAACTGATGAAGCCGGAGAACAAGTCGCTTCTGGATGACTGGTTGTGGGGCCGCCAATCCCTCGACCTGCTCGGCCGGTCCCCCGTTCGTGCCTCCGTGGACGCCTGGCTCACCGTCCTCAAACCCCTTTCCCCACGGCTGTACTCCATCTCGTCCAGCCCCAAGGAGAACCCCGGCGAGGTGCAGCTGACGGTCTCCGCGGTCCGCTACAACGTCCACGGCACCGCTCGTCGCGGGGTGTGCTCGACCTACCTCGCCGACCGTGCGGAAACCGACGACATCGGGATCTACGTACAGAAGTCACGCCATTTCCGGCCGCCGGCGGATTCCCGCACCCCCATGATCATGGTCGGTCCCGGTACCGGCATCGCACCCTTTCGCGCCTTCCTGCACGAACGACGAGCATTGGGGCACACCGGACCGAACTGGTTGTTCTTCGGAGAACAGCACGCCGCCACCGACTTCTACTACCGCGAGGAGATCGAGCAACTCCACAAGGACGGATTCCTCACCGAACTCGACGTCGCGTTCTCCCGGGACCAGTCCGAGAAGGTCTACGTCCAGGACCGGATGCGGGAGCGGGGTGCGCTGCTGTGGGAGTGGTTGCAAGGCGGTGCGCACTTCTACGTCTGCGGCGATGCGAACCGGATGGCCAGGGACGTCGATCAGGCACTGTGCGGCGTCGTGGCACAGCACGGCAGGCTGGCGCCGCGCAGCGCCGAGGCGTACGTGAAGGCACTCGCAGCCGAGAGACGCTACGTGCGCGACGTGTACTGACCCCGTCTTCTCATGGAACCGGGATTGCGGCAAACTGGTCTCGAATGATCCGCGATTACCGACAGTCCACCTGTTATGTTCCGCAAATGCGAAAGGAGCGCGATGCCGTCGCTTCGCATCAAGGACGCCGCCGGCCTGCTCGGGGTCAGTGACGACACGGTGCGCCGCTGGATCGACAGCGGCGCCCTCGTCGCCGAGAAGGACGCGGCGGGCCGCAAGGTGATCGACGGCAGGGTGCTCGCGGAGTTCGCGACCGAGCACGCCAGCCCACCGCCGAATCCGATCGGAACGGCGAGCTCGGCCCGCAACCGGTTCGTCGGCCTGGTCACCAAGGTCACCGCCGACACCGTGATGGCCGAGGTCCAGATGCAGTGCGGGCCGTTCACCGTCGTCTCGCTGATGAGTTCGGAGTCCGTGCGCGAACTCGGGCTCGAACCCGGCTCCGTCGCCGTCGCCATGGTCAAGGCCACCACCGTCATCGTCGAAACCCCCGAAGGAACTTCGTGACACACCATCTCGTGACAACCGGAAGACTCGCAACCCTGGTCGCCGCCCTCGCCGCCACCGCCGCGCTTGCGGGCTGCTCGAGCTCGTCGACCGACGACTCCGCGACGGCGACCACCGCGGCCGGCTCGGCGGAGGTGACGGGCGATGTGACGGTGTTCGCGGCCGCATCGCTGAAGTCGACGTTCACCGAGCTCGGTGATCAGTTCGAGGCCGCGCACCCCGGCACCTCCGTCACCTTCAACTTCGCCGGGTCGTCCGACCTGGTGGCGCAGCTCCGGCAGGGCGCGCCTGCGGACGTGTTCGCCTCCGCGGACACAGCGAACATGACGAAGGCGCAGGACCTGGTCGCGGGCGCTCCGGTGGACTTCGCCACCAACACCCTGACGATCGTCACGCCGCCCGGCAATCCCGCGCAGGTGACCTCGTTCGCCGATCTCGCGAGGCCCGGCATCCAGGTGGTGGTGTGTGCCCCGCAGGTACCGTGCGGCGCCGCGACCGAGAAGATCGAGAAGTCCACGAACGTCACGCTGTCCCCGGTCAGCGAGGAGTCTTCGGTCACCGATGTCCTCGGCAAGGTCACCTCGGGTCAGGCGGACGCCGGTCTCGTCTACGTCACCGACGCGACCGTCGCAGGCGACAAGGTCACCGCGGTCCCGTTCCCGGAGTCCGCCGGGGCGGTGAACACCTACCCGATCGCGACGTTGAGCGCGTCGGACAACCCCGACTCGGCGGCCGCCTTCGTCGCACTGGTGACGGGACCCGAAGGCCGGAAGGTGCTGTCCGAGGCCGGATTCGCGGCACCGTGATCTCCGGGCGGCGGGTGGGTCACGACCCGGACGGGCGGGTCCGGATCGGGCTGCCCGCCGTGGCGTACCTGCCCGCCGCCGTCGGCGCCGCCTTCCTGATCCTGCCCCTGATCGCGGTCCTGCTCGAAATCGACTGGGGCAACTTCGTTTCCCTGATCACCTCCGAATCCGCGCGCACCGCCCTGCTCCTGAGCCTGAAAACGGCGACCGCGAGCACCGTGGCCTGCGTCCTGCTCGGTGTTCCGATGGCTCTGGTCCTGGCGCGCGGGCAGTTTCGCGGCCGCTCGGTGCTGCGCTCGCTGGTACTGCTGCCGCTCGTGATGCCGCCCGTGGTCGGCGGTATCGCGCTGCTGTACACCTTCGGTCGCAACGGCCTGCTCGGCCAGCAGCTCGAGGCGTTCGGGATCCGGATCGCGTTCTCCACCACCGCGGTCGTGCTGGCCCAGACGTTCGTCTCGCTGCCCTTCCTGGTCGTGAGCCTCGAGGGGGCACTGACGGTGGCGGGCCGGCGGTACGAGGAGGTCGCCGCGACGCTCGGGGCCCGGCCGACGACGGTGCTGCGCCGAGTGACGCTGCCGCTGGTGCTGCCCGGACTGGCGTCCGGCGCCGTCCTCGCGTTCGCCCGCGCGCTCGGCGAGTTCGGCGCGACCATCACCTTCGCCGGGTCGTTGCAGGGAGTGACCCGCACCCTGCCGCTCGAGATCTATCTGCAGCGCGAGACCGACCCCGAGGCCGCGGTCGCGCTGTCCCTGCTCCTGATCGTGGTGGCGGCGGTGATCGTGCTGCTCACGCACCGCAGCCGCCCGGCGGGCGCCCTGTGAGCGTGCTGCGGGTCGATGCCCGCCTCGACCGCCGCGGCGCCGCCTTCGAGGTCACTCTCGCCGACGGTGAGGTGCTGGCCGTCCTGGGACCCAACGGAGCGGGCAAGTCGACGCTGCTGTCGCTGATCTCCGGGCTGCTGCGACCCGACCACGGCCACGTCACCCTGGACGGCCGCACCCTCACCGACGCGGCGACCGGGGTGTTCGTCCCGCCGCACGACCGCGGAGCGGCGCTGCTGTCCCAGCAGGCGCTGCTGTTCCCGCACATGACCGCCGCGGCGAACGTGGCGTTCGCACCCCGCAGTCGCGGGCTGTCCCGCCGCGCGTCCCGCGACGCCGCCGACCGCTGGCTGCGCGAGGTGGACGCGCAGGACCTCGCCGATCGCCGGCCCTCGCAGCTCTCCGGTGGCCAGGCGCAGCGGATCGCGATCGCCCGGGCGCTGGCCGCCGAGCCGCGACTGCTGCTGCTCGACGAGCCGATGGCCGCGCTCGATGTGGCGGTTGCACCGGCGCTGCGGCGGCTGCTGCGCCGCATCCTGCGAGAGCAGCGACGGACCGCGGTGATCGTCACCCACGATCTGCTCGACGCGCTCGCGCTCGCGGACCGGGTGATCGTCGTGGAGTCGGGCCGCGTCGTCGAATCCGGCACGGTCCGTGACGTCCTCGCCGCACCCCGCAGTGCCTTCGCCGCGCGGATCGCGGGCGTGAACCTCGTTCCCGGCACGCTGATCGGGCCCGGCACGCTGGAGTCGCCGTGGGGCGTGAGGGTGTCCGGGACCGCAGGCGCGGACGGCCCGGCGGTCGGATCGTCCGCGGTCGCACTGTTCAGGCCGAGCGCGGTGGCGGTGCACACCGATCCCCCGCACGCCAGCCCCCGCAACGCCTTCGCCGTCACGATCGCCGAGCTGGAGTTGCACGGCACCGCGATCCGGGTCCGCGCCGAGGAGAGTCCGGACGGCGGCACCGGCCTGGCCGCGGACGTGACGCCGGCCGCAGTCGCCGACCTCGACCTCGTCCCCGGTCGGCGGGTGTTTTTCGCGGTCAAGGCGCAGGAGGTGTCGCTGCATCCCGCCCTGCCGCCGCTCAGTGATTAGCTTGCCCCACGCATACACAGCAGGACCCGTCACACACGAATTCAAAGGCTTTGCAGGCGAGGAACTTCCACACCTTCCGGTCTCGCCGACGATGACGTGTCACGAGATGGGGGTTCGACCCTCGGGGTCGGGTACGACCACGGCGACCTCCCTGATCGACGCCCATTCGCACGCTCGAATGGACGCCGGGCGCACATCCGCGCTCGTGACACCGTGGCGGCGATCAGTCGGTGCGCGACGGTCACCGCTTGCCAGTAGAGGATTCCGACCAGTATCGACAGCGCGAAGGCCGGCCATGGATGCCGGTCACGGAGCGGCAGGTATACCTCGAAGTGAGTTATGTAGATGTAGAGCGATGCACTCGCCAATATCCCCGCCACCCGGATCAGTGCAGTGGGGCAGCGCACGGACCGGACCCACACGAGCAGGCACAGTCCGGCGATGACGATGACTTCCCGTTGGGTGTCGCCGAAGAAGAAGCCCGGCACGGTCGCCACGATCGCCGCCGTGACACAGATCCGCTGCCAGGCCGTTCCGGCCTTGGCGGCGGCCCAGCCGAGGGCGAACAGCCAGAAGACCACAGACGCGGTGAGGATGCGGTTGGTGCCATCGTCGACCGGGACGACTGCGTATCGGGTGAGCAGGCCGACCGCGACCAGTCCCATCGCGAAAAGGAAGGGGTACGCGCGTTCGGCGCGGTCCACGAGCGGGATGTACAGCACGGCGGCAGCGACCAGCACGATGTAGACGATCGCCTCGACGAACCAGTACCGCCACTCGATGGTCCATCCAGGCGGACCCAGGATCCCGTTGAGCAGGAACGCACTGGTGACGCGGTACTCGCCGGTCCAGGCGATGACCCCACCGATGAACACCATGGCCGGAATGGCGATCTGCGCCACGCTCCGAAGAGTGCGGCGCATCCGTTCGGCGCGGTCGTCTCCGCTGAGGTGGAACCGGGCGAAGTTGTAGCCGGCGACACCGAGGAGCACGTGCGCCCCACCGAGGATCGCGAACACGTGGATGTGCGAGCCCACGATCAGGACGATCGCGATCGCGCGGAGGAGCACATTGATTTCCACGGCCGGCCACCGACGTCGGCGGCGCGGCGTGAAATCCCCGATGCGGGTTGTGTGCCAGTCCTCGGGGAGATGGCCGAGCATCTGCTCGAGGCGCAGGGACATCCGCACGTAGGAGAGCGAGTCCCCACCCAGGCTCACGAAGGAGCTGTCGTCGGTGACGTTCGGGCAGTGCAGGATGTCTGCGTACAGTGCGCGCAGAGCCGCGGTGTCGGTGATCGGCTGCGTATCCTGCCGCGTCTCGTCGCCGCGGGCCAGGGCGTCCGCGGCCTGAAAATCGGGTTTGCCGGTGGCGGTGCGCGGTAGCGCGTCGACGCCGCACACCCGGATCGCGCCGACCGGAAGACCGGCGGCTTTCGCGGCCGCCGCTCGGGCCAGGGCCGCGTCGGCGTTTTCGGCAACCACGACCAGTTCGTCCGCACCGCCAACGCAGCAGGTCCGCAGCCCGCTCTCCGCGAGGGAGGACTCGACGCGCTCGAGATCGATCCGCAGGCCGAAGATCTTGGCAAACCGGCTGCGCCGGCCGACCACTTCGTACAACCCTGCGCCGCGCTGCCGGGCGAGGTCGCCGGTGCGGAGTTCGCCCCCGAGCGTGTCGCCGAGTTGCAGGTCGTCGGCGGAACGCGCGTAGCCGAGCATCACGTTCGGCCCCTCGTAGACCAACTCGCCGGCGCCGGCCGGTGCGTCGGCGACGGGGTCGAGCCGGAAGGATCCACCCGGAATCGGCTGCCCGATCGCCTCGGGATGGGTGGCTGCGAGCCCCGGTGGCAGGTACGCCATCCGGGCGGTCGCCTCCGTCTGCCCGTACATGACGAACAGCTCCCAGCCGCGCCGCCGGCTCAACTCGGCATACGCCCGGACCCGGTCCGGTGCCAGCCGGCCGCCGGCCTGCGTGACATAGCGCAGGTCGGGCAGGTCGAAACCGTCGAACCCGATGCGGTCGAGCAGGTCGAAGGTGTACGGCACGCCCGCGAAGGAAGTGCCGCCTGCGGTGCGAACAGTTCCCAGAACCCGGGGTCGGTGACCGGACGCGACGTCAGGATCACGCCGGCACCTCGGAGCAGGTGGCTGTGGATGACGGACAGTCCGTAGCAGTAGTGCATGGGTAGGGTCGTCGCGGCCCGATCGCTGCTCACGATGGCGAGGTACTGCGCGATCGATTCGGCGTTGGCCTGAATGTTGCGGTGCGACAGGCGGACCAGCTTCGGCGATCCGGTCGACCCGGAGGTGGTGAGCAACAGCGCGAGGTCGGGGTGCAGCGAGTGCGCCGAGCCCGCGCGGACCTCCTCGAGCACCGCGTGTCCGGCGCTGTCACACCCGCGCACCACCACGTCCGGGCGGTACTCGGCAATCAGGGAGTCCAGGCTGTCCGGCCTGTCGCCAGGCACCAGCAGCACCGGATGTCCGGCGGACAGGGCCGCGAGGTAGACGACGATCAGATCGATCTCGTGGGCACCGGCGATCAGCACGAGACGGCGGGTCTCCCCCAGCCGGTGGACCACCTCGGCGACTCGGTCGGCGAGGTCTCGGTACGACACCGAACCGTCCTCCGTGACCAGTGCGACCGCATCGCCGTACTCGCCGAGCCGGCACGCGAGGGGTACCCCGGGGCGGCGCTCGACACGGTTGGACTGGCTCGGCATCGGTCGATTGTATGAGGCATGCCGTCTCTGACCTCCGGAGAGTCGTGCGGGGCGGCACCGAAGGGCTCCACGGGAACAGACTGGACGGCTGGTCTTTTCGCCGTTTCCGCATCTACTCCGGCGGGACCCCATTCGACTCGCGTCCGGTGAGGGTTGCCAACCCTTCAAGTGGCAAGATCGTCGGGGAGACAGCCGGGAGAAGTCCCGCTGGGAAGAAGGACGGACGGGCGATGAGGAAACGGATCGGGCTGATGTCGGGGGTGGCTGCGGCCGCCGCTGCGATGATGGTGGTGTCGGGGTGTTCGAATTCCGGTTCGGACTCCGAGGGAGGCTCCGCCAACACGATCACCGTCTACAACGCCCAGCACGAGTCACTGACGAAGGAATGGGCCGACGCCTTCACTGCGGAGACCGGCATCGAGGTGGAGCTGCGCAACGGCAGCGACACCGAACTCGGCAACCAGATCGTCGCCGAGGGCGACAAGTCGCCCGCCGACGTGTTCCTCACCGAGAACTCCCCGGCCATGACCCTGGTGGAGAACGCCGGGCTGTTCACCGATGTGGCGCCGGACGTCCTCGATCAGGTGCCGAGCCAGTACCGGCCGTCGAGCGGGAAGTGGACTGGAATCGCCGCCCGTTCAACCGTTTTCGCATACAACAAGGACCTGCTCCCCCCCGACCAGCTACCGAAGTCGCTGCTCGACCTGCAGGACCCCGCGTGGAAGGACAGGTGGGCCGCGTCGCCGTCGGGGGCGGACTTCCAGGCCATCGTCAGCGCGCTCCTCGAACTCAGAGGTGAGGACGCCACCCGCCAGTGGCTGGCCGGTATGAAGGAGAACGTCCGCACCTACAAGGGCAACAGCACGGTGATGAAGGCCGTCAACGCCGGGGAGATCCCCGGTGGTGTCATCTACCACTACTACTGGTTCGGCGATCAGGCGAAGACGGGCGAAAACAGCAACAACGTCGCCCTGCACTACTTCAAGAACGAGGATCCGGGAGCATTCGTCAGCGTCTCCGGTGGCGGAGTTCTGCGATCGAGCACCAAACAGGATGCGGCGCAGCGGTTCCTGAAGTTCGTCACCGGCCAGAAGGGCCAGGAGGTTCTCCAGAACGGGACGTCGTTCGAGTACACCGTGGGCAGCGGCGTGCCCGCCAACCCGAAGCTGGTGCCCCTCGCCGATCTACAGGCCCCGCAGGTCGACCCAGCGAAGCTGAACAGCCCGCAGGTGACCGAGCTGATGACCGAAGCGGGTCTGCTCTGAATCTCGCACTGATCGGCCGGGCCCGGCCGGGGGACGCGAACACGCGTCGCCCGGCCGGTCGGCCGCGCCTTCCGCTCCCGCTGTCCGTTGCCGCGCTCGCCGTGGTGGCCGCCTCGTTCATCCCGCTCGGCTACATCGTCGCGGCGAGCCTGGACACCGGCTGGGACACCGCGTCGGCGCTGTTGTTCCGACCTCGGGTGCGGGAGCTTCTCACCAATACCGTGACGCTGGTCGTCGTCACGGTGCCGATCTGCGTCGTCGTCGGTGTCGCGTCCGCTTGGCTCGTGGAGCGCACCCGGGTGGTCGGCGCGAAAGTGTGGGCGGTCCTTCTCGCGGCACCGCTGGCCATTCCGGCGTTCGTCAACAGCTACTCCTGGGTGACCACGATCCCGTCGCTCGGCGGGCTGCCGGGCGGCGTCCTCATCGCAACCCTTTCCTACTTTCCCCTCGTCTACATCCCGACGGCCGCGACGTTGCGCCGACTGGACCCGGCGGTCGAGGAATCGGCACGCGCCCTGGGCGCCGGGCCCTGGGAGGTCTTCTTCCGCGTCGTGGTCCCGCAGCTGCGCCTGGCCATCTCCGGAGGCGCATTGTTGGTGTCGTTGCACCTGCTCGCCGAGTACGGCGCATTCGTCTTCATCCGGTTCGACACCTTCACCACCGCGATCTTCGAGCAGTACCAGTCAACCTTCAACGGGGCCGCGGCCACCATGCTCGCCGGCGTCCTGGTACTGCTGTGCCTGTCCCTGCTGATACTCGAGTCGGCCGTCCGGGGCAGCGCCCGATATGCCCGGATCGGCCCGGGCGCTGCCCGCAGGTTCGTACCCGCCGAGCTCGGCTGGCGATACTCGCCGGTTGCGCTGTTGTTCCTCGGGGCGCTGGTCGCGTTGTCCGTCGGTGTCCCGGTGGTCAGTGTCGTGCGGTGGGTCGCCATCGGCGGGAGCGCGGCCTGGGAGTGGGACACCGTCGCGTCCGCATTGCTGCAGACTCTCGGATTCGGGATCGCCGGCGCGGTCGTGACCTGCGTGCTCGCGTTCCCGATCGCTTGGATCTCGATCCGCCACCGCGGCCGGTTCAGCCGTTTCCTCGAAGGTGGCAGCTACATCTCCAGCTCGTTGCCCGGCATCGTGGTCGCCTTGGCGTTGGTGACGGTCTCCATCCGCTATCTGCACCCGCTCTACCAGACCGTGACCGTCGTGATCGTCGCCTACGCGCTCCTGTTCCTGCCGCGCGCCCTGGTGAACCTGCGGGCCGGACTCGCGCAGGCACCCGTCGGACTCGAGGAGGCTGCGCAATCGCTCGGAATCTCACCGTCCTCGGCGTTCTTCCGGGTGACGCTGCCGCTGGCCGCCCCGGCTGCCGCGGCGGGCGGAGCACTGGTGTTCCTCGGGATCGTCAACGAACTGACCGCCACCCTGCTGCTGGCACCGACCGGGACCCGCACCCTGTCCATGGGGTTCTGGGCCCTCAGTAGCGAGATCGACTACGCCGGGGCGGCACCGTACGCGCTGATCATGATCGTGCTGTCGCTGCCCATGACCTACGTGCTCTTCACCCAGTCGAAAAAGGTGGCCGGACTATGACATACGCACTCGAGGTGGACGGGCTCGACAAATCGTTCGGCGCCGCGACGGTGCTGCGGCACGTGGCGTTCGCCGTCGAGGCGGGCTCCACCACGGCGATCGTCGGGCCGTCCGGTTGTGGCAAGACCACCCTGCTCCGGCTGATCGCGGGCTTCGAGAAGCCGGACGCCGGGACGATCGCGCTGGCCGGCCGGGTCGTCGCGGGCAGCGGATGGACGCCCGCGCACCGACGGTCGGTGGGCTACGTCGCCCAGGACGGTGCCCTGTTCCCGCACGCCACCGTCGGCGCGAACGTCGGGTTCGGGCTGCCCCGCCGGGCACGCACCGCATCGAAGATCGCCGAGCTGCTCGAGATGGTCTCGCTCGACTCGTCGTACGCCACTCGGCGCCCCGACCAGCTGTCGGGCGGACAGCAGCAGCGGGTGGCCCTCGCCCGGGCCCTGGCCCGGGAACCCGACCTGATGCTGCTCGACGAGCCGTTTTCCGCACTGGACGCCGGCCTGCGGGCGAACACCCGCAGGATCGTCGCCGACGTCCTCGCGAAGGCGGGAATCACCACCATCCTCGTCACCCACGACCAGCCCGAGGCCCTGTCCTTCGCCGACCGGGTCGCGGTGATGAGCGCGGGCCGGCTCGCCCAGATCGGCACCCCCCGCGAAATCTATGCCACCCCCGTCGACGTCCCCACCGCACAGTTCATCGGCGACGCCGTCGTGCTGTCCGCGCACGTCGAGGACGGGCGGGCCCGCTGCGCGCTCGGCGAGATCGCCGTCACCGCGGGCGGTGTACGCGGTGACGCCCGAATCATGCTCCGGCCGGAACAGATCGACCTGCGGCCCGGCGCGGGTGGCGTGACCGGCACCGTGCTCGCGGTCGACTATCTCGGCTCCGAGACCATGGTCAAGATACAGCTTGATCCCGACACCGAGACCCTCCTCGGTGAACAAGTCACGGTCCGCCGGTTCGGAACCGACACGGTTGCCGCCGGTGACCGCGTCGCCGTCATGGTCCGCGGCTCGGCAGTCGCCTACCCCAGCTGACCCGCCCCACCACATCGGCGACGTGGCCACGAAACACACTGCCGCGCAACAGATCATCCAGACCCTTGCAGCGTAGATCCTGATCGAGGGGCCGACGGCCCCGAATCCGCCCTCGACAGGGCGATGCTTCGCCCGCTAGCCCGCCGCGGGAGCTACCCTCAGGATCCGGTCGCCCGACCCGTTGTCGGTGGTGACGAGCAGCGTGCCATCCGGAGCCGGCGTGGCCGAGCGCAGCCGGCCGAACCGGCCCTCGAGCGCCGACGCCTCGTCGGTGACCGACCGCCCGTCGTCGGACAGGCGCAGCAGCACCAGTTTCTGCGCCTGCTGGCTGGTGACCGCCAGCGCCCCCGACCACGCACCCCAGTTCGTCCCGGGGAGGAACGCACCGCCCGGGGTCGCGATCGTCGGGGCACCGGAACTCCACACCGCGGGAATCGCTCCCGGCACCCGCTCCGGGTCGGTCATCGGCACCGACTCGTCGTAGACGCCGGGACGCCGGTCCGGCCGGTAGCCGTAGTTGCCGCCTGCGGTCAGCAGGTTCACCTCGTCGTCGACCCGGGTGCCCTGCTCGATGCCGTACAGCCGCCCGGTCCCGGGCTGCAGGGCCAGGCCCTGCACGTTCCGGTGCCCGAGGGTGAACACCGGACTGGACGGGTCCGGGTTCCCTGCGGCCGGGGCGCCGTCGACGTCGACGTGCAACACCTTGCCGCCGAGCGACGCCCGGTCCTGGGGCACGGTCGGGGACGCGGAGTCGCCGGTACCGACGTAGAGGGTGCCGTCGGGGTGCGCGAGCACGCGGCAGCCGCCGTGCCTGCCGCTGTCCGCGAGCGGGAACCCGGTGAGCACGTCGGCACCGCGGGCGAGCGTCGTCCACCCGGCGTCGACGGTCCAGGACACCACCCGGATGTCCCGGCCGCCCGCACCCTGATGTCCCTGGCAGGTGTAGAGCGTGCGGTTCGCCGCGAAGTCGCGGTCGAGGGCGATACCCATCAGGCCCGTCTCGCCGCGGGCGTACAGGTCCGACAGGTCCGCGGTCACCTCGCCGGTGCTGCCGTCGGCCCGCCGCACGACGAATCTGCCGGATCGTTCGCCGGTGAGGATCGCGCCGTCCGGGGCCACCACGACATCCCACGGCGTGGCGAGCCCGTCGATGACCGTGGTGACCTCCATCGCGGGCGGCTCGGCGTACGCGGCGGCCCCGGCGGAGCCGGTCGAGACGGTGGACCCACCGGTGTCGGCGGGCTGCGCACACCCGGCGAGCAGGACGGCGGCCGCCAGTACCGCACCGCGGAGAATCGACCCGTCCACGTTCACACACCTCCGACCGCCGGTACTCCGAGGGCGTTGCGCCCCTCCCCAGTGTGACCTCCCCATCGAGACCCGCAGCAATGCTCAGCGAGGTCGGGGGTAGCTCAATTGGTACTCCTCCGGCCGCACCCGTCGGGTCCGCAGCCGGTACCGCCAGGAGAATCCCGGCCACAACGAATGGTTGACGCCCTGACCGTCGAGGTACCAGCTGGTGCAACCGCCGGTGCTCCACACCGCCCTCCGCAGCCGGCGCTGCACGTCGCGATGGAAGGCGTCCTGCGCGTCCTCACGCACATCCAGTGCCACGGCTCCGGCGCGGTCCACGGTCGCGATCGCGTCGAGGACGTACCGAACCTGCGACTCGATCATGAACACCACCGAGTTGTGGCCGAGCCCGGTGTTCGGTCCGGACAGCAGGAACGCGTTGGGCAGTCCCGCGACGGTGATCCCGAGATGGGTGCGGATGCCGCCGCGGTGCCACAACTGCTGCAGGGTGACCCCGTCCCGCCCGGCGAGCGGCAGCCGGGCGAGCGAACCCGCGACCCGGAATCCGGTCGCGTGGACGAGCACGTCCACCGGTCGGGAGACACCGTCCGCGGTGACGACGCCCTCCGGGGTGATCCGCTCGACGGCCTCCGTGACCACCTCGACACCGGGCCGGGTGAGCGCGGGAAAGTAGCTGTCGGAGTGGAGAATCCGCTTGCAGCCGATGCGGTGGTCCGGGGTGAGCGCGCGACGCAGTGCGGGATCGTCCACGTGCCGGTGCAGGTGGCGCAGCGCCCGGCGCCGCAGCCGGGCGGACGCGGCGGGCGGTCCGGCGAGGGCGGGCACCAGCGCCTCCCCACGCCAGTACTCGACGGTGCGGGCCAGCCGCGGCAGGCGCGGCGGCCGCATTCCCCGGGCCGGGAGCACCCAGGCCGGGGTCCGCTGATACAGGTGCAGTTCACCTGCCCGCGAGGCGATTTCGGGGACGACCTGGACGGCGGACGCGCCGGTGCCGATCACCGCGACCCGCTTGCCGTCGAGGTCGACCGTGTGGTCCCACTCGGCGGTGTGGAAGGCCGGACCGGTGAACGTCTCCATGCCCGGGATGCGCGGAAGCTTCGGCAGGTGCAGCGCCCCGGTCCCGACGACGAGGAACCGCGCGGCGAACCTGCGGCCGTCGGCGGTGCTCACATACCAGCGCGCCGCGTCCTCGTCCCAGCGACCCTGGGCGACCTCGGCGCCGAACACGATCCGGTCGCGGAACCCGGCACCGACGCCCCGGAGGTAGTCGAGAATCTCCGGCTGGGCCGCCCGCGCCGCACTCCACCCCGCGCCGGGGGCGAAAGAGTAGGAGTACTGCACGGACGGGATGTCGCAGGCGCACCCGGGATAGGTGTTGTCCCGCCAGGTGCCGCCGACCTCGCCGGCCTTCTCGAGCACCAGGAAGTCGCGCTCGCCGGACCGCTGGAGCGCGGCCGCCATCCCGAGGCCGGCGAATCCGGCACCGATCACAAGCACCCGAGTGTCCCGCACCTCGTCATCACTCGTCACGCCCATACTTGAACACTGTTCAAGTATGGGCGTGAGAAGGCAAGTAGCAGGTATCCCGCGCACCTGGATCCCGCTCAGGCCCCGAGGTACCACCCGTACGGACTCGGGATCGCACCCGCGGCGGTCAGCGGGGCGTAGTGGCGGCCGTACAGGGTGGCCACCAGATCACGACGGCTCGAGATCTCCGCCTTCGCGAGGATCGACTTCACGTGGTCCTGCACGGTGTACGCCGAGATGAACAGGGCCTTCGCGATCGCGTCGGTCGAGGCGCCGCGCAGCACCAGTTCGGTGATCTCGCGCTCGCGCGGCGTCAGCCCGTACGCGCGCACCAGCACGTCGGACAGGTGATTCTCGGTCGCCGCCTCGAGGATCACCGGGACCGAACCCGAACCCGCGAGCACCGAGCCGTGCGCCAGGATCCAGCCACCGCCACGGCGCGGGAGCCGGGCGTGCGCCGGCCGGTCGCTCGCGCCGTCCGCCGCGGACCTCGCCGCGGCGGCCACCGACCGGAAGACGCTGGGAACCACGTTCCCGTCCGCGATCTCGGCGAGCCAGCGCTCGGCCTGCGGTGTGACGTCGCCGAGCGTGCCGCCCGGTTCGACGATGGCGATGCCCGGCGACGCCACCGCGTCCACCGCCCGGTCCGCGGCGGTGTGCAGCATCGCGCGCCGCAACCCGTCCGCGACCAGCGTGCCGATCCGCGCGATCAGCGCCACCTCGTCCGCACGGAACGGGGCGCCGCCCATGCGATAGCCGACCAGGGTGCCCCAGCAACTCGCCCCGTCGAGGAAGGCGGCCCGGATCTCGTCGGTGACACCGATCGGTTCGAGGATCGTCTGCCAGCGCGGCGACCGGTCGAGCCGGCCTCCGGTCGCGGCGTGCAACGCGGCGACCGGCGGAACCGACCGGGCGAGCGCCGCGAAGGAGTTCACATCCGGGACGCGGAACTCGCTGTCGAAGAGCCGGGCCTCGGCCTCGTGGTCCTCGGCACGCCCGCTCAGCACGCAGCTGGTGAACAACAACGTCGCCGGATCGGTGGTCGACCAGGCCGCCACGTCCCAGGGCACGAACCCGCGCACGAGGGCGTCGAGTTCCTCGCGAAGCGCGTCGAGCCCGAGACCGCGATGCGTCAGCCGCACGACCGCGCGTTGCAGCCTGTCACCCTGGGATTCGGTCATGGGCGAAGACTAACCGCGCCGAATCGGTCCAGGGATCCCAGCTAGTGGGGATGGGCGCGGTGCGCGCCCGCCACCACGCTGAAACCATGACGAACACCACCGACACCATCACGATCGCCGACCGGAACATCGCCACCATGCGCCGCATCTACGACGAGATCTTCCGCGAGGGCCGCCTCGACCTGATCGACGAACTGTTCGACCCCGCCATGGTCAATCACACCGCGCCGGAGCCACACCGCCACGGCACCGCTCCGCTCCGGGCGCTGGTGACGATGCTGCGGACCGCCTTCCCCGACAGCCGGACGGACTTCGAGGACTTCGTCGCGTCCGGCGACGTCGTCGTCGGACGGAACTGGTACTCCGGAACACATCTGGGCGAGTTCATGGGCAACGCCCCGACCGGCCGCGCGTTCCGGTTCCGCCAGATGCACTGGATGCGGTTCTCGCCCGAGGGCCGGGTCGTCGAGCACTGGGGACTGCGCGACGACGTCACGCATCTCCAACAGCTCGGCATCATCGCCTGAGCCCGCCCCGGCTCAGGGCCATCGGGTTCGGCGTCGGCTCAGCGGAAGCGACGCAGGCGCAGGCTGTTGCCGACGACGAACACCGAGGACGCCGCCATGGCGGCGCCGGCGATCATCGGGTTGAGCAGGCCGAGGGCGGCGAGCGGGATCGCCGCAACGTTGTAGGCGAACGCCCAGAACAGGTTGGCCTCGATGGTGCCGAGGGTCGCGCGGGCGAGCCGGATCGCCTGCGGCACCGACCTCAGGTCGCCGCGCACCAGGGTCAGGTCGCCGGCCTCGATCGCGGCGTCGGTGCCGGTACCCATCGCGAGGCCGACGTCGGCGGTGGCCAGGGCCGCGGCGTCGTTGACGCCGTCCCCGACCATCGCGACGGCGCGGCCCTCGCCCTGCAGTCGGGTGATCACGGCGGCCTTCTCGTCCGGCAGCACGCCTGCGATCACCCGCTCGATGCCGACCTCGGCCGCGACCCGCCGCGCGACCGCCTCGCCGTCGCCGGTGAGCAGGACCGGGGTCATCCCGAGCTCCCGCATCCGCGTGATCGCCTCGGCGCTGGAGGGTTTCACCGCGTCCGCGACGGTGATCGCGCCGCGCACCGCCCCACCCCACGACACCGCGACCACGGTGTCACCGGAGGCGAACACCTCGGCCAGTTCCGGCGGCACCGGGTGTTCCGGCTTGCCGACCACGACCCGCAGGCCGTCGACGACGCCGACGACGCCACGGCCCGCGCGGTTCTCGAAGTCGGTCACCGCCGATGCCGTCCCGGCGGCGGCGATCGCCCGCGCCACCGGATGTTCCGAGGCGGACTCGACCGCGGCGGCCCGCGCCAGTACCCGGTCCGGGTCCTCCCCGGCCGCGGCGACGACCCGGCCGACGGCCATCGTCCCGGTGGTGACGGTGCCGGTCTTGTCGAGGACGACGGTGTCGATGCGTTTGGTCTGCTCGAGGACCTCGGGTCCGCGAATCAGGATGCCGAGCTGCGCGCCGCGTCCGGTGCCGACGAGCAGCGCGGTCGGCGTGGCCAGCCCGAGTGCGCACGGGCACGCGACGATGAGCACGGCGACGGCGGCGGTGAACGCCTCGGTGGTGGCGTGCCCGGTGACCAGCCAGCCGGCGAGGGTGGCCGCGGCGAGCACCAGCACCACCGGCACGAACACCGCGGAGACCCGGTCCGCGAGCCGCGCGACGGCGGCCTTGCCGTTCTGCGCCTCGGTGACCAGCCGGGCGATGTGCGCGAGCTGGGTGTCGGCGCCGACCTTCTCGGCCCGCACCACCAGGTGCCCGTCGGTGTTCACGGTGCCGCCGATCACCGCGTCACCCGCGGCGATGTCGACGGGGACCGACTCGCCGGTGATCGTGGCGGTGTCGAGGGCGGCGCGGCCGCGGACCACGATGCCGTCGGTGGCGACCTTCTCCCCCGGGCGGACCACGAACAGGTCGCCGACGGTCAAGCGGTCCACCGGGATCCGCGACTCCGTGCCGTCCGAGCCGAGCACCGCGACGTCCTTGGCCCCCACCTCGAGCAGGGACCGCAGCGCGGCGCCGGCGCGCCGTTTTGCCTTCGCCTCGGCGTACCGGCCCGCGAGCAGGAACACCGTCACCGCGGCCGCGACCTCGAGATAGAGCTGGCTGGACGGATCGTGGGCCCCGAGGCGCAGGGAGAACTCGTGGGTCATGCCGACGTGTCCGGCGGTGCCGAACAGCAGTGCCCACACCGACCATCCGTACGCGGCGAGGGTGCCGAGCGAGACGAGGGTGTCCATCGTCGACGCGCCGTGCCGGGCGTTGACCAGCGCAGCGCGGTGGAACGGGTAGCCGCCCCAGAACACGACCAGGGTGGTCAGCGCGAGGCACACCCACTGCCAGTGGTCGAACTGCAGCGCAGGCACCATCGACACCGCGACCACCGGCACCGCGGCGATCGCGGACACCAGCAGCCTCGGTCCGAGCGAATCGGAGTGCGCGGGAACCGGTTCCGGTTCGGCCGGCACTTCCGTCGCGGTGTAGCCGGCCGCTTCGACGGCCGCGACGAGGTCGCCGAGCGTCACCGTGTCCGGGTGGGTGACGTGTGCGCGTTCGGTGGCGAAGTTGACCGTCGCGGTGACCCCGTCGAGCTTGCCGAGCTTGCGTTCGATGCGGTTCGCGCAAGATGCACAAGTCATGCCGCCGATGTCGAGATCGACACCGGCGGCGGCCACCGAGACGTCGGTGCTCACGATGCCAGCTCGTAGCCCGCCTCTTCGACGGCCGCGGTCACCGCGGCCAGGTCGAGCGGGGCGTCACTCGTCACGTCGACCCGCCCGCTGTCGAGGTCGACGGCGACCGCGGTGACCCCGTCGATCTCCGAGAGCTCCTCGGTGACCGAGGCGACGCAGTGCCGGCAGGTCATTCCGGTGACGGTGTAGGTGCTCTGCACGGGTGTCTCCAGTTCTACGACTTCACGAGGCGGGCGATGGCGTCGGACGCCTCCTTGACCTTCGCGTCCGCCTCGGGCCCGCCCTTCCGCGCGGCCTCGACGACACAGTGCGAGAGGTGCTCGTCGAGCAGCTTGAGCGAAACGGACTGCAACGCACTGGTCACCGCGGACACCTGGGTGAGGATGTCGATGCAGTACCGGTCGTCGTCGACCATCCTCGAGATGCCCGCGACCTGCCCCTCGATGCGGCGCAGCCGCTTGAGCAGGTTCTCCTTCTCGGGCGTGTATCCGTTCATACCCCTAAGATACCCCCCTTGGGTACCACCTGTCAGTGTCGGCGCCGCCACACGTCGAGGAGAGCGAGGCCGGCCACGATCACCGCGGCGCTCGCGGCGCCGATCCACGGCCCCGAGTAGTGCGTCGCCGTGAACGGCGGGGCACCGTCGACGACCGGCGCGAAGTCCGAGGTCGTCACCCCGCGCGTCCAGCACCAGACCGCGGCGACCGATGCCACCACCGCCGTCACCACCGCCGCGGCGTCCCGAACCCGACCGGTCACGTTCCGCTCCCCTCGTCCCGACCCGCCGACCCCGCCGCGGCCTCCAGCGCCGCCCGCAGCCCGTCCCCGTCCCGCGCCCATGCCCGCACCAGGTCGCCGTCGGTCAGCTGCAACCCGATCCCGGTGCGGCGGCGCGGCACCCCGGACAGGTCGCCGAGCGCGCGTGCCGTCTCCCACGGCAGAAGATCCTCCGCGAAGGGATCCGCCGCAGGCAGCACCTCCGCGACGTCGGCGAGCGCGAGCGTCTCGGTGCCGCACCGCAGCATGGTGTCGGTGACCTCGACGCTCGCGTGCGTGCGCGCCGCCTTGATCTGCACCGCCACCAGGGCGGCGAGCACGAGCGCGAAGAGCGTCAGCCCGAACACGTGCACCCCCGCCCCGACGAACAGGTCGGCGACGAGGACGATCAGGCAGAGCGCCGGTCCCATTGCCACCACGCGCCAGCGTCCGCCCGGTTCGGCGAACACGGCGTCAGCCACGAACGAACCAGTCGCGGCCGGACGGCAGGTACACCAGCACGGCGGCGACGACCATCCCGATGGCGGTCAGCAGCGTCGGCAGCTGACCGACGCCCGCCGCGACGGACACCAACTGGATCGCCGCGTACACCCCGCACAGCGCGACCGCGGCACGGCGGAAGCGCGCATCGCCGGCACGGACCGGGCCGGCCAGGAACCCGATTCCCAGTCCGACCGCGACGGCCAGGCCACCGGAGCCGCGCAGCAGCGTCACGAGCGCGCCGACGTCGTCGGGGCTCGCGCCATTGGCGAGCAGCTGCTCGCGCACCGCGTCCCCGGACGCGGTCATCGACAGCAGTCCGAAGAGCACGAGCAGCGCCGCGCACGCCAGCCACAGCCAGTAGGCGACCTCGACCGGACGCGGCCTGCTCCCCCGCTCCCCGTTCGATGTCATCGCGGCTGCACCCCGGGAAGGAAGTACCGGTTGGAGTCGCCGCGGTGCATCAGCACGATCGCCCCGACCGCGAGGACGGCCTGCAGGATGCCTGCACCACCCGCCACGATGACGGCGCCGCCGCCACCGGCACCGAGCCCGAACAGGGACGGGATCGCGACGAACACCATCATCACGCCGATCATCGTCACCAGCATGCGCGCCCAGTTGCGGCCCGCCCGCATCTTGTGGACGAACAGCAGATACAGCGCCGTCGCCCCGAGTCCGATCAGAGCGGTCAGGCCGAGCCCGACCACCAGCAGGGTCTGCGCGGTGTCCCTGCCGATCTGCACGGTCGCGTCCTGCGCCGCGACGTCGCGCAGCAGTTGGTCGACGTAGGTGTCGCGGTCGGCGTAGACGGAGAGCAGCGAGGCGATCATGTTGACCAGCCCGAGCGCGGCGACCGCGTACAGCAACTGGAAGGCCGTGACGACGTCCACCGGCGGTTCTGGGCGCGGCGGGACCGGGGGCGGGCCGTACTGTGGCGCACCCTGCGGCGGCCCGTACTGTGGCTGACCCTGCGGCGGGCCGTACTGCGGCCGACCGGACCCGTCGGGCTGCCACGGCGTCCCGGGCTGTGCCCCCTGCGGCTCAGATCCCTGCGGCTCAGATCCCTGCGGTGGGGGTCCCTGCGATGGCCACGAGCCCGGAGGCTGCGCAGTCACAGCCGGCCCGCCACTTCGGTGGCCCAGTACGTGAGCACGATGTCGGCGCCGGCCCGGCGGATGCTCAGCAGCGACTCCAGGATCGCGGCGTCACGGTCGATCCAGCCGTTCTGCGCGGCCGCGGTGATCATCGAGTACTCGCCCGAGATCTGGTAGGCGGCAACGGGAACCGTGGACATGTCGGCGACCTCGCGGAGCACGTCGAGGTAACTCATCGCGGGCTTGACCATGACGATGTCGGCGCCCTCCTCGAGGTCGAGGTCCACCTCGCGCAGCGACTCGCGGCGGTTCGCCGGGTCCTGCTGGTAGGTGCGCCGATCACCCTCGAGGGAGGATCCGACGGCCTCCCGGAAGGGGCCGTAGAACGCGGACGCGTACTTCGTCGCGTACGCCAGAATCCCGGTGTCGATGTGCCCGGCGTCGTCGAGACCCTCCCGGATCGCCGCGACCTGACCGTCCATCATCCCGCTCGGACCGAGCAGATGCGCGCCCGATTCCGCTTGCGCCACAGCCATGTCCACGTACCGAGTGAGGGTCGCGTCGTTGTCGACGGTGCCGTCGGCGGCCACCACACCGCAGTGTCCGTGCGAGGTGAACTCGTCGAGGCAGGTGTCCGCCATCAGCACGGTCGAGTCGCCGAGTTCGTCGCGAAGCGCCCGCAGTCCCCGGTTGAGGATGCCGTCCGGGTCGGTGGCTCCCGAGCCACTCGCGTCCTTGTCCTCCGGCCGCGGAACGCCGAACAGCATCAGCCCGCCCACCCCGGCGTTCACCGCCTCGGTGGCGGCGACGCGCAGCGAGTCGAGCGTGTGTTGGTACACGCCCGGCATCGACGTGATCTCACGCGGCGCGTCGACGCCGTCCGCCACGAACATCGGCAGTACCAGATGCCGTGGCTCCAGCGAGGTTTCGGCGACAAGCCGGCGCAGCGCCTTGGTGCTGCGCAGACGGCGTGGTCGTTCGGCCGGGAACAAAGAGGAGCCCTCCTTTGTCGGGCCTGTGAGTCCTTGCGGCCCGCCAGGGGGCCACAAGGACTCACAGGTGCGTCAGCGCCTACGCGACTTCTTGCGCGGAGGAGGCAGCGCGCCCTCGGCACGCAGTCGCGCGGCGTGCTCGGCGAGCGCCTCGACCAGCGGACCGACCTGCGCCGTCTCCGGCTGCACGTCCACCCGCAGACCGAACTCGATGGCGGTCTCCGCCGTCTTCGGGCCGATGCACGCAACGATGGTGCGCGCGTGCGGCTTTCCGGCGATACCGACCAGATTCCGGACCGTCGACGAGGAGGTGAAGCACACCGCGTCGAAACCGCCCGTCTTGATCATCTCGCGGGTCTCGGCCGGCGGCGGCGCCGCCCGCACGGTCCGGTAGGCGGTCACGTCGTCGATCTCCCAGCCGCGCTGACGCAGCCCCTCCGCGAGGGTCTCCGTCGCGATGTCCGCGCGCGGCAGCAGCACCCGGTTGACCGGGTCGAAAACGTCGTCGTACGGGGCGAACTCGGCCAGCAGGCCCTCCGAGGACTGCTCACCCGACGGCACCAGCTCCGGGTTGATGCCGAAGCTGCGCACCTTGTCGGCGGTGGCCTGCCCGACACACGCGATCTTCACGCCCGAGAACGCGCGGGCGTCCAGCCCGAACTCCTCGAACTTCTCCCACACCGCGCGGACCGCGTTGGTGGAGGTGAACACCACCCACTGGTAGCGGCCGTCGACCAGACCCTTGACGGCGCGCTCCATCTGCGCGGGGCTGCGCGGCGGCTCGACCGCTATCGTCGGGACCTCGATCGGGATCGCGCCGTGCGTGACCAGCCGATCGCTCATCTCCCCGGCCTGGTCCTTCGTGCGCGGCACCAGCACGGTCCAGCCGTACAGCGCCCGCGACTCCCACCACGACATCTTGTTGCGGTGAGTGACGACCTTGCCGACGGTGACGATCAGCGACCCGACCAGCTCCGAACCCGCCTCGTTCAGCGTCGCGAGGGTGGCCTCGACGGTGCGCTGCTGGCGGGTGGTGCCGCGGACGGTGATCGCGGCCGGGGTCTGCGGCGCCAGGCCGTGCTCGACCAGTGCGCTCGCCGTCTCGGCCAGGTGGGCGGCGCTCGCGTGCAGGACCAGCGGTCCGGGCGCCGCGGCCAGCGCGGCCCAGTCCACCTCGCCGCGCACGTCGGCCTCGGTGTGCCCGGACCCGAGCGCCATGCCGGCGTAGCTCGGCACCGCGGACCCGGACGGCAGACCCGGCAGGATCTCGAACACGACCTGGGTGCGGGCGACGGCGTTGACCTCCGCGATCACCGAATCGGTGGTCAGCGGGTCGCCGGACACCAGGCGCACCACGTCGTGCCCGGCCTTCGCCTCGTGGACCAGGGTCTTGGCGACCTCGGCGGGCTCGCCGAGCGCCGGACGGACCTCGGAGATCGGGTTCTCCGGATCCTCCTCCACGCCCTTGACCCGCAGCGCGGTGCCGACCAGCGCGGTCACGCCCTTGTCGACGTCGGGGTCGGTGAAGGCGAGCGTCGCGTTGGCGAGGACGTCGCGGGCGCGGACCGTGAGCAGGGCGGGATCTCCAGGGCCCGATCCCACGAACAGGATCCGTCCGGGGGTGTTCTTTCGGACTCGGCTCATCGGTTGTTCTCCAGTGCGTTCAAGATGCCGGTGTTCGGGGGTGAAGCGTTGGGGGGTGTGGCGAGCGGATCGGTGCGCGGTGGTCGCGCGCACCGTTTCGCCCGCCGGGAGGTCGGATCAGTCATCGGCGGCACCGTCCTCGGCTTCGGCGGCGACCATCAGCTCGCGCGCACCGAGGTCGAGGAGTTCACGGGCGACCGCGCGCCCCAACTCCTCGGCGCGGTCCGGCGATCCGACGGCGGAGGCGCGGAGCGAGTCCGATCCGTCCACCGCGGCCGCGCATCCGCGCACCGACAGTTCCTCGATCACCCGGCCGTCGTCGTCCAGCGACTCGACGACCTCGGCGATCGCGCCAACCGGCGCGGTACAGCCCGCCTCGAGCTCCGCAAGCAGGGCCCGCTCGGCCACCACGGCCGCGCGGGTCGCGGCATCGTCCAGTTCGGCGAGCACCGCAGCGAGGTCGGGGTTGTCGGCCCGGCACTCGACGGCGAGCGCGCCCTGCGACGGCGCGGGCAGCATCTGCACCGGCTCGATCGACTCGGTGATCGCGTCCAACCGCCCGATCCGGGACAGCCCGGCCCTGGCGATGACGATCGCGTCCAGCTCGCCGGACTCGACCTTGCCGAGGCGGGTGTCGATGTTGCCGCGCAGCGGCTGAATGTCCAGACCGAGGCCCAGTGCACGCAACTGCGCCCGGCGCCGCGGCGCGGACGTCCCGACCTTCGACCCCGGCGGCAACTCGCCGAGGACGAGACCGTCGCGGGCGACCAGCGCGTCGCGCGGGTCCTCGCGGGGCGGCACGGCGGCGATCACCAGATCGGCGGGCTGCACGGTCGGCAGGTCCTTGTACGAGTGCACGGCGACGTCGACCTCGCCCGCGAGCAGGGCCTCACGCAGTTCCGCGACGAAGACCCCGACCCCGATTCGCTGCACCGGGCCTGCGGTCACGTCGCCCTTGGTCGTGATGATCACCAGCTCGGCGGGATGCCCGGCCGCGATCAGGGCGTCGCGGACGGTCCCGGCCTGGGTGGTGGCGAGCAGACTGCCGCGGGTGCCGATGCGCAGGGTCTTGCGGGGCGCGTCGGTGCCGGGCGTCCGGTCTCCGGGGAGGGGGGTGGTCACGTTCATTCCTGCATGCCCTTCCACCAGTTCACCGCATCCTCGTCACCGCGTCCGGCGGTGAAGTTGTCGGCGAGCTCGACCGCCCGGATCTCCATCGGGGCGGCGACCGCCTCGGCGCGTCCGGGCGCCAACTCGAACAGTTCACGCAGGGCGGCCGCGTAGGCGTCACCGCCGGGCGTCGTCGCGAGCTGCTTGATCCGCACGGTCGGGGCGTGCAGCAGCTTGTCGACCACGCGGCGCACGGTGCGGGCGACCTCGTCGCGCTGCGGGTCGTCGAGACCGGGCAGCCGCGACTCGAGCCGCATCAGTTCGCTCTCCACCACCTCGGCGGCGCGCTGACGCAGTGCCGTCACCGTGGGCGTGACCTCCGCGAGCCGCTGACCGGCCAGGTAGGTGGCGAGCTCGCCGGCGACGATCTCGCGCGCCGCGTCCGCGTCGGCGGCCGCGGCGCCCGCACCCGGGTCGGCCTTCATGGTCGCGATGTCGAGGAGCGTGACCCCGGGCAACCCGGCGACGGCAGGCTCCACGTCCCGCGGCAGACCCAGATCGCAGATCACCAGCGGACGCTCGGCGGCATTCCTCGACGCGAGCGCGATGTGCGCGTCGGCGAGGGTGACCACAGCGCCGACCGCGCCGGTACACGCCACCAGCACGTCCGCCTGGGTGAGCGCGGACGCCAGATCGGACAGGTCCACGACCGAGGCGTCGACACCGGCCGCACGCACGGTGTCCGCGAGATGTTCGGCCCGCTCGCGGGTGCGGTTGGCGACGATCACCCGGCCGATGCCGTTCCGGGTCAGGTGCGCGACCGACAGACCACCCATCGACCCGGCACCGACGACCATCGCCGTCTTTCCGGTCAGCCCGTACTCGTCCGAGTCGCGACCGGCCAGGACCGTCGCCGCCCGGTCCAGCGCCACCGACACCACCGAGGCGCCTGCGCGGTCGATGCCGGTCTCCGAGTGCACCCGCTTGCCGACCCGCAGCGCCTGCTGCGCGAGCTCGTGCAGCACCCGCCCGGCGGCCTTCTGCGTGTCGGACACCGCGTACGCGGTGCGGATCTGGCCGAGGATCTGCTGCTCCCCGATGACCATCGAGTCGAGACCGCTCGCCACCGCGAACAGGTGCTCTGCCGCGGCCTCGCTGTAGCGGACGTAGGCGTGCTTGGTGAGGTCGTTCAGGTCCAGGCCGGAATGCGCGGCGAGCATTTCGCCGACGTCGGCGAGCGCGCCGTGGAAGGCGTCGACGACGGCGTAGATCTCCACCCGGTTGCACGTCGAGACGATCATCGACTCCGACACGTGCGGGGAGGCCAGCAACTTGTCGATCAGCTTCGGCCGATCGGCGTCCGCGACGGCCACCCGTTCGAGGACGGAGACGGGAGCGCTTCGATGCGAAATCCCGACCAGGAGAACACTCACGGTGCGATCACCGATCCATTCTTTGTCGAACCCAGGTCTTTCGAAGTCGAATGTGCGGCAGGCCGCGGCGCCCGGCCGGCGAGACCCACCGCCGCCTTCGCGGCGTCGGCCTCGCTCCTGCGGGCGCTGCGGAAGGAAAGCACCTGCATCTCCACCGCGATGTCCACCCGCCGGATCTCCACGTGCGCCGGTGCCTCCAGCGGGGCGGACGCAAAACTCATGATGCACCGGACACCGGCGGCGACGAGGCCGTCACAGACCTGCTGCGCAACCTCGTCAGGGGTGGCGACGACGCCGATCGTCGCGTCGAGTTCGCGGCACGCCACCTCGAGCTCCGCGACGTCGCGCACGGTCAAACCGTCGATGTCGACGCCGATCCGGTCCGGGCTGCGGTCGAACAGGCCGACCATCGTGAAACCGCGGCGACCGAATCCGCCGTAGCGGGCGAGTGCCTGCCCGAGGTTCCCCACCCCGACCAGCACCACGCGGTGCCCCTGGTCCAGCCCGAGCGCCGCCTCGATCCGGGCCCGCAGCCGGGTGACGTCGTAGCCGACACCGCGGACGCCGTTCGGGCCGAGGAAGGACAGGTCCTTGCGGAGCATCGCCGAGCCGACCCCGGACGCGGTCGCGAGTTCCTCGCTCGACACGATGAGAATGCCGTCGTCGGCCATCACACCGAGCACCCGCAGGTACGTGGCGAGCCGGGTGACCGTGGCCTGTGGCAGGTCCTTCACGGTGCCCTGCGCCCGAGCGCCCGACGAGGCCGCCTCGGCACGAGTGGTCGCATCAGCCCCGGCGACGCCACGGGCGGAGAACCCATGCGACTGGTGCTGTTCGCTCACTTCGTTTGGCTCCTCGTCCGGCCATGCACACGACCGGAACTCAGTTTGATCCGGGGGGATGTTCCCACCCACGGTAACTGCTTGTGAAGCCATGCACAAAGTTGCTCAACCCGCCGCGACCTGCACAGCGACCGAAAGTCGGGGCGAGCCGTTCGCCCTCAGATTGTCAAATCCGAGCGCAGCCGAACCTCGTCGACCTCCCAGTAGCTGTGCTCACGACCATCGAGCAGCACCACGGGAAGACGGTCGCCGTACTCGGCCCGCAGTTCCGGATCACGGGCCGCCGCCTCGTCGACGTCGACGGTTTCGAGCGGAATGCCGAATTCCTCACACAACGGCACCAGCCGCTCGTGGGCCGCGACGCAGGAGCCGCAGCCGGCCCGGGTCAGGAGGGTGATGGTGTGCGTCGTGGCCGTCATGGCTTCCACCCTGCCACCCGCGCCGCGCCGCTTCGGCGGCACCGGCGGAGACGGACATCACAGCGCCGCCGTTGCCCGGCCCGTCCGCCCGGTGCACCCTCGAATCGGGGGATAGGGTTACCCAGGATTGCCAACCACAGGAGGTGCGAGTGCCTGGGCTGACAGGGCCGACCGGTGCGGGAATGGGTGCCGGCTGGTCGCGCGTGCGGCGCCGTGGGCGTAACCCGCTGGGACCGACCGACGCGCAGCTGCGCGCGAACCTCGCCGGCGAGGCCAGCGCCGACGCCGCCCTCGCCCTGCACGAGGCCGACACCGCCGTCGACCTCGGTGTGACCGGCCCCACCGACGAGTCGGCGATCCCCCGCGACCTGACCGCCGCCGCGTTCTTCGACGTCGACAACACGATGGTCCAGGGCGCATCGATCATCCACTTCGCTCGCGGTCTCGCGGCCCGCAAGTACATCTCCCTCGGCGACATGGCCGGATTCGCCTGGCAGCAGCTCAAGTTCCGGGTCACGGGCAAGGAGAACAGCGACGACGTCGCGTCCGGCAAGGAGAAGGCACTCGCGTTCATCGCCGGCCGCGAGACCGCGGAGTTCACCCGGCTCGGCGAGGAGATCTACGACCAGCTCATCGCCGACAAGATCTGGCCGGGCACCCGCGCGCTCGCACAGATGCACCTCGACGCCGGCCAGCAGGTCTGGCTCGTCACTGCCACGCCCGTCGAACTCGCACAGGTGATCGCCAAGCGCCTCGGCCTGACCGGTGCGCTCGGCACCGTCGTCGAGTCCGAGGATGGCAAGTTCACCGGCCGGCTCGTCGGCGACATCCTGCACGGCGCGGGCAAGGCGCACGCGGTGCGCACCCTCGCCGTGCGCGAGGGCCTGAACCTCAAGCGGTGCACCGCCTACTCGGACAGCCACAACGACGTCCCGATGCTGTCACTGGTCGGCACGGCCGTCGCGATCAACCCGGACGCCGACCTGAAGGAGGTCGCACGCAACCGGGGCTGGGAGATCCGCGACTACCGCACGGGGCGCAAGGCCGCGAAGATCGGTGTCCCGACCGCCCTCGTCCTCGGTGCGGCCGGCGGCGCGCTCGCCGCGGTCGTCAGCCGCCGCAGGCACTGAGGTGCCCGAACACGGGCGGCTCCGCTGCGCTAGCCCGCGGACGGAACCGCTGCGCTAACCCAGGAAGACGTTCCGGCGCTGCGCGAGCAGCCGGTAGAGGGTTTGCTGGATCGTCTCGCGGACGTGGTCGGTGAGTTCGAACATCACCATCGGATCCTCGGCGTCCGCGTGGTCGTAGGTGTCGGTGCGGATCGGTTCCCCGAACTCGATGTACCACTTCGACGGCAGCGGGATCATCCCGAGCGGTCCCAGGTGCGGGAAGAACGGCGTCACCGGGAAGTACGGCATGCCGAGCAGGCGCGCGAGCGACTTGAGTTCGCCGATCTTCGGGTAGATCTCCTCCGAGCCGACGATCGAGCACGGCACGATCGGGACGCCGGCGCGCAGTGCGGCCGACACGAAGCCGCCGCGACCGAACCGCTGCAGCTTGTACCGCTCGCTGAACGGCTTGCCGATGCCCTTGAACCCCTCCGGGAACACCGCGGCGACCTCGCCGCCGCGCAGCAGCCGCTCGGCATCGGGGTTGCAGGCGAGGGTGTGCCCCGCCTTGCGGGCGACGGTGCCGATGACCGGCATCTCGAAAGCCAGGTCCGCGGCGAGCATCCGCAGCGGACGATGCGCCGGGTGGTGGTCGAACATGGCGACCGAGGTCATCAGTCCGTCGATCGGCACGACACCGGCGTGGTTCGCGACCACCAGCACGCCGCCCTCGTCGGGCACGTTCTCGATGCCCCGCACCTCGACCCGGAACCACGAGTCGAACAGCGGACGCAGCAGCGGCAGCCAGATGTTCTCCGCGAAGTGCGGGTCGTACCCGAAGTCGTCGACCTGGTAGTCGCCCGTCAGCCTGCGCCGGATGAACTCGGCCGTCGCCACGACCTGATCCGCCACCAGATCGCGGGCAGCATCCCGCAACGACCCGGTCAGCGACCCGGACGCGGAAGGGGTCGGTTCCGCGGCGTGCGACGGGAACAGCTCGGTCGGGTCGGACGGTTCGAGCCGCGACGTCCGGGTGGAGCCACGGGCGGCGCGGGCGGCGCGGGCGGCGTCACCACGTAGTGGAATGACCTTGGCGACCTCGTTCATCGTGCTCCTTCACCGACGCCGACCATGTGCTGGATTCCTGTCTCCACCGACCTCAGCCACTCCTTGCTCACCAGTGGCCGGTTCGCCGCGCCACCGATCATGTCGTCGAGTGCCTGCAGTGTCGTCCACCGCGGTTCGAAGCCGAGTTCGGTGCGCATCCGGGTGGTGTCGAGTCCGCACCCGAAGTGGAAGTAGTCGAGCTGTTCCCTGGTGAAGCCGCGGAGCCCGGCGCCAGGGAGCATCCGGCCGATGGAACCGAGCAGCGGGAACGGCATCGGGACCTCGACGCCGCCGGCCCTGCGGATCGCCTGGGTGAGCATCACCACCCCGTCACCGGCGATGTTGAAGGTGCCCGCCGGTCCGGCGAGGGTGGCCCGTTCGAGGGCGGCGAGCGCGTCCTCCTCGTGTAGCAGCTGCATCCGGGGGTCCCGGCCCAGGACCGTCGGCACCACCGGCGACTGCAGGTACCGGGCCACCGACCCGTGCAGGTTCGGCCCGATCAGTGGCGCCATCCGCAGCAGTGAGACCGCGATCTCCGGCCGCCTGCGTCCCAGCCCGCGGGCGTAGCCCTCGACCTCGATGCTGTCGCGCGCGTATCCCCCGCTCGGGGGCTTCCGGGCGCTCATCTCCTCGCTGAACTTCGCCGGGTCCTTCGCGCTGCTGCCGTAGACGGCGGCCGACGACCGGACCACCACCTTGCGGACGTCCGGCGACTTCTGGCAGGCGGCGAACAGCTGCATGGCGCCGAGGATGTTCATGTCCTTCATCGCGGTACGACTACCCGACTTGGGCGGCTTGACCATCGTGGAGGCGAGCACGACCGTGTCCACTCGCGCACCGCGCAGCACCTTGCCGATCAGCGGGTTGCGGATGTCGGCGCGGACGAACTCGGCCCGGCCCATCCGGCGCAACATGTCCTTCGTCGGAGATTTCGAGTCGACGGCGATGACGCGGTCGACGGCGGGGTCCTGCGCCAGCCTCGCCACGAGGTATCCGCCGAGGAACCGGCTGGCTCCGGTGACCAGCACCACCGATGGGGGCTGCACCCCGCGATCACCTGCCACGACCACCCCTGCCCGTGTTTCGAAGCCGTCACCGATCGGTCACCGTCGAGCGTAGCGGGTTCGGGCGGCGCCGTTCAAAAACTTAACGAGCTCGAAACCGCCCGTCTGCCAGGTGTTTTGACAGACTCCAAAACTAGTTCGAAATGGTCGGACGACCGACTCACGAAATGCCCGATTCGTCCCGGGGCAACCCCGAATGCACGCGATGCCCGCCACCGAAGAAACGGTGGCGGGCATCGAGTTCGACCCACAACAGTGGCGAGCCCCGCTCGAAACTCGAGCGGTCTACTTGCCGAGTTTCCGACGCTGCACGCGAGTCCTACGAAGCAGCTTGCGGTGCTTCTTCTTCGACATGCGCTTGCGTCGCTTCTTGATCACTGAACCCATGGCGGGAGTTCCTCACGTTCTTCTCTAGCGTTCCTGCGCACGCCGGTGACGTACGTGCGTTCGGTTGGCGCAAACCAACCTGGCGCTGTGGCCTCGTAGCCGTAAGCCCAGCGCCTGACGACACCCGGCTGGCTGGCACGACGAGTAGTCATCGTACCGGGGCGCCGCGGGCGGATCGAAACCGGACTGTCAGCCGGCGTCGAAGTAGGACGTTTCCAGGTAGTCGTGCACGGCCTTCGCGTGCACCCGGAACGACCTTCCGACCCGTACGGCGGGTAGTTCCCCGCTGTGCACCAGTCGGTACACCGTCATTTTCGACACGCGCATCAACGCCGCCACCTCGGCAACGGTGAGGAATTGTGTGCCGCCCAGGACGGGTTGATTCTCCGCACCCGATCCCTTCGACTTGTCTGTGGACACCATTTGCATACCTCCGGCACGTGTCGCGCCGCCGGCTTCCCCTCCGGCGGAACAGACACGCACGTGCTGCCCCGAGCTTAACGGGACAGGTGGGGTTACTGCGACGGGTGTGAGGTATCGGATTTCATTCCGGACCAGCACCGAGTTCCGCGGAACGTCGCTTCGCAGCGGCCAGCGCGTCGTTGAATGCGGTCCGCAGGCCACCCCGCTCCAGCTCTCGGACGCCGGCCGCAGTCGTCCCACCGGGCGACGTGACGTCGGCGCGCAGCTCGTTCGCGGTACTGCCCGACCCGTCGAGCATGGCCGCCGATCCGACCATCGTCTGGACGACGAGTTCGGTGGCGACGGCCCGGGTGAGCCCGAGTCCGACTCCCCCCTCGATCATCGCCTCGGCCACGAGGAAGAGGTACGCGGGACCGGAACCGGACACCGCGGTGACGGCGTCGAGCTGCGACTCGGAGACGGTGACGACCTTGCCGACCGCACCGAGGAGCTCGCGAACCTGCTCGAGGTGTTCCGAGGTGGCGTAGCGACCCGCGGCGATGGCGCTGACGCCCTCGCCGACGAGCATCGGCGTGTTCGGCATGACCCGCACGACGGGGAACCCGGCAGGCAGCTTGCTCTCGTAGCGGGCGGTCGGGATCCCCGCGGCCAGCGTGACGACCAGCTGCTCGACGTCGCCGTCGAGGTCGATGGAGCCGAGCTCGGTCATCACGGCGTCGACGTCGGCGGGCTTGACCGCGATCACCACGACGTGGGCACCGTCGGCGGCGTCCGCCACGGTGGTGGTCCGGATGCCGTACTGCCCGGCCAGTTCCTGCGCGCGGGGCGGGTACTGCTCGGCGACGACCAGGTCCTTGGGTGCGTGGCCCGCCTTCACCAGGCCCGCGATCAGGGCCTCGCCGATCCTGCCGCCACCCATCACTGCGATTCTCGTCATGACCGAAAGCCTGCCATGCACGGCTCGGGCGAAACCCGTCAGCCCTGCCCGGCCGTCAGAGCTTGGGGATCATCGCGAGCTGGCGGCTCTGCACGACCACCTGCCCGCTGGAGTCGAGCACCAGGTGGTCCTCCTCGAACCAGGTGTCCCCGATCACCTGCGCGCTGGCCATCACGCGCAGCCAGCCCGGGGCCGGGCGGCGGCGCAGGTAGGTGGTCAGCTGGACGGTCGGGGCCCAGCCGAACATGCCGCGGTTCATCGTCACCGGGGCACTGATGTCACCGAGCATGATCGCGAACAGTGCGGCGGTGTCCGCATCGGCCTCGTCCTCGGCCAGCGGGCGCGCCCACATCCGGTTCACCGGGTCACCCAGCTCGCCGGTCAGGAACCGCGCGGCGGTCGGGTCGACCCGCAGGTCGCATCCCTTGGCCACGTGCACGATCTCGGCCATCGGGTGGCCGTCGGTGATGACCGCCGAGTCCGCGGTCGGCTCGGCGGGCAACGCGTCGAGGGCGAGCGGCTCCCGATGCCGGGGCTCGGCGGTGTCGGGCACGCCGAGGGTCACGGCCGCCGAGACCGCGACCCGGTCCCCCTGCAGCAGGTCCACGTCCACCAGGCAGACCTGACGGCCACGCTTGCGGACGGTGGTCACCAGCCGGACGTCGCCGGGGTCCGGTGCGGCGAGGTAGTTCGCGCTGACCGCGACCGGCTGCATCGCGGTCGCGCCGTCCGCGGCGCCACGGGCGGCCGCAGCGCAGACCGCCATCATGCAACCGCCGTGCACCTTGGGCCCGATCGTCCAGATCGGGTCGATGTGCGCCCCGTACGCGCCCTCGCCGAGATCGGTGAGGGCGGTCAACTCGGTGAACGGCCGGGTGGAGGTGAGGGTCTTGACCTCGGTCATCTGTTGTCCTTACGTGCGTGTTCGGTGGTGGGGCCCGCGACATCACCGCGGCGGGCCGCGAGATTCTCACCGCGGCGGGCCGAGATGTCCTGGTGGGCGAGCCTGCGCATCGCGGCGATCACGGGTTCGTAGACGGCCGTTCCGAGGACGGCGTACTCGACGGCGCGCTGCGGGGAGTCCGTCGGCATCAGCGCGAGGTCGAGTTCGGCGATGCCCCGGATGTGCTTGCCGTAGGCGTCGAGGCGTTCGTCGGTCATCGGGATGCCGACGTTCTCCACGGCCTCGAGGGCCCGTTCGAGTTGGTCGACGGCCGGGTAGCCGGGGTCGTAGACCTGCCCGAGCCGTTCGAGTGTCCGGCGGGCACGGGGGTGGTCGGTCCGTGGCGGTCCGTCGGGGTAGGGCGGGAGAATCGCGATGGCGTGGCCGATGGTGTCGCGCACGTCGTCGCCGGGTTCCTCGATCAGGTCGACGATGCGGCGGATCTTGTGGATCGGGAGGCCGGCGCCGGCGAGGGCCTTGATCAGGGCGAGTCGGTGCAGGTGTTCGTCGCCGTAGTCGGCCTGGGTGGCGCTGGTCGCCGTGCCGGGCATGAGGACGTGTTCGCGCAGGTAGTACTTGATCGTCGCGAGTGGCACCCCGGAGCGGGCGACGAGTTCGGACATGCGCACGGGTACCTCCTCGAATGGTTCTGTCGTCGTTCGGGTCAACCCTTGACGCGAACCGATTGGATACCAATACTATCCAATACTGGATATCGATACTATCCAATCCCGTCCGAAAGCACTTCTCCGACCCGAGGAGCCAGTGATGGACCCCGTTCTCGCCCTCGTCACCGGTGTCACCCTGCTCACCGTCGTGGGTATCGCCTTCGGCGGCACCTTCATGCTCCGGGTGGTGACCGGAGCCCACGGCGCGAACGACCTGCAGAAGACGATGTTCCGAGCCGGGCACGCGCACGCCGGCGTCCTGGTCACCCTCGGTCTCGTGGTCGCATTGCTCACCCAGGCCGCCGGAGTCGGCAGCGGGTGGTCGACGTTTGGCGCCGTCCTGGTGCTCAGCGCCGCGATCTTCGTCCCCGCCGGATTCTTCCTGTCCGTCCTCGGCACCGACCCGGAACGCCCGAACGGCTGGATGCGCTCGGTGTGGGCCGGCTTCGCGGTCCTCGTCGCCGGACTGATCGTGTCCGGAGTCGCGACGATCGCCGCGGCCGTCGCCGCCCTCTGACCTGCCCCTACCGGGCGAGGTGTTCGCGGGCGAACGCCAGCGACTGCGCCAGCATCGACTTGCGTTCGGCCCGGGTGCGCGCGTTCTGGGTGTTGACTTCGAGCACCGCGTGACCGTCGAACTCGGACGCCGCGAGCGACCGGCACAGCTCCGCGCACGGCTGGTTGCCGTGCCCCGGGATCAGGTGCTCGTCTGCGGAGGCGCCCCGCCCGTCGGCCAGGTGCAGGTGGGTGAGCCCACCGCCCATGCGGCCGGCGAGCGCGAACGCGTCCATCCCGGCGGTCGCGGTGTGCGACAGGTCGAGCGTGTAGTGCTCGTGCCCGACGTCGGTCGGGTCGAAGGAGGGCGCGAACACCGACACTCCCGGTCCCGGCCCGCCCCGCCTCTCGAGCCGCTCGGCCGACTTCGATTTCGCACCCCAGAAGCGGTCCGCCCGCATCGGGAACATGTTCTCCACTGCGACGGTCGCACCGCTGCGCTGCTCGAGGTCACCCACCTGGTCCGCGAACCCGTCCGCGTACCGGCGCTGCCAGCGGAACGGCGGATGCACCACCACGGTCCGGGCGCCGAGGGTCTCCGCGGCGCGGACGGACCGCTCGAGCTTGGCGACGGGATCGGCACCCCAGACTCGTTGCGAGATCAGCAGGCACGGGGCGTGCACGGCCAGCACCGGGACCGCGTACTTGCGCACCAGACGCTTGACCGCGGCCATGTCCTGGCTGACCGACTCCGCCCACACCATCAGCTCCACACCGTCGTAGCCGAGTTCGGCTGCGAACTCGAACGCCGACTCGGTGTTCTGTGGGTAGACCGACGCCGTCGACAATCCGACGAGGATCCGGTGGGCCCGACCCGCGGGCCGGTGACCCGGCCCGCCGCTTCCCGCCACGGCCGTCAGCTCGAACTGAGCACGAACACGAGCGGGCCGATCGTGACGAACACGCCGACGATCACCGCGATGAGCAGGCTCAGCAGGTCCTCGGTCTGCCGCAGGATGCGGACGACCGCGACCAGCCCCGCGATCACCAGCACCGCCAGCACCAGGGCGACCCACGGCAGCGAGTCCCAGAGCTTCTCGAAGCCCTTGAACAGCAGGGCGCCCGCGACGATCGCAACGACGGCCTGACCGGCAAGCATCGCCCACTGGCGGACCGCACCGCCGGCAGGAGCCTTGTCGGCCGACGTTGCGTCCGCGCGGTCCGCACGAACCGCCCCGTCGGTGGCCTTCGTGTCGGTGGCCTTCGCGGCGGCGCCCGTCGCGGCGGACGTCACCTCGGTGGCCTCGGCCGGGTCCGGGGTGTCGACGACGCGCGGGAACTCACCGGTCGTGTGGACCAGCGCTCGTGCCTCGTCGATGGACTCGGTGCGCGCGCTGCGCGCCTGACGCAGCAAATCCGCTTCGAGGCTGGAGCCGGACAGCAACGCGGGCTCGCGGACCGCGGGCGTCCCGTTGAACGGCTTGAACTTCGGTTCGGCCGAGGGCTCCACCTTCGCGGCCGGTGCCGTCGAGGGCTGTACCGTCGCGGCGGGCGCGGTCGGGGGCTGGACCTTCGCGGCCGGCGCGGTCGCGGGGGGCTCGGGTCGGGACGCGCGACCGGCGTCGGGCACAACCGTGGTCTTCTCGGCCTCGGATGCCGTGTCGACCACGGCTGCCTTCCCGGCCGTTGTTGGGGTCACCGCGGCGGTCTTCGTCGGCGAGGGTGTGGTCGCGGCGGCTTTCGCCGGCGTGACCGGGGTCGACGGCGCGCTGTCCTTTGCTGCCCGGTCGGCGGCGGCCTTTCGATCGGCGTCCGCCTTGGCGAGCACGGCCCGCCGCAGCGCGGGGATCGACTGGGTGCGGTCGATCGTCGGTTCCACGCCGGCAGCTGTCGGCAACACCGGCGCCTTCGCCTCCGGCGCCTTGATCTCGGGCACCTTGATCTCGGGCACCTTGATCTCCGGTGCCTTCACCTCCGGCACCTTCACCTCGGGCACCTTCACCTCGGGGGCCTTCGTCTCCGGGGCCTTCGTCTCCGGGGCCTTCACCGGGACGTCCGGCTGCGCCGGAGTGAAAGCGGCGCCCACCGCCGGCGTACCGGTTGCCTCGTCGTCCGTGTCGGGCGCGGCGCGACGGTTGCGCGGCGGGAGCGTGCCGTCGGACAGGACCGGCAGCTCGCCGGTCAGTTCCGCGACGCTGATCCCACCCGCGGCTCCGCGGCGCCGGCGGCCGCCGCGCGACTCGACCTGCTGGCCGTTGCGGGCGAGCAGCTCGGCCACGGAGATCTGGCCGGTGTTCTCGCTCTGCTCGCTCATCGCGCCACCACCAGTTCGCCACCCATGTCCGTGTCCAGTTTGCGCAGGATCAGACCCTCGCGCAGCGCCCAGGGGCAGATCTCCAACTCGTCCACCGACAGTGCCCGCATGCTCGCCTCCGCAATCAGTGCACCGGCCACGATCTGCTGCGACCGGTCCGAGCTCACACCCTCCAACTCAGCGCGGTCCGACGCCGTCATCCGGGAGATGAACGCAATCAGCTGACGCAAACCGCTCGCGGTCAGTGTCCTCCGAACCCGCGGTCCTGCAGCGGAAGGCGCGGCCCCGGTGAGTCGCGCGAGAGACCGGAACGTCTTCGAGGTTCCGACCACCCGGTCGGGGACGCCCGACGCTCGCAGTTCCTTGGCCGGTTCCACGAGTTCGGCGTCGAGCCAGTCCCTCAGCACCGCGATCCGCCGTTTGCCGGGCGGGTCGGACTGCAGCCAGTCCCGGGTCAGTCGTCCCGCGCCGAGTTGCAGCGAGAACGCGACGTCCGGGTCCTCGTCGCCACCTGCGGTCAACTCCAGCGAGCCGCCACCGATGTCGAAGTTCAGGATGTGACCGGCGCTCCAGCCGAACCAGCGGCGCACCGCCAGGAAGGTCAACCGCGCCTCGTCGACACCGGAGAGCACCTCCAGGTTCACGCCGGTCTCGGCGCGGACACGCGCGAGCACCGCTTCCGAATTGTTGGCGTCCCGGACCGCGGACGTCGCGAACGCCATCAGCTCGCCGCATCCGGATGTCGCCGCGATGGACGCGAAATCAGCGACCGCCGCGACCAGCCGATCCGCGCCGACGACGGTGATGTCGCCTGCGTCGTCGGTGTTCTCGGCGAGCCGCAGCGTCGCCTTCGTCGAACTCATCGGGGTCGGATGCGCACCCCTGTGCGCATCGACCACCAGAAGGTGGACGGTGTTGCTTCCGACGTCGAGTACCCCTAACCGCACGTGACCACGGTACTGGGTCTACCGTCTGGCACTGTGACAGCAGGCGCCGCCCCGTACTCCTTCAAGATGACGCCCACCCCCGAGGTGGACCTCGACTTCCCGCGCGAATGGATCGAGTTCCTCGACCCGGCGAACCCCGAACACGTGATCGTCGCCGACCTGACCTGGCTGCTTTCCCGCTGGACGTGCGTGTTCGGCACCCCCGCATGCCAGGGCACCGTCGAGGGCCGCCCCGACGACGGCTGCTGCTCGCACGGCGCGTTCCTGTCCGACGAGGAGGACCGCGAGAAACTCGACCGCTGCGTGAGCATGCTCACTCCCGCGGACTGGCAGTTCATGGACAAGGGACTCGGCAAGAAGGGATATGTCGAGGAGGACGACCTCGACGACGAGCCCGCGGTCCGGACGCGGCGGTACAAGGGTGCATGCATCTTCCTGAACCGGCCGGGATTCGACGGCGGCATCGGATGCGCGTTCCACCTGATGGCGATGCGCAACGGCATCGAGCCGTTGGAGGTCAAGCCGGACGTGTGCTGGCAGCTGCCGATTCGCCGCACCCAGGAGTGGGTGGACCGTCCCGACGGCGAGCAGGTCCTCAAGACCACGATCACCGAATACGACCGCCGTGGTTGGGGCGAGGGCGGCGCGGACCTGCACTGGTACTGCTCGGGGTCGCCGGATGCCCACGTCGGGACCAAGCCCGTGTGGCAGTCCTACGGCCCGGAGCTGACGGAACTGCTCGGTGCCCCCGCCTACGAGGAGCTGGTCAAGCACTGCCGTCGGCGCGCCGGCCTGGGCCTGATCGCCGTTCATCCGGCCACCACGGCCGCACGTGCGACCAAGGCGGCCGCCCGATCGACGCTCCAGTCCTCCGTGGACTGAGCCGTCGAGCACCGAACCGGAACGTAACGGTCGGTCTGCGTCCGCGATTATCCGTCACAAGGGTGCTTCATCCCGCCCCGACGGAGGAGGATGCTCATGCTCACTCGAATCCTGACCGCGGCCGCGGTGGTCGCGGGCACCGCGCTGTCGGCGGCGACGGGCGCGGCGGCGGCGCCGGCCGACGACCCGTACGGCTTCAACTCGGTTCGCGACCGAACCGACTACTTCGTCGCCCCACTCGATCCGGGCGCATTGTTCGGCGCCAACACCTACAAGCCGCTCATCCTGAGCCCGTACGGAGCCACGCACAAGATCGAGTGTCGAGGCGACGGCCACTACGTCCAGATCCACGAGTGCAGGCAGTACGACGCGAACGGCGTCCCGCACGAACTCCGCCTTCTCGCCAACCCGATCCGCCCGCTCTACCTGTACATCTGAGTCCGGAATGGGTTCCCGCCCGGCGGCGGCCCGGCTTCGGGATCGTCCCCACGCGGGTCGCCTCTGAAAGCGGGTGGCAGCCCGGATGGGCGGCCACGTCGCGCGCTCGGCGCCCTGACCCGGTCGACTGACGCGATCGGGTCGGGCGACCGACCCACCTACATCCTCACTGTCGGAATCCTCACTGTCGGACCATGCCGTCGACGGCGGCGGCGTCCAGGTTCTGCCGACGCGCCGACAGATGCTCGCGTGTGACCGGACCGACCGTCTCGAGCGCATCGGGCGACGTCATCTGCCAGTGTGTGCTGTCGACCGCGCGGTTCTCGATCTCGCCCAGAACGTACGGACGCCACGTCTGCGCGCCCCGGGTGCCCGTCGAGTCGTCGCGTGCCGCGGTGAAGTAGAGCACGTCACCCTCGTACACCCCCGGCCGATGACGGTCCATGAGCTCGGAGTTGTGCCGTGCGCTCGCGAGCATCCGCTCGACGCGCTCCTCGGTGAGCGCCGACAGCGGGCCACCGAGCAGCGGAAGCACCTGCGCGATGGCGCTCGTGTCGATTCCGTCGAGAGACTCCGTTCCGGCGAAGTCGAACTGATCGCCCACTGTGTCGGGATCCATCCCCAGGCCGGCGAGCAGATCCTCGGCGATCGTCGACGCTCCTGCCGTTGCCGGTGCGCCGTCCGCCGCCTCTGCAAGTTCGGCGAAGCTGTCCAGCATGACGAGGCTGGACACACCCTCGCCTGCCTGCTGCAACCGCACCGCCATCGCGTGCGCGATCGCGCCACCGAGCGACCACCCGAGCAGGTGGTACGGACCGTGCGGCTGGATCCGCCGAATCTCGCTCACGTATCGCTCGGCGAGTTCGTCGATCGAGGCCGGCAGCGGGCCGTCCTCGGCGATCGTCGGCGACTGGAGACCGAGGACCGGCCGATCGGTACCGAGGTGCTGCGCGAGACCGGTGTAGCACCAGGAGAGACCGACGATCGGGTGGACACAGAACAGCGGCGCCTCGGTCCCCGCGGCGCGGATCGGGTACACCACCTGCAGTGCCGCGTCCGCGTCACTGGCGTCGTTGTCGATCCGGTCCGCGATGGACGCGGGCGTCGGGTCGGTCATCAGCCACTGCAACGGCACGTCCCGTCCGGTTTCCTCCCGGAGCCTGCTGGCGACCCGGACCGCGGAAAGCGAGTTGCCGCCGAGGTCGAAGAAGTTGTCGTCGACCCCGACTCGTTCCACGCCGAGAACCTCCGCGAAGACGTCTGCGACAAGGGCCTCCGATTCCGTTGTGGGGGCACGGAACTCACGTGCCACCAGGACAGGCTCGGGAAGGGCACGTCGGTCGATCTTGCCCGCAGGTGTCATCGGAATCGCATCAAGCACCGTCACCGAGGCCGGCACCAACGACCGCGGCAGATGCCGACCCGCCTCCGCGAGCACCTCGGCCACATCCACCGTCGCACCCGCGACCGGCACGACGTACCCGACGAGTAGGTCACCCGCCGACCCGGCACGATGCACCGTCGCCGCCGCCACCGACACATCCGCATTCCGCGACAGCGCCGCCTCGACCTCACCCAGCTCGACACGCAGGCCGCGCAGCTTCACCTGGGCATCCGCACGACCCACGTAGTCCAACAGGCCGTCGGCATCGAGCCGCACCAGATCACCTGTCCGGTACATCCGGGAACCACTGTCCCCGAACGGGTTCGCGACGAACCGATCAGCCGTCAGGGCACTGCGCCGGTGGTAGCCACGCGCCAGCGACGGACCCGCCACGTACAGTTCACCCACCACTCCCAGCGGAACCGGATGCAGGCGGCTGTCGAGAACCATCACCTCCACGCCCTGGATCGGCGGACCGATCGTGATCCGGTCACCCACCGACAGCGGCTGCGTCAAGGTGACGATGATCGTCGTCTCCGTCGGGCCGTAGCCGTTGAGGAAACGGCGACCCGGCGCGAACTGCTCCACCAACGCGGGCGGGCAGACGTCACCACCGACGCCGACCATCTCCAGATCCGGCAACCGTGCCGCATCCACCGTGCCCAACGCCGCAGGCGCCGTCATCACGTGCGTGACCCGCTCCCGCGCCATCAGGTCGGTCAGCTCGTCGCCGCCGATCACCGATGGCGGCGCCACCACCATCGTCGCGCCCGCGTTGAACGACTGGATCATCTCGCTCAGCGACGCGTCGAAGCTCGCCGACGACAACCGCAGCACCCGGGACGACGCCGTCACCCCGATCTCCGGACGCGCCTGCGCGGCGAACGACGACAACCCGGAATGGGTGACCACGACACCCTTCGGCATACCCGTCGAACCCGACGTGTAGATCACGTAGGCCGCATGATCCGGACGCAACGGACTCAGACGATCCGCATCCGTCACCGTCGCCGACGACTGATCACCCTCATCCGCCATGTCGACGGTCAGCCACTCCACACCGGCGGGCATCGCGGCCAACCCGGCCTCGTCCGTGAACCCGAGCGCGACCTCCGAATCGGCGATCATGTGCGCGATCCGGTCCTCCGGGTAGGACGGATCGACGGGCACGTACACCGCACCCGCCTTCGCCACTGCCCACAACGCCACGAGAGACTCCACCGACCGCGGCAGGACGACAGCGACCGCACGCTCCGGACCCGCACCACGACCGATCAACGCACGCGCCAACCGATTCGACCGCGCATCCAACTCCGCGTACGACAGCTCACCGCCCTCGAACACCACCGCGACGTCACCGGCGTCGACCCCGGCAGTCAGCAGGTCCGGCAACAGCGCCGACGGCAACGCCGGCACCCGCAACGGCACCGCGGCGTGCTCGTCGACACCGAGCATCTCGACATCACCGACGGGCATCTGCGGTGCGGTGAGGACGGAGTCGAGGATCCGGACGAACCGCTCCGCGACCCTCTCCGCGGTGCCGCGATCGAACAGGTCGGTCGCGTAGGTGATCGCCGCGGGGAGCGAGCCGTCGGCGTCGGCTGTCTCCGACACCGACAGCCCCAGGTCGAACTTGGCGACGACCGCATCGGATTCGAGCGGCGTCAGCGTCAGCCCCGGCAGTTCCACCGGGCCCGAGGCGAAGTTCTCGAACGCCAGCATCACCTGGAACAGCGGCGTGAACGAGGTCGATCGCGGCGGCGCCATCACCTCGACCAGCCGTTCGAACGGCAGGTCCGCGTTCGAGAAGGCTGCCAGGTCACCATCCCGGACGCCGGCGAGGAGGTCCTGGAAGGAACCGGCCGGATCGACGTCGGTTCGCAGGACCAGGGTGCCGACGAACATGCCGACGAGGTCGTCGAGGGCCTGCTCACCGCGTCCGGCGACGGGCGTGCCCACCACGACGTCCCGGCCTGCCGAGAGCCGGCTGAGCAGCAGCGCCAACGCGGCGTGCACGACCATGAACACCGTCACGCCCTGCTCCGCGGCGTAGTCCCGGAGCCGGGTCGTGACGTCCGCGTCGAGCGTGAAGGCCACGCGGTCGCCGTGGCCGGAACGAACCGCCGGTCGCGGCCGGTCGGTGGGCAGGTCGATCACGTCGGGGATCCCACGCAGGGTGGTGCGCCAGAATTCGATCTGCTTCGCGGCCAGCGACTGCGGGTCGTCCTCCGATCCAAGTACCTCGCGCTGCCACAGCGTGAAGTCGGCGTACTGCACCTGCAGCGGCGTCCACGCCGGGGCGAGTCCGTTCCGCCTCGACTCGTAGGCGACGACGATGTCCCGTGCCAACGGTTGCGACGAGAAACCGTCGGCGGAGATGTGGTGGACCGACAGGACCAGGACGTGTTCGTCGGCCGCGACGCGCAGCAGACGGCCACGAATCGGGATCGCCGCCGTGACGTCGAACCCGGCACCCACCACCGACAGCGCCTCGGCGGCAACCGCCTCCGCCGCCACGGAGACGGGTTCGAGGTCGAGATCCACCTGATCGACCGGCAGCACCACCTGATGCGGGCCGTCCGCCGAATCCGGGAACACCGTCCGCAGCGACTCGTGCCGCGCCAGCACGTCCCGCACCGCGGCCTGCAGCGCCGCGACGTCCAGGTCGCCGCTCATACGGACCGCGAGCGGAATGTTGTAGGCGGCCGACGCCGTGTCGAATCGGTTCAGGAGCCACATTCGAGACTGGGCGAGGGACAACGGGATCCGCGTCGGGCGCTCCCCCGCGACGAGCGGGGGCAGTGACGCCGACCGGGGCGCGAGCTCGGCGCGAAGCGCCAGCCCGGCCACCGTCGGCGCCTCGAACAGTTCGCGCACCCCGACCGTCACTCCCAGTGCCGCATTCACGCGTGCGATCACTCGGGTCGCGACCAGCGAGTTGCCACCGAGCGCGAAGAAGTCGTCGTCGGCGCCGACCCGCTCCACACCGAGCAACTCGGCGTACACGTCGGCCACCGCAGTTTCGAACGGTGTTCTGGGCGCGACGTATTCGACAGCGCCGCCGAATGCGTCGGGTGCGGGCAGGGCGCGCCGATCGAGCTTTCCGTTGGGACTCAGAGGGAAGTCGTCGAGGACGACGATCGATGCAGGCACCATGTACGAGGGCAGGAGTCGCGCCGCGGACGCCTTGATGTCCCGGACACTGGGCGCCTTACCCGGCTCGAGAACGACGTACGCGACCAGCTGGCCACCAGCGACGGATTCGGTCACAACCGCGACGGCGCGGTCGATGTCCGGGTTCGACTGCAGTGCCGACTCGATCTCGCCGAGCTCGATCCGCAGCCCCCGCAACTTCACCTGGAAATCGGTACGCCCGATGTACTCGAGAGATCCCTCCCGATTCCACCGCACCAGATCACCGGTCCGGTACATCCGATCACCGGACTCACCGAACGGATTGGCCACGAAACGATCCGACGTCAGATCGAACCGCCCACCATAACCACGCCCGACACCGACACCACCGACGTACAGCTCACCCTCCACACCAACCGGAACGGTGTTCAACCGACCATCGAGGACGAACAGGTCGAGGTTCGGCACCGGACGACCGATCGGCACACCCGCCACGTCCGCAACCGTCGCCGCCTGGAAGGACACCACATCCGACGCCTCGGTCGGCCCGTAGCTGTTGACCACCCGCACACCGGATTCCATCAACGCCGCGAGCGCGCCGACGTTGATCGGCTCACCACCCAGGAACACCACATCCAGCCCGGCGAGCGCGCCATCGACGTCCCCGTCGACGACCGCACCGAAGGCACTCGGCGACATGTTCGCCACCCGCACACCGCCACCCGCGACGATCGCCAGGATCTCCTCAGGATCGAAACCGTCCGAGGCGAGATGAATCGACCGGCCACCCGCCAACGCCGCCCACACATTCTTCTGCGTGAGGTCGAAACTCGGCGACGACGCGATCAACAACCCACCCTCGGCGGGCAGCTCACCCTCGTACCACGCCACCGTGTTCTCGATACCCGCCATCGGAACCAGCGT
>NZ_JBSFRT010000030.1:0-77393 GCF_053589375.1 Rhodococcus sp. NPDC003348
GGTCGCCGTCGTTCGTGCCCCTTCGTGGGATGCGGCCTCGGCCCGCCGGTTCTACCGTGAGTACATGACTGTCACAGCCGATGACCTGCGCACACTGTTGTCCAGCACCGTGCCCGGTGCCACGTTGGTCCTGGAGGAGGGCGAGACCAGGGTCTACTCGAAGGACCAGGCCGAGCAGCGCTCGTCCTGGGTCGTCACCACGCAGGACGACCTGCGGCGCGATCTCCCGGACGCGGCGAGTCCCACCGCTCACGACCTGGACGAACGGGCGGCGATGCTGGACGACATGATCGCCGCTCAGGGCGGCTGAGCGGCTCCCCCGCCCGTTGTCGTGGCTCCGACCCACCCGGCCCGAGCACGTCGAAGGCCCCGGTCCTGCGAACAGGACCGGGGCCTTCTGGTCACCACCCGACTAGCGGGCGATCACGTCACGCGTTGCCGGACAGCTTCTCGCGCAGCGCAGCGAGCTGGGCATCGCTGGCCAGCGAGCCCGCGGCCTCGGTGGAGCCGGTGGTCTGGCCCTCGGTGGCACCGGACTCGGAGGAGTAGTTGGCGCCCGACGCACCGGCCGCCGCCTCGGCGGCCTCGTCGGCAGCCATCTTCTCCATCTGAGCGGTGTGCATCTTGTGGCGACGCTCGGCCTCCGCGTAGCGGGACTCCCACTCCTCACGCTGCTTGTCGAAGCCCTCGAGCCATTCGTTGGTCTCGGGGTCGAAGCCCTCGGGGAAGATGTAGTTGCCCTGCTCGTCGTAGCTGTCGGCCATGCCGTACTTCGACGGGTCGAACTCGGCGTTGTAGTCCTCGTTCGCCTGCTTCAGCGACAGCGAGATCCGGCGACGCTCCAGGTCGATGTCGATGACCTTGACCATCGCGTCGTCGCCAACGGCCACAACCTGGTCCGGCACCTCGACGTGGCGCTCGGCCAGCTCGGAGATGTGGACGAGGCCCTCGATGCCCTCCTCGACGCGGACGAACGCGCCGAACGGAACCAGCTTGGTGACCTTGCCCGGCACGATCTGACCGATCGCGTGGGTGCGGGCGAACTGACGCCACGGGTCTTCCTGGGTGGCCTTGAGCGAGAGGGAGACGCGCTCGCGGTCCAGATCGACGTCGAGAACCTCGACGGTGACCTCGTTGCCGACCTCGACAACCTCGGACGGGTGGTCGATGTGCTTCCAGGACAGCTCGGAGACGTGCACCAGGCCGTCGACACCGCCGAGATCGACGAACGCGCCGAAGTTGACGATGGAGGACACGAAGCCCTTGCGGACCTGGCCCTTCTGGAGCTGGTGCAGGAACTCGCTGCGGACCTCGGACTGGGTCTGCTCGAGCCACGCACGACGCGACAGGACCACGTTGTTGCGGTTCTTGTCGAGCTCGATGATCTTGGCCTCGATCTCCTTGCCGACGTACGGCTGGAGGTCACGGACACGACGCATCTCGACGAGCGAGGCAGGCAGGAAGCCGCGCAGCCCGATGTCGAGGATCAGGCCGCCCTTGACGACCTCGATGACGGTGCCCTTGACGGCCTCGTCCTTCTCCTTGAGCTCCTCGATGGTGCCCCAGGCACGCTCGTACTGAGCGCGCTTCTTCGACAGGATCAGGCGCCCTTCCTTGTCCTCCTTGGTGAGGACCAGGGCTTCGACCTCATCGCCGACGGAGACGACCTCGTTGGGGTCGACGTCGTGCTTGATGGAGAGCTCACGGGACGGGATGACGCCTTCGGTCTTGTAACCGATGTCGAGCAGCACCTCGTCGCGATCGACCTTGACGATGGTGCCTTCGACGATGTCGCCATCGTTGAAGTACTTGATCGTGGCATCGATGGCGGCGAGGAAATCCTCGGCAGAGCCGATGTCGTTGACGGCTACCTGCGGCGAGGTGACGGTGGTGGAGGGCATTTGGTGAAGTGCTCCGGAGGGATAGGCAATCGGTTGATGGTGTTCTGTCGGACCACGAACGACCGCCGACGACCCCCTAGAGATGCCGCACGGCAGACACTCGCGTGGATCAGGGTACGCGACCCGATGCTAGCTGGGCAAACCCGGGTGCCACCGTGAGGCGCCGGGCGCGCTACCGTGCAGGTCGAGATGACCGAGCATTCCGACACACCCGAAACCACGGACGACGATCGCCACGCCGCCGCCAACGCCGTCCTCGGCACCGCCGGGTTCAGCCGCCACCGCGTGGACTCCGCCCAGAGCGAGCGCGCCAGTCGTGCCTGGTGGGACGCAGACTCCGCCGACTACCACCGCACGCACGGCGAGTTCCTCGGCGTCGACTCGGCCGGCGGTGAGTTCGTGTGGTGCCCGGAGGGCCTGCACGAGGGCGACGTGCACCTGCTCGGCGACGTCGCCGGCCGTGACGTGCTGGAGATCGGCTGCGGATCGGCACCGTGCGCGCGCTGGCTGGCCGGGCAGGGTGCGCGGACCGTGGGCCTCGACGTCTCCCGCGGCATGCTCGAGCGCGGGCTCGCCGCGATGGCACGCGGTGGCCCGCGGGTACCGCTGGTGCAGGCCGGCGCGGAGGCGCTGCCGTTCGCCGACGCCAGCTTCGACATCGCCTGCTCCGCGTTCGGCGGGGTGCCGTTCGTGGCCGACTCCGCCCTGGTGATGCGCGAGGTCGCGCGGGTGCTGCGGCCGGGTGGCCGGTGGGTGTTCTCGGTGAACCACCCGATCCGGTGGATCTTCCCCGACGATCCCGGCCCGGGCGGGCTGACCGCGACGATCCCCTACTTCGACCGGACCCCGTACGTCGAGGTCGACGAGGCCGGCGTTCCGACCTATGTCGAGCACCACCGCACGATCGGCGACCGGGTTCGGGAGATCGTCGCGGCCGGCCTCGAACTGCGCGACATCGTCGAGCCGGACTGGCCCGAGTGGCTGGACCGCGAGTGGGGACAGTGGAGCCCCCTGCGCGGGCAACTGTTCCCCGGCACCGCCATCTTCGTCTGCCACAAGCCTGCCTGACCCGCCCCTCCCGCCGAGACGCTTGTCAGTCCTTCGTGCGGGGCGAGCGGCCCGCGGCATCGAGGGCGCGCCGCAGCGCGTATTCGAGCTGCGCATTGACGCTGCGCAGGTCGTCGGCCGCCCACTTCGCGATCGCGTCGTAGACGGCGGGGTCCAGCCGCAGCAGCACCTTCTTGCGCTCGGGCCTGGACCGGCTCGCCGACCCCTCGTCCGCGTCGGCCATGGTCAGGCGTAGAGGGTGCCGGTGTTGACGACCGGCTGGGTCGCCTTGTCCCCGCACAGGACGACCAGCAGGTTCGACACCATCGCGGCGCGGCGCTCCTCGTCGAGTTCGACGACGGACTGTTCGGCCAGGCGGTCCAGCGCCATCCCGACCATCCCGACCGCGCCCTCGACGATCATCGCCCTGGCCGCGACCACCTGCGCGGCCTGCTGCCGCACCAGCATGGCCTGCGCGATCTCCGGCGCGTACGCCAGGTGCGTGATGCGGGCCTCGACGACCTCGATGCCCGCGAGTTCGGTGCGCTCCCGCAGTTCGGCGGTCAGTTCGGCGGCGACCTGAGCGCCGTCGCGCAGGCTGGTGGCGTCGGCGGCCTCGGAATCGGCCGGGACGATGGTGGTGTCGTAGGGATGAGTGGTGGCCAGGTGCCGCACCGCTGCCTCCGACTGGATCGCGACGTACTCCTCATAGTCGTCGACCGCGAAGATCGCCTTGCCGCTGTCGATCACCTTGTAGACCACGACCGCGGCGATCTCGACCGGGTTGCCGACCGCATCGTTGACCTTGAGCTTGGACGTTTCGAAGTTGCGAACCCGCAGCGTCACCCGGCGCTTCATGCTCAGTGGGACCACCCACTTGAATCCGTCGTCCGAGACCGTCCCGAAGTAGCGTCCGAAGAACTGGATCACCCGCGCCTCGTTCGGATTGACGATCGTGAATCCCGTTGCGATGACGGCGATCACGAGAACCAGCAGCCCGGCGACGACCCAGCAGACGATCCGGACGGCGATCGTCGTGTCGAGGAGCAGGCCTGCGAGAACGAGTCCCGCGGCGATCAGTGTCCCCACAGTCAGCGCCAGCAGTACCGCGAACCCGTTCAGCCGAAAAGCTCTACGCTCCATCGATCCACCTTTGCTATCGAAGTGATATCACTACGATAGCAATCGAGTCGAGTGAACGGAACATTCAGTCGATCTGATCGACTGAACGCTTCCTTCACTCGGGCGGGGGCGGTCAGAGGAGCTTGGAAAGGAAGGCCTTGGTGCGCTCGTGCCGGGGGTCGGCCAGCATCGCCCGCGGCTCGCCGGACTCGACGACAACGCCGCCGTCCATGAACACCAGCTGGTCGGCGACCTCGCGGGCGAATCCCATCTCGTGGGTGACGACGACCATCGTCATGCCCTCCTTCGCGAGGTTCTTCATGACGCCGAGCACCTCGCCGACCAACTCGGGGTCGAGCGCGGAGGTCGGCTCGTCGAAGAGCATCAGCTTCGGATCCATCGCCAGCGCCCGGGCGATCGCGACCCGCTGCTGCTGACCGCCGGACAACTGCGCCGGGTATGCGTCGGCCTTGGCGGCCAACCCCACCTGGTCGAGCAGGTCCATCGCCCGGGTGTGGGCGTCCTTGCGTCGCACCTTCTTCACGAGCATCGGCGCCTCGACGACGTTCTCCAGCGCGGTGCGGTGCGGGAACAGGTTGAAGTGCTGGAACACCATCCCGATGTCGCGCCGTTGCCGCGCCGCGGCCCGCGGCTGCAGTTCGTAGAGCTTGCCGCCGCGCTCGGAATAGCCGACCAGTTCGCCGTCGACGTAGAGCCGCCCGGCGCTGACCTGCTCGAGGTGGTTGATGCAGCGCAGGAAGGTCGACTTGCCGGACCCCGACGGCCCGACCAGACACAGCACCTGCCCGCGGTCGATCTCGAGCGTGACCCCACGCAGCACCTTCAGCGCCCCGAAGCTCTTGCACACCCGGTCGGCCTTCACCATCGGTGTCGTCGGTGCAGTAGTCATGGTCATCCTCCCTGTCCGCCGCCCGGCCCGGCGGGCATCCCGGCCTGCGCATCCGCGAGGGCCTGCAGTTGCCGTGCCGTGAGCACCCGGGACAGGCCCTTCGAGTAGTGCCGTTCGAGGTAGAACTGCCCGATCATCAGGATGCTCGTGATCGCGAGATACCAGGTGGCGGCGACGAGCAGCAGCGGGATCGGCTGGAAGTTGGCTCCGGAGATGTCCCTGGCCCGCCCGTACAACTCGCCCGTGTAGGGCACGGCGAGGACCAGCGAGGTGGTCTTGAGCATGCTGATCAGCTCGTTGCCGGTCGGGGGGATGATCACCCGCATCGCCTGCGGCAGCACGGTGCGCCGCATCGTCTGCGCCCAGGACATGCCGAGCGCGGTCGACGCCTCGGTCTGCCCCTCACTGACGGAACCGACTCCGGCGCGCACGATCTCGGCCATGTACGCGGCCTCGTTGAGTCCCAGTCCGACGACTGCGAACAGGAACGCGGCCTGCAGGTCCTGGAGGTCGAAGTGCACGAACTGTGGGCCGAACGGCACGCCGAGGGCGACGTTCTTGTAGATCGACGGGAACAGGCCCCAGAACACCAACTGCACGTACACCGGTGTGCCGCGGAAGATCCACAGGTACACCCACGCCGCGGTGCGCAGCACCGGATTCGGCGACAGGCGCATCACCGCGAGGATCACCCCGAGCACCACCGCGATGAGCATCGCGAGCACGGTCAGTTCGATGGTCCGCAGGGCACCTTCGGTGATCCGGGCGTCGAACAGGTACCGGCCGTAGACGTCCCAGGCGAAAGCCTCGTTCGTGGCGGCGCCGTAGACGAACAGGGCGACGAGCACGACCACGACGACGGCAGCGATCCAGCGGCCGGGATGGCGGAGCGGGATCGCGCGGATCGGTTCGGGCTCGTCCGCGAGCGCGGGTTCGGATGCCGTGTCCTGTGCCATTGCCCTCCGCCTTCCTACCGTGACCCGGGTCAGCTCGTCGCGCTGTTGATCTGCGCGGTGGTGACGGTGCCCGAGCCGACTCCCCAGTTGTCGGCGATCTGCTTGTAGGCGCCGGTGTCGATGAGGTGCTGCAGCGCCTGCGCCAGCACCGGCGCGAGCGGCGAACCCTTGGCCACCGGCCACCCGTAGGGCGCCGAGTCGAACTGTTCCCCCGCGTTCTCGAGCCTGCCGTCGCTGCGCTTGATCGCGTACGCGGTCACCGGGGAGTCCGCCGACATGGCATCGATGCGGCCCAGGATCAGCGCGTTGGACACGTCGTCCTGGCTGTCGTACTTGATCTTCGCGATCGGCTGCTTCCCGGCGGCGACGCAGGCCTCACTCTTGGCGGGCACCTCGTCGATGTCCTCGGTGGTGGTGGTCTGCACCCCGACCCGCAGCCCGCAGGCGTCGTTGGGGTCGACCGGTTCACCGGTGCGCTGGGCCCACTGGACGCCGGCGGTGTAGTAGTCGACGAAGTCCACCGTCTTCTGCCGTTCGAGGGTGTCGGTGAACGAGGACATCCCGACGTTGTAGGTGCCGGCCTGCACGGCCGGGATGATCTTGTCGAAGTCGGCCTGGATGAACTCGGCGCGCAGCCCGAGGGTGGCGGCGACCGCGTTCATCAGGTCGACGTCGAACCCGACGATGTTGCCGTTCTCGTCCTTGAATTCGTTGGGCGCGTACGGGACGTTCACGCCGATCTTCAGCCTGCCGCTGTCGCGCACCTGCGGCGGCACCTGGGCGGCGATCTCGTCGACCCGGTCCACGTGGACCGTCTCGGGCGGGACCAGACCCTCGCTGTTGTGCACGCAGCCGGTGACCGCGATCAGCACGGCGACCAGGACACCGAAAGACCGGGCGCGCCGGGGGAATCGACGCACCGACGTCGTCACACCCGCCGGCGAGGACCGCACCCTTCGCAGCGTACTGGCAGGCCGGTCACCGCCGCAGTATTCGCGCGCCCACGGTTTCGGTGAATTCGGCCGTCGACGCCAGGCCGCCGAGGTCGGCGGTCGCGACGCCGGCGGCGAGGGTGTCGCTGACGGCGCGCCGGATGCGCCCGGCCGCCCGCGCCAGCCCGCCGGTGTCGCCGCCGAGCCGGCCGGTGCCGCCGCCGGTGTCACCGGACTCGCCGGTTTCGCGATGGGCGGACAGCCAGTCGAGCAGCATCGCCGCCGACAGCATCAGCGCGGTCGGGTTGGCGCGGTTGCGGCCGGCGATGTCGGGGGCGGCGCCGTGTGCCGCCTGTGCCATCGCCTGCGTCCGAGAGGCGTTCAGGGACGGCGCGGTGCCGAGCGACCCCGACAACTCCCCCGCCAGGTCGGACAGGATGTCACCGAACATGTTCTCCGTCACCACGACGTCGAAGTCGGCGCCACGCCGGACCAGGTGCGCGGCCATCGCGTCGACATGTTCGGTGTCCACGTGCACGCCCGGGTACCGGTCGGCGACCTCGACGCACACGTCCCGGAACAGTCCGGTGGTCAGCGCCAGCACGTTGGTCTTGTGCACCACCGTCAGCCGTCCGCGACGACTGGCGGCGAGTTCGCAGGCCGTGTGGGCGATCCGCTCGCAGGCCCTGCGGGTGAACACGGCGACGGCGAGTGCGACATCGGGCGTCGGCATGAATTCGCCGCTGCCCGTGTGCATGTTGCGGTCCGCGTAGAAGCCCTCGGTGTTCTCGCGGACGATGACCAGGTCCATGTCCGGCACGGTGGCCCGGATCCCGGCGAAGGCGTGGGCGGGGCGGATGTTGGCGAACAGGTCGAACCGTTTGCGGATGGTGCCGCCCGGCGTCAGGGTCCCGCGGAACCGCTCGGGGTAGGCGGCGCTGTCGTGTGGGCCGAGCACCCAGCCGTCCAGCCCTTCGAGTGCGTCGAGGGTCTCGTCGGGGATCGGTGTGCCGTGGGACGAGATCGCGCCCTGGCCGATAGGCAGCTCGACCCACTCGATCGGGGGCTCGCCGGCGGCGGCGACGGCGGTGTCGACGATCCGCCGGGTGGCGGGCACGATCTCGTGGCCGATGCCGTCGCCGGCGAGCAGACCCAGGCGCGTCGGCTCGCGTGTGATTGCGCTCGAGGGGTTCACCCGACCATCATTGCTCAGCATGGTGCAGTCCGTGGAACTGCTGCTCGACGCCGACCTCGACACGGCGATTCGCCGGGAGTGGAGGCGACTGTCCGATGCCGCGCTACCGAGCCAGGACGTCGTCCGCAAGTCGACGAACCGGCCACACATCACCCTCGCGGTGGCCCAGCACATCGAGCCGGAAACCGATCTGCTGCTGCAACAGCAGCTGGCCGCCCCGGACCTGCGGCTGTCACTCGGCGGCGTGGTGATCTTCGGAGGGCACCGAAAGACCCTGTCGTATCTGGTGATTCCCACGGCCGGACTGCTGGCGTTGCAGCGGAGCATTTTTCGGGTACTGCACGCGAGTCCGGGCATCCCCGCGCACATCCACCCCGGCGACTGGACCCCGCACATCACCCTCGCCCGGCGGGTGTTCCCGGACGAGATAGGGCCGGCGGTGAACCTGTTGACGCCTGCGCACAGCTCCGGCAAGGCGGACGGGATCCGCCGATGGGACGGCGACGCGAAACGGGAATGGCGCATCGCCTGACCGGTGGCGACGGCGGCCTTGGGTCGCGGCAACCGGGAGTTCCGGAAGCGGTCGGGAAGAATGGGCGACGGTCGTGCGTTGAACCGCTCGACGGCAGCGCAGGCTGCACCCACCCGGCCCCGGCGCCGGCGGAGAGAGGATTTCCCTTGGCTACCCAGACCCTGACCCAGCAGAACTTCGACGAGATCGTCACCGGCAGCGACGTGGTGCTGGTCGACTTCTGGGCGTCGTGGTGCGGCCCGTGCCGCCAGTTCGCCCCCACCTTCGAGGCATCTTCGGAGGCACACCCGGACGTGGTGTACGGCAAGGTGGACACCGAGGCCGAACAGGGCCTGGCCGCGGCCGCGAACATCCGCTCGATCCCGACGATCATGGCGTTCCGTGAGGGCATCCTGGTGTTCTCGCAGCCCGGCGCGTTGCCGCAGGCAGCGCTGGAGGACCTGGTCACCCAGGTCAAGGCCCTCGACATGGACGAGGTACGCAAGCAGATCGCCGCGCAGCAGGAGGCGTAGTCCACCAGTACATCGGCCCCGTGACGTTCGCCGTCACGGGGCCGATGTCGTCTGCCGAGCCCCGGTCACGGGGCACGCGTCACAGGGCGAGCGCAGTCTCCGTGTAGCCGCCGGGCATGCCACGACGGCGGAACCACTCGAGACCGAAGGCGGAGCGCAACTGCTCCACGGGCATCGCGAGGAACGGTCCGAAATCGCCGACCTGGGTGGCGTGCGCGAGCATCGCCGCCCGCTTGGAGTCGATCTGGCCGGAGACGTCCACGACCGTGGTGATCTGGTCCTCGGGCAGGCCGAAGGTGTCGACGTCCGGCGGCTGCGCCTCCTCCGACCAGGCCGGGTTCGCGGCGATCATCCGCTTCATGTGGTCGCGGTTGACCGCCGCCTCGTAGACGCGGTCCACACCGGCCAGTTCGGTGGCGCGGACGCCGACCCGGTGGACCTGGATGTGGTCGGGGTGCCCGTAGCCGCCGTTCGGGTCGTAGATCGTGACCACGTCCGCGGACTCCTCGGCCAGCACCTCGGCCAGTCGTCCCGCCGCGACCTCGACGTCGACGTTGCAGAACGCGTCGGGGTGCGTGTTGTCGTCGGTGCCCGCCATCCCGGAGTCGCGGTAGTGCAGCGGGACGACGCGGTGCACTCCGAGCGCGGCAGCGGACCGGTCCAGCTCGGCGCGGCGGCGCTGCGCGAGGGTCTCCCCCGGGGTCAGGATCCCGTCGGGCACCTCACCGAGCGCCCCGTCGGTGGCGGTGACCAGCACGACGCGGTGACCGGCGTCGGAGGCCTGCCGGATGACCCCGCCGGTGATGAACACCTCGTCGTCGGGGTGGGCGTGGAAGCAGACGAGCACCGCCATCGTCAGAGTTCTCCCGTCATCAGTGCGCCGCCGCGTCCCAGCTGCGGCCGTCCCCGACCGAGACGTCCAGCGGCACGGACAGTTCGATCGCGCCGGCCATCTTCTCCCGAACCAGCGCCTCGACCGCCTCCCGCTCGCCGGCGGCGACCTCGAGCACCAGCTCGTCGTGCACCTGCAGCAGCATCCGGGACCGCAGGCCCGACTCGCGCAGCGCAGCCTGCACGTCGATCATCGCGACCTTGATGATGTCGGCGGCAGTGCCCTGGATGGGGGCATTGAGGGCGGCACGTTCGGCGACCTCGCGGCGCTGCCGGTTGTCGGAGTTCAGGTCCGGCAGGTAGCGGCGGCGACCGAACAGCGTCGAGGTGTAGCCGTCCTTGCGGGCCTGCTCGACCACCTCGTGCAGGTAGTCGCGCACCCCACCGAACCGGGCGAAGTAAGCGTCCATCTGCGACTTCGCCTCCTCGGTGGAGATCTTGAGCTGCTGCGCCAGCCCGTAGGCACTCAGGCCGTAGGCCAGGCCGTACGACATCGCCTTGACGCGGCGCCGCAGCTCGGCGGTGACCTCCTCGATCGGCACCCCGAACGCGCGTGAACCGACGAAGCTGTGCAGGTCCTCACCGGTGTTGAACGCCTCGATCAGACCCTCGTCCTTCGACAGGTGCGCCATGATGCGCATCTCGATCTGGCTGTAGTCGGCGGTCATCAGCGACTCGTAGCCTGCGCCGACGACGAAGCCGTCGCGGATCTGCCGGCCCGCATCCGTGCGGACCGGGATGTTCTGCAGGTTCGGCTCGGTCGAGGACAGGCGTCCGGTCGCGGCGACCGTCTGGTTGAACGTGGTGTGGATGCGGCCGTCGTCCGCGACGGACTTGAGCAGGCCGTCGACGGTGACCTTGAGCCGGGTCGCGTCCCGATGTGCGAGCAGGTGCTCGAGGAACGGGTGCTGGGTCTTCTCGAAGAGCGACTCGAGCGCCGCCGCGTCCGTGGTGTACCCGGTCTTGGTCTTCTTCGTCTTCGGCATCTCGAGCTTCTCGAACAGCACCACCTGGAGCTGCTTCGGCGACCCGAGATTGATCTGTTCGCCGATCACCTCGTAGGCGGCGTTCGCGGCCGCCGCGACCCGGTCCGCGAACGTGGACTGCAGATCATGCAGGTGGTCGGTGTCGACGGCGATGCCGGTGCCTTCGACGTCGGCGAGGACCTCGAGCAGCGGCAATTCCAGATCGGTGAGCAGTCGCGCCGACTCGATCGCGGCGAGTTCGGTGTCGAACGCGGCGGCCAGGTCGAGAACCGCACGGGCGCGCAGGATCTCGGTTTCCGCGGCCTTCGCCTCGGCGTTGTCCTCGTCGTCGAGCAACGAGAGCTGCGCCTCGCCGCCGTCCTCGACCCGCAGTTCCCGCTTGAGGTAGCGCAACGAGAGGTCGTCCAGGTTGAAGCTACGCTGGCCGGGCCGCACCAGATACGCGGCGAGCGCGGTGTCGCTGGTCAGCCCGCCGAGACCCCAGCCGCGGCCGTGCAGGGCGTGGATCGCGGCCTTGGCCTCGTGCAGGGCCTTCGGAGCTTCGACGTCCCCCAGCCATTGGGCCAGCGCCTCCTCGTCCTCCTCGGTGACGGTGGACGCCACGATGTAGCCACCCTCGCCGTCGGCCGCGGCGATCGCGAGCGCGGTCACGTCACCGCCGTAGGGGGCACCACTGCCGACCACGGACAGCGCGGCGCGGGCCCCGTCGCTGACGTGCTCGGCCAGCCACGCCGCGACCTCGCCGGGGGCCAGCACGCCGCCACGCACCTCGAAGCCCTCCTCGGCCTCGGGTTCGGCGGACGCGAGGGTGTCGAACAGGCGGTCCCGCAGCACGCGGAACTCGAGGTCGTCGAACAGCGCGTGGATCTTGTCCCGGTCCCAGGGCGCGAGCGCCAGCTGCTCCGGGGTGTAGGGCAGCGGGACGTCGCGCACCATCTCGGTGAGCTGCCTGTTCATCACCACCGACGACAGGTTCGCGCGCAGCGAATCGCCGACCTTGCCGCGCACCTCGTCGACCCGGTCCACCAGTTCGGTCAGGGAGCCGTACTCCCGGATCCACTTGGCCGCGGTCTTCTCCCCCACGCCCGGGATACCCGGCAGGTTGTCGGACGGGTCCCCGCGCAACGCCGCGTAATCCGGGTACTGCCGCGGGGTGAGGCCGTACTTCTCCTCAACGGCCGCCGGGGTGAAGCGGGTCAGGTCCGAGACGCCCTTGCGCGGGTACAGGACCGTCACGTCGTCCGTGACGAGCTGCAGCGAGTCCCGGTCGCCGGTGCACACCAGCACCCGGAAGCCCTGCTCCGTTGCCTGTGTGGTCAGGGTGGCGATGATGTCGTCGGCCTCGAAGCCGGCCTCGGCCATCACCGGGATGCCCATCGCGCCGAGCACCTCCTTGGTGATCTCGACCTGCCCCTTGAACTCGTCCGGGGTCTTCGCGCGGTTCGCCTTGTACTCGGGGAACGCCTCCGCACGGAACGTCTGCCGGGACACGTCGAAAGCGGCCGCGACGTGCGTCGGCTGCTCGTCACGCAGCAGGTTGATCAGCATCGAGGTGAACCCGTACACCGCGTTGGTGGTCTGCCCGCTGTGTGTCTTGAAGTTCTCCGCAGGCAGGGCGAAGAACGCTCGGTAGGCCAGCGAGTGTCCGTCGAGGAGCAGCAGCGTCGGCTTGTCGCCGGAATCGGTGACGGAGGGGTCGAGGTGGGATGCGGGGGACGTTGTCGGGCTCACCGCAGTGAGTCTAGGGAGCGACCCCGACAGGATGGCAACGGACACCGGGCACACATCACCCGACACCGAGGTAGGCGTGCTTGACCGCCGGGTCGGCGAGCAGTTCGGCACCGGTGCCGGTCTTGGTGATCTCCCCGGTCTCGAGGATGTACGCGCGGTCGGTGCGGCGCAGCGCCTGCTGCGCGTTCTGTTCGACGAGCAGGATCGTGGTGCCCTGTGCGTTGATCTCGGCGATGATCCGGAAGATCTGGGCGATCACCATCGGCGCCAGCCCCATCGACGGTTCGTCGAGCATCAGCAGCCGCGGCCGGGCCATCAGCGCCCGCCCGATCGCGAGCATCTGCTGCTCGCCGCCGGACATCGTGCCACCGACCTGCGCACGTCGCTCCCCGAGTCGTGGGAACAGTTCGAACACCCAGTCCAGCCGCTGCGCGTACTCCGCCTTGCTGTCGAATGTGCGTGCATAGCAACCCATGTCGAGGTTCTCCTGCACGGTCATCCCGGGGAACACTCCGCGCCCCTCCGGCACCTGCACGACGCCGAGCCCGACCCGCTCGTGCGCCTTGACGTGGGTGATGTCCCGGCCGTCGAACACGATCCGGCCGCCGCCCAGCGGCAACAGCCCCGACAGCGCCCGCATGGTGGTGGACTTGCCCGCCCCGTTGGCGCCGAGGAGGGTGACCAGTTCGCCCCGGCGCACCTGCAGCGAGATGCCGTGCAGCGCGCGGATCCGGCCGTAGCTCACGACCATGTCGGCGACCTCGAGCAGCGGCGCGGCCTCCACGACGGGATTCGGATCAGGCTGGTTCATCATCGGGAACCCCCAGGTAGGCGGCGACCACGGCCGGGTTCTCCCGGATCGCGGCGGGCCGGTCGTCGGCGATCTTGCGGCCGAACTCGAGCACCACGATCCGGTCGGTCACCCCCATCACCAGCCGCATGTCGTGTTCGATCAGCAACACGGTGAAGCCGTCGTCGCGGATCTTGCGGATCAGGTCCATCAACGCGGCCTTCTCGCTCGGGTTGAACCCGGCGGCGGGCTCGTCCAGGCACAGCAGTTTCGGTTCGGTGGCGAGCGCCCGGGCGATCTCCAGCCGGCGCTGGTCGCCGTAGGAGAGGTTGCGGGCCTTCTCCACCGCCCGCGGCGCGATGCCGACGAACTCGAGCAGCGCCATGCCGCGCTCGACGGCGTCGTGTTCCTCGCGCCGGTGCCGGGCGGTGCGGAAGATCGCACCGGGCACCGAGGTCCGGTGCCGCGCATCGGTGCCGACGACGACGTTCTCGAGCGCCGTCATCTCCCCGAACAGCCGGATGTTCTGGAAGGTGCGGGCGATCCCGAGCCGGGTGATCTCGTTGCGCTTGGTCGCCCTGGGGCGAGCGAAGCGACGGGGGGATGACGCGGTGAGGGGCCTGCCGTCGAAGGTCACCGAGCCTGCGGACGGCTTGTAGACGCCGGTGATGGCGTTGAAGCAGGTGGTCTTGCCTGCGCCGTTCGGACCGATCAGTCCGAGGATCTCGCCGCGGCGGATCTCGAAGCTCACGTCGTCGAGGGCGACGAGGCCACCGAACTTCACGGTCAACCCGTCGGTGCGCAGCAGGGCCGAACCCTCTTCGACCCGGATGTCTCGCTGCGGGGCAACGACTTCCGCGACTGCGTCGGGATCGACCAGGGCGGGGTCGAGTGCGGCGACGTCCACCACCCCGGCTGTCGGGACGTCCGTCTCGGGCGCCATCTGCGCCGCCATGTCCTCGTTGTCGAACATCGCGTCGCCGGCGCCCGGTCCCGCGGTCACCGCGCACCTCCGTCGGTCGCCGGTTCCGTCCGGGTGGCCGGTCTGCGCACCGCCTGGTAGACCTGCCTGCCGTAGGCGAGCAGTTTCTGACGCGCCGGGAACAGGCCCTGGGGCCGGAAGATCATCAGCATCACCAACGCGAGTCCGAAGAACAGGTACTTGTAGTCGCCGAGCGATTGGTCGCCGACGTGGATCGACATCGCGCGGTTCGGCAGATACACGATGACGAACGCACCGACGATGACGCCGAGCTTGTTGCCCTGGCCGCCGATGACGACCGCGCACAGGAACAGCATCGAGTTGATGACGTTGAAGCCGGTCGGGTTGATGAACTGCACCTGCCCGGCGTACAGCGCTCCCGACAGCCCACCGATCGAGGCGCCGATCGTGAACGCCCAGAGCTTGAACTTGAAGGTGGGCACCCCCATCATCTCGGCGGCGTCCTCGTCCTCCCGGATCGCCACCCAGGCCCGGCCGACGCGACTGCGTTCGAGGTTGCCGACGATCAGCAGCACCACGATCACCATCGCCATGCCGACCCAGAACCACCACACGCCGGAGTTCACGTTGCCGCCGGTGTTGCCGGCGGAGAACACCCCGTACGGATTCGCCTCCGACTCGCCGACGTGCGGGTAGGCGATCTGGGACAGGCCCTGACCGCCGTTGGTGACGTCGGTGAGGTTGTCGGCGAGCAACCGGACGATCTCGCCGAACCCGAGTGTGACGATCGCCAGGTAGTCGCCGCGTAGTCGCAGGGTCGGGGTGCCGAGTATCAGGCCGGTGATCGCGGTGATCGCGACCGCGAGCGGAAGACACGACAGCCACGCCCAGTCGGTGGAGAAGAAGGCGCTGGTGCCCATCTTGTTCCACGGACTGTTCGGGCTGGTCAGCAGCCCCACGGTGTAGGCGCCGACGGCGTAGAAGCCGACGTAGCCGAGGTCGAGCAGCCCCGCCTGGCCGACCACCACGTTCAACCCGATCGCGATGAGCGCGACCATCGCAAATTGGGCCATCACACCACCGAAGTCGGTGCCCGGGGTGTCCAACAGCGGCGGCCGCCACACCGGCAGGATCGCGATCAGCGCGATCAGGGGAACACCGACCAACCACTGCATCGGCCGGGCGAGCCCGTTCCACCACTCCCGGATCGCGTCACCGACACCGCGGCCTCGGGCGGTACCGCCGCTGTTCCGCCCGGGCGCCTGGGCGGTCGCCTCGTCGACGCTCATACCCGCACCCTCCCGAGGCTCTCGCCGAGGATCCCGGTCGGCCGGAACATCAGCACCGCGATCAGCAGCACGAACGCGACGACGTCCCGCCATTCCGTACCGAAGACGACCTGCCCGTAGTTCTCCATCAGCCCGAGCAGGAGTCCACCGATCAGGGCGCCGCGCAGGTTGCCGATGCCGCCGAGGACGGCTGCGGAGAACGCCTTGATACCGAGGATGAATCCGCCGTTGTAGATGATCCCGGAGGGGATCTTCAGCGCGTAGAGCATTGCGGCGGCGCCGGCGAGGAGTCCGCCGATCAGGAAGGTGAGCATGATGACCCGTTCCCGGGAGATGCCCATCAGCGTGGCGGTGTCGGGGTCCTGGGCGACGGCTCGGATACCGCGGCCGAACTTGCTGCGGTTGATCAGCATGTCCGTTGCGGCGGTCAGCACCAGCGCGGCGACGATGATCACCAACGTGACGTTCGTGACCGATGCCCCGCCGATCGAGAACACCTCGACCGGCTGTACCAGCTTGATCGGCTGCTGCGCGTTGGTGCCGCCCAGGCCGGGCCAGATCTTCGGCAGCACGTAGTGCACGAATTCCTGGATCACGAACGACATTCCGATCGCCGTGATGAGGAAGACGAGGGGTTTGGCGCCGCGTCGGCGCAGCGGGCGGTAGGCGACCCGTTCGAGGCCGACTGCGGCGGTGCCGGAGACCGCCATGCCGAAGATCATGGCAAGGCCGAGGAACACGACGGTCATCACGACGCCCTCGTTGTACACGTTGCCGCTGGGGGCGAACCCGAGCAGTTGCAGCGCCACGTACTGGCCGAACAGCCCGAGCATGAAGATCTCGGAGTGCGCGAAGTTGATCAGGCGCAGCACACCGTAGACGAGGGTGTATCCGATGGCGACGAGCGCGTAGATGGCGCCGTAGCTCAGGCCGTCGACGGTCAACTGCCAGAAGCTCTTCGTCAGTCCTTCGATGTTGAAGTCGATGTTGCCGGCGAGGAGGTCGACGCTGCCCGCGTACAGGGCGGTCGAGTCGGCGAGTGCGGTCGCGATCATCGCGGTCTCTCGTTCACTGGTGTGGAAGAAGGTCGGCTACGACGGCCGACCGGGCACCGCGAACATGCCCGGTCGGCCGACGGTCACTTGACCTCGTAGATCTGGATGAGCGCGTTCGCGAGCTCACCCTGAGCATTCCACTGGTAGCGCTTGCCGACACCCTGGCCGTTGTAGTTGCGGACGAAGTCGAGCATGCCTGCGCGGTCCTTCACACCGGAGTCGATCGCGGCGAGCATGATCGTGGTCAGGTCGTAGCCCTCGACGGAGTAGACGCCGGGCGCCTGCCCGTTGAGCGCCTCGTACTGCTCGGCGAGGGCGTCGGGAGCGGGGATGCACGGGCAGGTCAGGATCGCCTCCTTGGAGGACTCGCCGGCCTGCTTGACGAACTCGGGATCGTTAGTGCCGTCACCGGAGCTGAACAGCGCGGTGACACCCCCCTCCCGCAACTGGGTCACGAACGGTGCGGCCTCCGCGTAGTACCCGGAGAACCAGACCGCGTCCGGGTCCTCGCCCTTGATCTGCGCGACGGTCGCCGAGAAGTCCTTCTGACCGGTCTTCACGCTCGCCGAGCAGGCCGGGTCGGCGGCGGGCCCGAGGCTCTCGGTGACCACCCGCGCGAGGCCGACGCCGTAGTCGGAGTCGTCCTGGATCACGCAGACCTGCTGCTTGCCGAGGGTGCCGGTCAGATACTTCGCGACGACCGAGCCCTGACTGTTGTCGTTGCCGAGACCGCGGAAGAAGGTGGTCCAGCCGTTCTCGGTGAGCGTCGGGTTCGTTGCGGACGCGGTGAGGAACGGCAACCCGGCCTGGTTGAACACCGCGCCGGTGGCCTTCGTCTCGCCGGAGAATGCCGGACCGAGCAGTCCGATGACGGACTGGTCGCTGACGATGTTCGGTGCGACCTGTGTGGCCTTCTGTGGGTCGCCCTCGGTGTCGAACTGCTTGATCTCGACCTGGCAGTTCGGGTTGTTCTTGTTGTGCTTGTCGAGCGCCAGTTTCGCGCCGTAGAGGATGTTCTGACCGAGGGCCGCGTTGGCGCCGGTCAGCGCGCCGGCCATCGCGATGGACACCCCCTGGCAGGTGGCGTTGCCGCTGCCGGCCGGGTCGGCGGCGTCGGTGACGTCCGTGGACGAGACCTCGGCGCCTGCCGCGTCGAGAAGTACCTGCGGCTGAATGCTCAACCCGCTGCCGGCCGCACCGGTGCCGGTCCCGGACGATCCACTGTCGGTCGACTTGCTGCTACACCCCGCCACGGCGAGGGTTGCGGCGACTCCCAGAACCAACGCGCCTCGCGCTGCACGACGATGCACGGTCCACCTCCCGTTCTCTGCGCTCTCCGACGGGTCGTCAGGTGCCGACCACGCCAGCTTCGGAGAGAACATAGCGTCGCCGCTATCTCCTTGCACCGCAATGAATCGACGTGGCGGGATTCGTGTTTCGAGCGTTACCGACCGGCAAACGCACCCGGCGCGCGAGGGCGGAGAGGATCGACAGGCCCCGAACAGGCCGAACGCACCCACGCCCGGCGAACCGCGCGGTCAGCGGGAGCGGCGGCGGAAACACGCCGGTAGCGCAGTGTTCACCGTCCGCCGAGGGTTTCGAGGATCACTTCCGCGACGACCTTCATGGTGGTGCGCCGGTCCATCGCGGCGCGCTGGATCCACTTGAACGCCTCCGGTTCGGTGAGCGACTGGGACGTCATCAGCACACTCTTGGCCCGCTCGATGAGCTTGCGGGTCTCGAAACGCTCGGTGAGGCTGGCGACCTCGGCCTCGAGGGCGGAGATCTCCGAGAACCTGCTGGCGGCCAGTTCGACGGCGGGCACCAGATCCGCCTTGGAGAACGGCTTGACCAGGTACGCCATGGCGCCGGCGTCCCGGGCCCGTTCGACGAGTTCACGCTGACTGAAGGCCGTCAGGATCACCACCGGCGCAATGCGTTTCGCCGCGATCTCGGACGCCGCGTCGATCCCGTCGCGGCGGGGCATCTTGACGTCCATGATCACCAGGTCGGGGCGTAACTCCTCGGCGAGTTCGACGGCACGCTGCCCGTCGCCGGCCTCGCCGACCACGTCGTAGCCCTCCTCGCGGAGCATCTCGACGAGGTCCATCCGGATCAGCACCTCGTCCTCGGCCACCACAACACGGCGTGACGCCGGACGGCGCTCCTGCCCGACCGGATCGTTCATCGTCGGCCTCTCCCTTCGTTCGGCAGCCAACTGCCGACACGATCGTTCCAGCCGTCGGACAGCCCCTTGCAGGGTACCGGTGCTTGACGTGACGAACGGATCATCTACAGTCGGTATCCGCACCAGCCCTCGTATCCCAATTGGCAGAGGAAACGGATTCAAAACCCGTGCAGTGTGAGTTCGAGTCTCACCGAGGGCACCACGAAACGCCAGATCAGGCCCCGAACACGCCGAACACGCCGCGTGGTTGCTCGCACTCGCCGCACAGCCGCGAGAAGCGGTCCGGCTGCCCCCAGAAGGGCCGCAATCGTTTTGACGAGACGAGGACGGGGGCGGACGTTCGACCGCTCGGGTCCTGGGGCAGGCGTCGGCGCGGCGACGGGCTCGGGGAGTGCGGTCGCGATGAACGCCCTGTCAACGGCCATGGCCGCTCAGCCGCACACTCACGTTCGGCTGGCACTCGCCGAGCGGTGGTGAGACCCTTCATTCGAGCACAGCGTGCAAAGTTCCCGCCTCGAGGAACGAGGGACACGATGAGCGGCGATTCCACCACCTCCACGCGTGGCGGACCTCGCGCGGAGCGGCGCTGGACCGCATCGGTATTCGTCGTCGTCGCAATGGTCGTACCGTTCCTGCTTCCCGCGCACTACTCACCGGGCGCCGACTGGCTCCTACCCGCGATCGAAGGGGGCGTGCTCATCACACTGATCGTGGTCGATCCAGGTCGTATCGATCGGCCCGGACGGTGGGTGCGGGCGCTGTCGATCGCGCTCGTGGTCGCGATCGCCGCGGGCGCGGCGTGGGGTTCGGCACGACTCGTCTGGGATCTGCTGCATGGTGCCCCGCAGACAACCGAGCCGGTCGAACTGCTCGCCTCGGGGGCACTGGTGTGGTTGCAGACCGTTCTCGCGTTCGGCTTCCTGTACTGGGAACTCGACGGCGGCGGACCCGTGACCAGGCATGTACGGCCGTCACCCCACCCCGATCTGGCGTTTCCCCAACAGCTCGATCCCTGCCTGGCCCCGCCCGGGTGGCGGCCGGTGTTCGTCGACTACCTGTATCTGGCCCTGACGAACGCCACGGCATTCAGCCCGACCGACGTCATGCCGCTGGCCCGCTGGGCGAAGCTCGCCATGGCCGTGCAATCGATTCTGTCGGTCGTCATCCTCGGCCTGGTCGTCGCCAACGCGGTCAACCTGCTCGACTGAGTTCCCCTCGGCCACCCATCGAGGACTTGTCGGCAGCGCGTGCCAGGATCTCGGGATGACCGACACACCGTGCCGAATCACGTCACTGCTGCCTCGGCGCGACGCGTAGGCGCCGGCGTTGGCGACAAGCCGCCGTCGTCCGGCGAAGAAGTCCACGAGAAAGCCGTCCACAGCCGCGGCGGCGCCGGTGCCCGGCCCCGGCGAGCGAGCGTGGATGCTCGACGTCCCGCACCGGGTCAGTGCTCCCGGCGCGCTCTGGAACAAGAAGCTGCGCTGCCACGTCTACATCGGGCAGGAGCTGCCGCAGGCGCTCGCGCCGTTTGCCGCCAAGCCGTACAGCTACCAGCAGTGGATCGAGGACGACCTCAACGGGACTCGGGGTTCGTCGGCAACGGCCGCACCCAAGATTCCGCGGCCCGAACAGCTCTCGGCGGCACGCGCGATCGCGGACGCGGCACGGCACGGGATGCGTGGCATCGCGCTGTTCGACGACGTGGGGATGGGCAAGACGATCTCCGCGGTCCTCGGGGCGCGGGAGGTCCTCGACCAACGCGCCGGAACCAGTGTCCTGGTGATCGTCGATCGTCCGACCGCGATCACCGTCCCGTCATGGCGGTCGACGATCGCGGCGGTCGGCGACGGCGGCCACCGATGGCTGATCTGCTCCCCCGATCAGTTGAAGAAGCTGATCGCGGCCAACGGCCGGCCGAAGTTCTCCTTCGACGTGGTCGTCGCCGACGAGGCGCAGAACTTCCGGCGAGACTCGCAGCGCACCGACTACATGCGCCGCATCACGAAGATGCTCGCGCCGCCCGCGAAGGCACCGTTCCTCATCGCCTCCACCGCCACCCCCGGCCACCACCCCGGCGAATGGCGTTATCTGTCCTCTCTTTTCGCGCAGATCCATGGCGAGGACCCGTCCGAGTGGGACGACCTCGGGGCCCGGCTCGCACGCGCCGGCCTCCCGCTCGCCCGCACATTCGGCACCTGGCAGTGGTCGACCGAGGCGAAGGAGCAGGTGTCATTGCAGGCCGAGGCAGTCGACACGGTACGCAGGTGGCTCACCGAACACGACCCGCCACTGATGATCCACCGCGACTCCCCCTGGGGGCCCGCCCCGATCGACGGTCTCGGCGTCGAACTGACCCCCAACGAGCAGGAACAATACGACCTGCAGTGGGGCGAGTTCCGGCGCGAAATGGGGTTGGCGCGCACAGGATCCGACACCGCGCGCGGCCTGGCCGCACTGCTCCGATTCCGACAGAAGGCCGGAATGATCCGGGTGCCACACACCGTCGACCTCGCCGCAGCCTACGTCGCGCGCGGCTATCAGGTGCTCGTCGCGGCGGAGATGGTGTCCACCGCAGCCGATCCGATCGCCGATGCACTCGAGAACCGGGGAATCCCGGTCGCGCGGATCTTCGGTGGGCGCGCCGACGCCGAGGAGCAGAGGCTGCGTTTCCAACGCGGGCAGGCGTCGGTCTGCGTGTTCACCGCGACCACCGCGATCAGCCTGCACGCGAACGAGCATCTCTCCGACGGGACCCGGGCGACAGCGACTCCGCGGATCGGATTGTTCCACCAGCCGCGGTATTCCGGGATCGCCGCGCGCCAGACCGTCGGCCGCGCGCATCGCGACCACCAGGTGTGCCCGTGGTTCCTGCTCTACAGCGAGGGAACCATCGAGGAGGAGGCCGCCACGACGATGGTCCAGCGCCTGCTCGTGACAGCAGCGTCCGTCGACGGCGACACGAGTGCGCTGGGTGCGATCGCAGAACTGTTCGGGGCCGAGTGGTTGCCGTCCGACGCCCTCGGATAGGCGCTCTCGGACCCATCGACGCCCGGACCGCGGGCACGGGGCGCCGGGAACGTCACCGGCCGCCCGAGGTTGTGCGACCGCATGCCCGGGCGCAAGGTTGACATACAGCACCGGCACCATCGAAGAAGTCCGCCATGAACGCAACAGCCCTCCGCGCGGCAGTCGTCGCCGTCGTCACTCCCCTGCTCCTGATCGGCCCCTGTATCGCCGGGGCCGCGGCGGTGCCGATCACTCCCGATCCGGTCCACCCCGTCGTCCTGATCGGTCAGAAGACGGATCCGCTCGGCGCCCTCCTGGCGTGCGCGGGGACGGGACTCATTCCGGTCTTCGGGCCGAACATCATCTTCCCGATCTGCCTGGCCTGAGCCGACGCCCCCGGCACCGGTCGCCCGCGCAGCGAGCGCGGGTGGGCCGCACCCGGGCAATCAGGCCGGTTTTCCGGTCCGCGGCTCGGCGGTCGTCTAGATTGCTGTCGGGTCGCGGGGGTCGATCACTCCTGCCGCCGTCGGGGTCGCCGCGAATCCGGCTCACCCTTCCGAGCCGTATCTTCCGGGCCGTTTCGCGAACGACGACAGGAGTCTCTCAGTGGTGGACAGGTTTTCCAGGCGTCATCTCGTGGCCGCGGGCGTTCTCGCCGCGGTGTCCCTGACCGCACCCGCCACGGCGGCAGCCGCCCCGGCGCCGGGTGAGGCGATCGAGCACGTCAATCTCGGCGACAGTTTCAGCGCCGGGTCCGGCGTGTTCCCGATCGTGCCGGGCACTCCGCTGGCGTGCGCGCAGTCCGAGCGGAACTTCGCGCACCTCGTGGCCGCCGAACGCGGCTACCAGCTCACCGACGTCAGCTGCGGCGGCGCCAAGACCGAGGACTTCTACAGCCCGCAGTACCCGGGTCTGCGTCCGCAGCTGGACGCCCTGTCCCCGTCGACGGACCTGGTGACGATGACGATCGGCGGCAACAACAACGACACCTTCTCCGGTGCCATGGCCAAGTGCATCGGCGCGGGCCTGTCCCGGCCGGGTGCATGGAATCCGTGCCAGGAGCAGTACGGCGACAGCATTGCCGAACCGGTACGGACGCAGACCTACCCGGCACTGGTGCAAGTGCTGCGTGACGTGCACGCCCGCGCCCCGCATGCGGAGGTCGCGATCGTCGGCTACCCGCACCTGCTGCCCCCGACCGACGGGTGCGCACCCGCGATGCCGCTCGCACCCGGCGACGTCCCCTACCTGTACGAGCTGCAAACGGTCCTCAACGACGCGGTCGCGCGGGCTGCGGCCGAGACGGGTACGACCTTCGTCGACGTGTCGGAGTCGTCGACGGGCCGGGACGGCTGCCAGTCCGAGCAGCAGCGGTGGGTGGAGCCGATGATCGGTGCGAGGCAACCCGTTCCGGTGCACCCGAACGCGGCCGGGGAACGCGCGCTCGCAGATGCCGTACTCGCCGCCGTCGACGTGGGCTGACGGTCCCGGCTCGCACCGCAACCACCCGACGCACCCCTGACATGACGCGACCCCCGCCGCTCACCGGGAGCAGCGGGGGTCGTGTGGGGTCCGGGATTTACTCCGTCGGCGCCGTCGGCTCGCTGGAACCGAGGCCGAGGCCACCGAGGATGTCGGCGATCGAAGCGAAGATCTCCTGAACGCTGCCCATTGCAACTCCTACGTATTGTGTGAGGGGTGTGTCACCGCGCGGTGACGCGTCACACTATCGCACGCCGCGAGGGCGCGCGCACCCCCAAGTCTCGCTCTCTTTCACGCCCGTCACCACCGGGCCGCGGGCGCAAACAATCCGACCGGGTCGACGCGCCGACGGATCTGCGTCAGCCTCGGGTGGATGTCCTCCCCGAATGCCGCCTGCACCCGCTCGGCGGGCGCCCCGGTCACCGAACCGGCGAAGTTCACCAGCGACCCTCCGGTTACCCAGGGCTGCATCCGGTCGAGCACCGAATCCAAGGCCGCGGGAACCACGTCCGCGATCTCCGGAGCCAGCGCACCGATCGTGAACAGGCTGAAGGCGGCGGCCCGCCCGGCGACCGCGTTCGGCACCCCGGAGGGCCGCGCCAACGCCCCTCCCATCGCACGAATCTCGGCCATCGCCAACGGCAGCCCACCCTCCGGCCCGACGGCGGCGAGGAACTCGTCGATCGCCTCCGCGGGCAGCTCACGGAGCAGGGCGCCCCGCTCCGCGGCCGGCATCGGCTCCGTCGGATCGGCGTGGATCGCCCCCACGTCGGCGTACATGATCTCGGTGACGGTGTCGATGATCGGCGTGCCAAGGGCCCGGAGCGCGGCGATCCACGGCTCCCCGTCCTCGGTGTCGCTGACGTGCGCGAACCGCACATGGACCACCGACCGGCCGCGCAGCGGCTCGGGCAGGTCCGGCAGGGGCGGGAGGTTCAGCACCGCGACGGATGAGCCCACCGTCTCCGGGATGGTGTGGACCCACTCCCTCCAGCCGTGCAGCACCCGGGCCGCGTCGGCGATGTCGAAGAACAGGCCGCCGGCGAGCAGCGTCTGGATCTCGAAGAGCCGGAACGTGATCTGGGTGACGATGCCGAACGCCGCACCTCCGCCGCGGAGCGCGAAGAACAGTTCGGGATCGGTGTTCGCGTCGACGCGGCGCAACCGGCCGTCCGCGGTGACCACCTCGATCTCGAGGACGTGGTCGGCGGCGAAACCATAGGTGCGTCCGATCGGCCCCATCCCGCCGCCGAGGGTGTACCCGACCACCCCGACATCCGGCGCGGATCCGCAGAGCCCGGCCAGGCCGTACGGCGAGGCGGCGTCGAGCACCTGCCGCCACTTCACCCCGGCCCCGACCGTCGCGGTGCGGGCGTGCGCGTCGACGGAGATCGAGTCGAGCAGACCGGTGTTGACGAGGATCGAGTCCGGACCGACCGCGGCGGCGCCGTGCCCGGTGGCCAGCACGGCAACGGTCAGCCCCGCCTCGGCCGCGACGCCGACCGCGGCGGCGACGTCGGCGGCGCTCGCCGCGACCACGACCGCGGCGGGCCGGTGCACGGTGGCGCAGTTGAACGCGGCGACGGCGAGGTCGTAGCCGCCGCTGCCGGGCGCATGGACCGGGCCCGCGACGGCGACGTCGAGCGCCGCCGCGATCGAGGGAAGTGCGGGGGACGATTCGTTGATGCTGGTGGACATGGGATTCCTCGTCTCGGTGGAAGGTGACGAGATCAGGACACCGGGCATCACTTACCGAACTCTTACTCCCCGCTTGGAACCCACCTCGCCAACGCCCCGGCCAGCAGTTCGTTGACCTGGTCGCGGCTCAGGTCGGCCCCGGACGCGGCGTGACGCCGGTAGTCCTCGGCGCTCACCGCGCCCCGGATGGTGGCCGCCTCCCTGGGTCCGTCGACCGGGTCCATCCACTCCGGAAGGAAGCCGATCCGGCTGCCGTGCGAGTGCACCGCGCCTGCAAGCGTCACCGCCTCGACCGTCGATCCGCGGCGCGCGAGGGCCGCGGCGGAGGTGTGGACCAGGACGAGCCACGAGGTCACGTCACCGTCGATCTCGAGCATCTCCTGCATGTGCACGGCCGCAGCCAATGCGTCGTCGAGGCGATCGAGGTCCATCGCCGCCTTCATCAGCGCCCAGGTCGACGACGTGGCGACCCACCGGTTGCCGACCCGTTCTCCGCAGGCGATCGCACTCACCAGTTCCGACCATGCCTCCTGTGAACGGCCGAGGTTGCGCAACACCATTCCGAGGACCATGCGGGCATCGGCCTCGCCGAATGTCGACTCGGCCGCGATGGTGCGCTCCACCCCTCGTCGGCACAGGACCACCGCCGCGTCGTGGTCACCTTGCATCGAATGGAAGTAGCCTTCCCATGCCTGCATGCGTGCGGCATGGGCCTCGACGCCGACCGCTTCCCACAACTCCGAGGCGCGGCGCGCTGCCTGCGCTGCGCCCGCCGCGTCTCCGGTCAGGTAGGTCAGCGAGGCGATGCCCGTCAGTGCGTGGGCCAGGTTCTCCCGATCGACCGGCGCCGCACTCGCCGCGACCCCGTCGACGGCGGCGTTCAGGAACCCGAGTCCCTCGCCGATCCGGCCACGGCGGTACCAGAACCAGTACAACCCGCCCGAGATCTCGAGTGCGTAGTGCGGATCACCGGCCGCCAGCGCCGACGCCATCGCGGACCGGTGCTCGGAGTCGTCCGCCGCGATCTCGTTCATGATCGCGACGGAATGGGTGCCGTACAGTCCGTCACCCGCGGCGGCGACCCTGGCCCGCACGTGCTCGCGGTGCGCGAGCGCGGCCGCTGCGTGCTCCTCGGGTTCGGCCTGGTCGAGGGCGAACTGTTTGATGGTCTGCATCATCCGGTAGCGCCGCGGCGAGGTGCCGGGCAGCACCTTCAGCAACGATCGGCGCACGAGCGCCGTCAGCGGTTCGACGGCGGAGAACTCGGAGGCTGCGCCGGTGACAGCCGCGGCACCGGCGAGGTCGAAGCTGTCGGCGAACACCGCGACTTGACGCAGCACCCGCGCCTGTTCGTCATCGAGTAGCCGGTAGCTCCAGTCGATGGTGTCCACGAGTCTCCGCTGCCGGGGTGGGGCACTGCGAGACCCGTTGCGCAGCAGGGTGAACCGGTCCCCCAACCCGTCCGCGATCTGCTGCTCGGAGAGCACCCTCAGCTGCGCCGCGGCCAATTCGATGCCCAGGGGTATGCCGTCGAGTTCCCGGCAGATGGTGTGCACCGCAGTCGCGTTCGACTCGTCGAGGATCCATCCCTCGACCACGCCGCCCGCTCGCGTGGCGAACAGTTCGACGGCCGAGTCCGTGTCCAGCGGGGCGACGTCGAACAGGACTTCCCCGTCGACGTCGAGCGGTTCGCGGCTGGTCGCCAGCACCTGCACCTGGGGGCACTGCCCGATCAGCGCCGCGGCCAGGTCCGCGGCCTCTGCGACGACGTGTTCGCAGTTGTCGAGGATCAGCGCGGTCTTGCGGCCGGCGAGCACTCCGGCGAGATGCTCGGCGGTGCCGACTCCGGGCAGGCCGAGCGCGGACGAGGTGGCGGCCGCGACCAACCCGCCGGTCACCGCACCGAGATCCACGAGCCACGGCCCGTCCTCGTCCGGGCGACGGCCGCACACCTCCACGGCGAGCCGGGTCTTGCCCACCCCGCCGGGGCCGACGAGGGTGACGAGCTGATGTGCGGACAACAACGCCGTCACGGACTCGACGTCCAGGTCACGGCCGACCAGCCGGGTGCGCGGGGTCGGCAGGTTCGATGCCCGTGCGGGCGCCGGCGCAACGGGGACGGGCACCGTCGCCGGGGTCAGTGAATCGTCCTGCGCGAGCACCGCCCGTTCCAGGTCCCGCAGACCGATGCCCGGATCGATGCCGAGTTCGTCGTCGAGGATCCCCCGGATCCTCCGCAGTGAGGCCAGTGCATCGGACTGCCGCGCGGCCCGGTACTGCGCGAGAACCAGAATCTCCCAGGCGCGTTCGTCGAGCGGGTGATCGGCGACCAGGACCTGCGCCCGGGTCGCCACGTCCTGATACCGCCCCTGGGTCAGGTCCACGCCGAGCAGTGACTTCACCGCGTCGAGGTGCAGCGCGGCGAGGCGGGTGACCTCGGGAGCCGCGAACTCCGCTCCCCCGATGTCCGCGTAGGCCGAACCCCGCCACAGTGACAGCGCCTCGCGATACCGCTCGGCCGCGATCTCCGGCGTCGCGGAAGCCTGATCGGCGCCGCGAACGAGGTCCTCGAATCGGGCGACGTCGATGCACGTCCGGTCCACGGCGAGTGCGTATCGCGTGCCGTCCCGAACGAGTACCCCGTCGGCACGGCGAGCGCGGTCCGGGCTCAGCGCGTCGCGCAGTTTGGAGATCGCCACATGCAGCGAACTGAGTTTGGGCTGGTCCACACCGTGCCACACCTGGGCGAGAAGCCGATCGGCGGACACGGTGTGCGGATGCGCGAGCACGAGCGCGGCGAGCAGCGCACGCTGCCTCCCGCCGCCGAGATCGACCGGCGCCCCGCCGCGCAGCGCGGTCACCGGACCGAGCACCCGCAGATCGAGGCTGCCAGGCGGTTCCGGGCCGTCGGTCTCTTCCAGGCCGTCGGGCATGGGCCGTCCTCTCGTCGCACACCGCAGGTGGGACCGGAGGAACGGTACCGAAGGACAAGGTGATTGGCCTTGCGAAACAACCGTCGGCGAGGCGACGTCAGCCCTCGGGCACGGCGATGCCCCCGATGATCAGCGTGACGACGTCACCGGCGAGGGCGACGATCTCGCTCTCGCCCTGCCCTTCGATCGGCCGGTACCAGGTGTCGACCGCGTTGATACTGCTGAGCAGTGTGCGGGCGGCGAGTGACGGGTCGGCCTGCCGCAGGGATCCGTCGCGCATGCCGTCGACGATCACGCCGTGGAACAGCCGCTCGTAGTCGCGGCGCAATTCGTTGAGGGCGAGCAGCGCGTCACGCTGACGGGCCTTGATCGCGGTCGAGGACTGGTCGCGGACGCCCTGCTGCACCACATGGTGGTATCCGAGATCGGTCATCAGGTTCACCACGTGGGCCCTCGACATCGCCTCGAGCCGCGCCCGGCCGGTGCCGGGGCCATTCGCGAGAGGACGGACCACGGCGTCGAGCCGGCGCATTCCGTCCTCGTAGACGCCGAGGAAGATGTCGAACTTCGAACGGAAGTGGTAATAGATCAGCCCCTTGGTGGCGCCGACCCGATGCGCGATGTCGTCGATCGTGGTGTTCGCGAAGCCGCCCCGCATGAATGCGTCGGCGGCGGCGTCGAGGATTCGGACGGTGACGTCGTCCGACGCGGAACTCGCATCACGCGCAGCACTCGCCTCGTTCACACCCTCACCTCCTCACACGCGGCCGCTCTCGACCCGTTCGAAGGGCTCCCCGTGATGATACTCCGTAGTATCCTTGGTCAGACCATGTTTCTCAGCGGAGCCGTGATCAGCTGACGGCTTGCGACCAAGGCAGGAAAAGGTAGCCACATGTCCGTGCTCGACAAGTTCCGTCTCGACGACAAGGTCGTCATCGTCACCGGCGCGTCCTCCGGGCTGGGTGTCGCCTTCGCGCAAGCGTGCGCCGAGGCGGGCGCCGACGTCGTCCTCGCGGCCCGCCGCGCCGAGAAGCTCGAGGACACCGCGAATCTGGTGCGCGCGACCGGCCGTCGCGCCCTGACCGTCGCCACCGACGTCACCTCGCCCGAACAGTGCCAGGCCATGGTCGACGCCGCGATGGCCGAATTCGGCCGGGTCGACGTCCTGGTCAACAACGCCGGCATCGGCACCGCGGTTCCGGCCACCCGCGAGACCCCGGAACAGTTCCGGTCGGTGGTCGACATCAACCTGAACGGCTCGTACTGGTGCGCGCAGGCGTGCGGCCGGGTGATGCAGCCGGGCAGCTCGATCGTGAACATCGCGAGCATCCTCGGCCTGACCACCGCACAGCTGCCGCAGGCGGCCTACAGCGCCAGCAAGGCCGCGATCGTCGGCCTGACGCGTGACCTCGCCCAGCAGTGGGGCGCCCGAAAGGGCATCCGCGTCAACGCGATCGCCCCCGGGTTCTTCGAGTCGGAGATGACCGACAGCTACCAGCCCGGCTACCTCGAGAGCCAGGCCTCGCGAATCGCACTGGGCCGCACCGGCGATCCGGCGGAACTGGCCGCCTCCCTGGTCTGGCTGGCGTCGGACGCCGGCGGCTACGTGACCGGGCAGACCATCGCCGTCGACGGCGGTTTCACGATCACCTAGGAGTCGCCCGGACGGCACCGAATCCGCCCCCGCAGCAGACGAGTTGCGGGGGCGTCCGTCGCCACCACCGTGTGCCGACCGGCACGAACGTCACCGACGTACGTCGACCCGGGACAGCACCGACGGCAGCCCCGCCCAATCGGAGGTGATCACACTCGCCGACCGGCCCGCCAGCTCCTCGACCCGCGCCGACGCCGCCACCGGATCGGGTGTGCGGCTGTCGATGGCCGGTGACACCGCGTGCGCGGCGGTCATCACCAGCAGATAGTTGTTGTCCCGGTACCACCCGGTGTCGATGTTGCCGTTGACGTACCTCGACGCATCCCCGTCGAACACCACGAACCAGGGCCGCAACGAGGCATCCGCGTACCGCAGTCGCGGATCGCCGGGCGCGGCGCCGTTCACGGCGGGAAATGCGACGGCGGACGCCAGGTTGCCCGACGCGGCGAGATCACGCAGGTGCGTGGCGTACTCGCGGTCGGTCCACAGGTCGTCGAGCGGATTGACCTCTTCCACGGTGCCCGGGATCAGGTCGATCACGAACCGGCCCGCGAGTTCGTCGCGGGTCGGCCAGCCGCGCTCGCGGACGGCGTCGTCGAGGGTGGCGGCATCGCCGAGCAGATCCGCAGGCGTGTACACCGCATCGCCGAGTCGCTCCCGCACGAGGACATCGAATTCGGCCGGCCCGCGCGCGATTCCGGCCGAACCTCCCGACCCCGTCGAACCCCCGACCGGAGCCGTGTCGAACCCGTCCTTCATCTCGATCTTCACCAGCACCGGGCGGTGAGTCGGGTTCGCGTCGTGCCAGGTGCGCAGGTCGGTCAGGCAGGCGCCGAGGTCACCGTCCCGCGGCCCGGTTCGCCCGTCGGCCGATCCACCACCCACGCAGTTGTTTTCGTTCGCCAGCGGATTCTGGTGCGACACACGCCAGCCCGTCCCGCCGCCGTTCGTCCACACGTCGAGCTCGATGAGCGCGGCACCGGCATCGAGAGCGTCGACGAGATATGGGTAGGTCGCCTTCTCGTAGGTGTTGTGCACTCCGACCGACGTCGTCTGGTCGTAACGCAGGCCGCCCACCTCCGGGCCGCTGTCGGCGGCGGCCGACGCAGGTGCCGACACCATCGCCACGACCGCAGACACCACCAGCACCCGTCCCACCACATGCGCCACCACGGCCAGACCACCCTCTACGCTCGGACGACAACGCCTCGCGCAGCCTACGAGCAACCTCGTCCCACGGGGGCGCGTTTGGCGACACCGGATCGGAGCGGACACCGCACGAGGAGCTGCGCTTGCCCACCAACGAGATTCGACTGACTCGACAGGTCGCGGCGACACCGGAACGGGTATGGGCGGTGCTCACCGATCTCGACGCGGCGGAGGCCACCCTTTCCGGGGTCACCCGTATCGAGCGCGTCGAGGGTGCGGGATACGACGTCGGCACCCGGTGGCGCGAGACCCGGCGCATGTTCGGCAAGGAGGCGACCGAGGAGATGTGGGTGGCCGAAGTGGACCCGCCGCGGAGGTCGGGAGTTCGGTCATGCTTCGACTACTGACGGTCACCGTTGGACGCCTCGGCGTCAGGGCCACCAGGAAGGTGATGACGGACGACCTGCAGGACATCGCCGCGCGCGCCGAGCGGTCCTGATTCGCGTCCGCGAGGACGAGTCGGCACGCTCATCGGGTCGACGGCCGTCACGTCGGCGACATGGGTCCCGCCGCACAGAGTCACGCCGTCCGACCACGGTGTTCCCGGCTCCCGCCGAAGGTTTCGATGTCCGCCCACTCGTTGTCGGTCCGGACCCGATCGGGGCCCCGGGCCCGGACCGCCAATTCCCGCCGATCGGACACTCGTCCAGGAAAAAGTGCCAAACCAACTATTCGGTCTGTCCGGTTCGCTACATTGCTTGCCAACACGGTGGTTTCGCATCCGACACCATCAGCACGGCACGCATCCCACCCACGGCGCGGTCGATCCTCGGGGAGGTCACAGATGAGCGCGACACGACACATGTACGGGCGACATGCCTAGGCCGGGCCCGGTCCGACCCCTGGTCGGGGTGAAGATGGACGCGAACCAGATTCAGCAGTACGACCAGCAGGCCGCGATCGAGGGCCTGCTGATGAAGTCCGGCAAACCCAACCGGTCCGAGCTGATCCGGATCAAGCTCGCATTCGCGGACGAGCACATGCCCGCCGGCTGGCGCCCCTAGGTCCGGGCCGGACCCGGCACCACAACCGACCTCGGCTACACCGACACCGTCGACAACTGCCACGCCCCGTCGCCCGACAACTCGAGCTGGCGGGTGTGGTGCTGGTCGACGGTGCTGCGGTGGCTGACGCTGAACAGCATGCACGCGGGGACCTCGGTGCGGACCAGGTCGTACAGCGAGTACTCGAGGCCCTCGTCGACCGCGGAGGTCGCCTCGTCGAGGAACACCAGCGCGGGCCGCAGCAGCAGGATGCGCGCGAACGCGATTCGCTGCTGCTCCCCCGGCGAGAGGACTTTCGCCCAGTCCTGCTGTTCGTCCAGCCGGTCGACGAGGTTGCCCAGTTGCACCTTTCGCAGAACGGTCCGAATGGTTTCGTCGTCGAGGTCGTCCGCCGAGCCGGGATACGCAACCGCGGTGCGCAGGTCACCCAGTGGCAGGTACGGCATCTGCGACAAGAACAGCGTCTGCTCGCCGGCCGGTCGACGGATCCGCCCCTCCGTGTACGGCCACATCTCGGCGAGGCTGCGCAGCAACGTCGTCTTGCCGCTGCCCGACCGCCCCTTGACGACGAGTGCATCCCCCGGCGCCATGGTCAGATCCAGGCCGGTGACGAGCGGGGTGCCGTCCGGTGTGCGCACGTGCACGCCGTCGAGTTCGAGCGCGTCGTCCAGATCCACTGCCTGGAGAGCAGGCATCTCGCGAGAGATGTGGTTGGCGCGGCGCAGGCCGTCCAGACGGATCAGGCTGGCGCGGTAGCCGGCGAAGGTGTCGTAGGACTCGCGGAAGAACGACAGCGAATCGTGCACCTGGCCGAACGCGGTGGCGGACTGCGTCACGTCGCCGAGGGTGATCGTGCCTGCGAAGAACCGTGGCGCCTGGATCAGGATCGGGAACACCACCGCGATCTGGTTGACGCCGAGATTCCAGCCGTTGAACTTCAGGGTCCGGAAGACGATCCGCCAGTAGTTGCGCAGGACCGCGGCGAAGCGGGCGAGCAGGCCGCGGCGTTCGACGCCCTCACCTCGGTAGAACGCGACGTTCTCGGCACCGTCGCGCACCCGGACGAGCGCGTAGCGGAAGTTGGCCGTGAGCCGCTCGTTCCAGAAGTTCAGCTGGATCAGCGGCCGGCCCAGCCAGAACGCGACGATCGTCGAGATCAGGACGTACACGAACACCAGGAACACCATCGCCCGCGGGACCTCGGTGCCGAACACCGTCATCGGCCCGGACAGGTCCCAGAGGATCTTCGTGAACGAGACGAGGGAGACCACCGCACCGACCGCACCCATCGACAGCGATCGGGAGATCTGCACGAAATCGGTGATGTCCTGCTGGATCCGCTGATCCGGGTTGTCGATGGTGTCGTCCACGAACCGGTCGCGGTAGAACGCGCGTCCGTGAAGCCAGTCGGTGGTGACGTGGTCGGTGAGCCAGCGGCGCCAGCGAATGTCGAAGGCCTGGCCGATGTAGAAGTCGAACAGCGAGCGCGCGACGTGGATGGTGGCGAGAACCGCGAAGATGACGATGCTCGTCCAGAATGCCGACTCGGCCGCGTCGAGTGCGGCCGTGTCCCCCTGCGCGAAGCCCTGCGCCGCCAACTGCAGTGCGGTGTACATGTCGTTGCCCTGATACGAGAAGAGCACCGTCATCCGCACCGCGAACACGGTCATGAACAGGACCAGCGCGAGCAGTCCCCACACCGGTGCGCTGTCGCGGCCGGTGAAGTAGGCGCCGCTGATCCGCCAGAACTGTCTCCCCCACCGGGTGTAGCGCAGCAGTAGTGCGGCGACGATCACGAAGCAGACAGCCGAGATCCCGAACGCCTCGAGGGTCCACCGCAGACTGCTCCAGAACTCGTGATTCCAGTCCAGCGACGAAGATCCGGACATTCGCGACCCCTCCTCCTGCGGTGGGAAGTGCGTGCGCGAAGTCTAACGCCGGGCGAGTCATCCCGTCCGCACAAGCGGAGGTGAGCGGATCAGGACCGCACCAGTCCCCGCCGCGCCGCGCGACCTCCCGCGACGGCGGCGATCCCGATCGTGACCAGCGCCCCGAGCAGCAGCGCCGGGGCCTCGCCCGCGGCGAACAGCCCGAGCTGGGTGCCGACGGTGGCCGCCGCGACCGGGATCCCGAGCTGGGCGGCAGAGAGTGCGGCCAGCGGCAGCGGCTGCCCGAACAGCCGGGCCACCGCGTGCACGGCGACGGCCGCCACCCCGAGGCACACGCCGAGGCCTACATACGACGGGTGGTCGACGAGCGCCGTCAGGTCAAGGGACGCACCCAGCCAGACGAAGAACAGTGGACCGAGGAATCCCTCTGTGACACCGAACAATTGGCGCGCCAGCCGCCTCGGCTCCCCCACCCCTGCCAGTGCCAGGCCGAGCGCGAATCCCGCCAGCATCACCGACACGTGCATCGACACCGCGAGCGCGGACAGACCGAACAGCAACACCAGGTTCACCCGCAGTTCGAGCGCGAACCGCCGCTGCTCGGACTCCCGGTGGATGCGCTCCTGCAGTCCGGTACGAACCATCCAGCGGAAGCACAGGAACACGGCCGCGGCCCCGACCGCGACGACCACCGCACCGACCGCCGCCCGGGGCGCCCGTCCCGGGTCGATGACGAGCGGCAGCGCCACGATGCAGGCGGTGTCGGCGATCGCGACCTGCGCGATGGTGTCGACGACCTTCGGCCCGCCGAGGCGCAGCGAGTCGACGATCGGGAGCACGAGTGCCGCCGACGAGGACGCGACGAGTACGGCGTAGAGACCGGCCAGTTGGGTGTCGAACGCGGCTGCGATCGCGATCCCGACCGGTACCGCCAGCACCCCGACCGCGACCGCCCGCAGCAGGCCGCGCCGCAATGCGGGGCGGATCGAGGCGTCGCGGACGGGGACGTGGGTGCCCGCGACGAACATCACCAGCGCGAAACCGACGTCCGCGAGGAACGTCAGGGTCGGATCGGTCGGGTCGATCAGGTGTGCCCCGCTGATCCCGATCAGCATTCCGGCCGCGAGCTCGCCGAGGACGACCGGCAGGTTCCAGGTCCGGCGCACCGCGAGCAGTGGGCCGAGCAGGGCGACGAACGAGACGAGGGCCAGCGTCCCGAATCCCATGTTCCCTCCCGGTAGGTGTCCGCAATGCCCCTCCGGGTGGGTGTCAGCTCCGCTTCGGGAAGTGCCGAATCATCCCTTCCTGCACGACCGTTGCGAGCAGGTCACCGCCGCGGGAGTAGAAGCGTCCGGTCGCCAGTCCGCGGGATCCGGCGGCGACGGGAGACTCGGTGGCGTACAGCGTCCACTCGTCGAACCGGAACGGCCGGTGCAGCCAGATCGAGTGGTTGACGGTGGCCGCGACGATCCGGTCCAGCCCCCAGGACAGGCCGTGCGTGGTGATGATCGAGTCGAGCACCGTGGTGTCCGAACCGTAGGCCAGCGCCGCGGCGTGCAGCAGCGGATCGTCCGGAAGCGGCCCGTCGGTGCGCATCCAGACCCGGTTGTGGCCGAGTGTCTCGCCCGTGCCCTTGAGGATCCAGGACGGGTCGTTGGCGTACCGCATCTCGATCGGCCGCAGCGCGCCGACGAAGTGCGGTAGGACGTCCTCGAAACCTACGAGCAGTTCGCCGACCGACGGCAGCGACTCCGGCTCCGGGACGTCCGGCAGTGGCGCCCCGTGTTCGAGGCCGCGGCCGTGTTCCTGGAAGCCGACCAGCGCCACGCACAGCTCGCGCCCGTCCTGCAGGGCGGTGACCTGACGGTTCGCCAGTGCACGCCCGTCGCGGAACCGCGCGACGCGATACTCGATCGGTTCCTTGACGTCGCCGCCGCGGATGAAGTGCACGTTGATCGCGTGCAGCGGGCGGCTGCCGTCGACGGTGCGGCCGGCGGCGATCACCGACTGCGCGACCAGCTGCCCCCCGAAGGTGCGGCTGCCGATCCCCCGCCGGGAGGGGTGCCGGCCGAGGAACGTGTCCTCACCGGTCTGCTCGAGATCGAGTAGACCCAGCAGGGTTTCGAGATCTTCCGCTCGCTCCGGATCTTCCAACCGGTCCGTCACGACCTCGCTGCCGGCACCCGCATCACTCACCTATGGTCCTCTTCCCCAATCCGATGGACGTGAATCAGATTGGTGGAGCCTACGGTGCCGGGCGGCGATCCGGCGACGATAACCACGAGATCGCCCTTGTTGTACCGGCCGAGGGACAGCAGCGCCGTGTCGACCTGACCGATCATCACGTCGGTCGTCGACACCGGCGGAACCAGGAACGTCTCCGTGCCCCAGGTCAGGGCGAGCTGGCTGCGCACCTCGGGCAGCGGGGTGAACGCGAGCAGCGGCAGCGGGGTGTGCAGCCGCGCGAGACGGCGCACCGTGTCGCCGGACTGAGTGAACGCGACCAGCGCCTTCGCGTCGAGGCGCTCGCCGATGTCGCGGGCGGCGTAGGAGATCACTCCCCGCTTGGTGCGCGGCACATGGGTCAGCGGGGGCACCCGCGTCGACTCGGTCTCAACGGCCTCGACGATGCGGGCCATGGTCTCGACGGTCTCGATCGGGTACTTGCCGACCGACGTCTCGCCGGAGAGCATCACCGCGTCGGCGCCGTCGAGGACGGCGTTCGCGACGTCGGACGCCTCGGCGCGGGTGGGCCGGGAGTTCTCGATCATCGAGTCGAGCATCTGCGTCGCCACGATCACCGGCTTGGCGTTCTCCCGGGCGATCTGGATGGCCCGCTTCTGCACCAGCGGGACCTGCTCGAGCGGCAGCTCCACGCCGAGGTCACCCCGGGCGACCATCACCGCGTCGAACGCGAGGACGACGGCCTCGAGTGCCTCGATCGCCTCCGGCTTCTCGAGCTTCGCGATCACCGGAACACGGCGGCCGACCCGGTCCATCACCGCGTGCACCAGTTCGACGTCCGCGGGCGACCGCACGAAGGACAGGGCGATGAAGTCGACACCGAGCCGCAGCGCGAACTCGAGGTCCGCGATGTCCTTCTCCGACAGCGCGGGCACCGAGACGTTCATGCCGGGCAGGGAGACGCCCTTGTTGTTGCTGACCGGTCCGCCCTCGGTCACGCGGCAGACCACGTCGTTGCCGTCCACGCGGACGACCTCGAGGCCGACCTTGCCGTCGTCGACGAGCAGCCGGTCGCCGGCCTTGGCGTCGGCCGCGAGTTCCTTGTAGGTCGTCGAGACCCGGTCGTGGGTGCCGTCGCACTCGTCGACGGTGATCCGGACCTCCTCGCCGTTCTCCCACACCGTCGATCCGGTCGCGAAACGCCCGAGCCGAATCTTCGGACCCTGCAGGTCTGCCAGGATGCCGACGGCCTTGCCGGTGGCATCGGACGCGTCACGGACGAGGCGGTAGTTGTTCTCGTGATCGGCATGCTCACCGTGGCTGAAGTTGAGCCGGGCGACATCCATGCCGCTCTCAACGAGTTCGCGAATCTTCTGTTCGGTGGCCACCGCGGGGCCCAGGGTGCACACAATCTTTGTCCGTCGGGTCACGCGCTCAACCCTAGTCCGTGAACCGATTCAGTTCCATTTGCACCCCCGCAAATCCGTTCACAAGCGTGCGAACAAAATACACTCAACGGCCGTTAACCTGCAGGTCATCCACTTTTCACAGAACCTCGAGCGGCAGCGACGTCGGATGCACGGGCGACGGGAGATCCGAATGCCCGGTGAGGAATTCGTCAACGGCGCGAGCCGTCGCCCTACCCTCGGCGATCGCCCATACCACCAGTGACGCACCGCGATGCGCGTCACCGCACACGAACACCCCGGGAGCGCTGGTCTGCCAGTCCGGGCCACACGCCAGCACACCGCGGGGCGTCAATCCGAGGCCGAGCCCCTCGAGCAACTCCTCGTGTTCGACCCCCTCGAAACCGATCGCGAGAAGCGCCAGATCGCAAGGCAATTCCACCTCCTCGCCGATCGGTGCGATGTGCCGACGCCCCTGATCGTCACGCGTGACCCGCACCTCGGCCAGCACCATGGACCGGACGTGGCCGGACTCGTCACCCAGGAAGCGTTGCACCGCAACCTCGTAACGCCGCTCACCACCCTCCGCATGAGCGGGCGAGGTGCGCAGCACCATGGGCCACGACGGCCACGGGGACCGTTCCTCGTCCCGCACGACCGGCGCCTCCGGGTGGTAGTCCAGCTGGGTCACCGACAGCGCCCCCTGCCGGTGCACGGTGCCGAGGCAGTCCGCACCGGTGTCGCCGCCGCCGATGATCACCACGTGCTTGCCGTGCGCGGTGACGGGACTCACTCCGTCCCCCTCGCATTCGCGGTTCGCGAGTACCAGATGCTCCATCGCCAGGTGAATGCCGTCGAGGCCCCGCCCCTCGACGGTGGTGTTGTCCCGGGCGCGCAGAGCACCGACGCCGAGTACGACGGCGTCGAACCGCTCCCGCAACTGCTCGGCCGTCAGATCCACTCCCACCTCGCAGTCGGTGACGAATTTCGTTCCCTCGTCGCGCATCTGGGTGATTCTCCGGTCGATCACCCCCTTGTCCAGCTTGAAGGCGGGAATGCCGTAGCGGAGCAGTCCGCCGAGACGGTCGTCTCGTTCGAAGACGGTGACGTCGTGTCCCGCCCGGGTCAGCTGCTGAGCCGCGGCCAAGCCGGCCGGTCCGGAACCCACCACGGCCACCGCCCGGCCGCTGCTGACCGTCGCGGGCTGGGGGGTGACCGCCCGGGACTCCCACGCCGCGTCGGCGATGGCCTGCTCGATCCGTTTGATGGTCACGCTGCCGCCGGTGTCGTTCTCCGCGATCGACAACACGCATGCGGCCTCGCACGGCGCCGGACAGATCCGCCCCGTGACCTCCGGGAAGTTGTTGGTCGCGTGCAGGCGGTCCGCCGCCGCGGACCAGCGCCCGCGCCGCACCAGGTCGTTCCACTCGGGGATCAGGTTCCCCAGCGGACAGCCCGCGGTTCCCGAGTGACAGAACGGGATGCCGCAGTCCATGCACCTCGTCGCCTGGTCGGCGATCTCGCGCGCCCGGTCCGCGGCGGACTGGGCGGCGCCCACCTCCTGCCAGTCCCGAACCCGTTCGGCGACGGGGCGTTTCGGGGCCTCCTGCTTGCGCACGTTCAGGAAGCCGTGCGGATCAGCCACGTGCCGCCTCCATGATTGCAGTGTCGACGTCGCGTCCCTCGGCGCGGGCGAGACGGCTCGCCTCGAGCACCCGCCGGTAGTCGACGGGCAGGATCTTGGTGAACAGGCTGCTGCGCCGCGGCCAGTCGGCAAGCACCGAGGCCGCGACGGGCGAACCGGTGCGGTCGCGGTGCACGGTGACGGCGCCACGCAACCAGTCCAGATCGTCCGGATCGAGCGGTTCGAGGGTGACCATCGCCGTGTTCACCCGCGTCCGGTCCAGGTCGAGCACGTAGGCGATGCCGCCGGACATACCCGCCGCCAGGTTCCGTCCGGTCGGCCCGAGGATCACCACCCGCCCGCCCGTCATGTACTCGCAGGCGTGGTCGCCGACACCCTCGACGACCGCGGTGGCGCCCGAATTGCGGACCGAGAACCGCTCCCCCACCTGGCCGCGCAGGTACGCCTCCCCGGACGTCGCCCCGTACAGGACGGTGTTCCCGGCGACCACCTGCTCCTCGGCCTCGAACAGCGCGTCGGCTGCGGGCCGGATCACGATCCGGCCGCCGGAGAGCCCCTTGCCGACGTAGTCGTTGGCGTCACCGATCATCTCGAGGGTGATCCCCGGCGGGAGGAACGCGCCGAGCGACTGCCCTGCCGATCCGGTCAGTTCCACGACGATGGTGTCGTCGGGCAGGCCGGCGGCGCCGTAGCGGCGGGTCACCTCCGCACCGAGGAGGGTGCCGACCGTGCGGTTGACGTTGCGCACCGGCAGTTGCAGCCGCACCGGGTGGGCGTCCTCGAGCGCGCCCTCCGCGAGCTGGATCAGGCTGCGGTCCAGAGCGTGTGCGAGTCCGTGGTCCTGGTCGCGGACCCGCCGCCGCTGCGGCAGCCGGGTGCCGTCGGGGCCGGTGGGAATCCGGAAGATCGGCGACAAGTCGAGACCGCGGTTCTTCCAGTGCGCCACACCCACCGCCGTCTCGAGCAGGTCGGCCCGGCCGATCGCCTCGTCGAGACTGCGCAGGCCGAGCCGGGCCAGGTGCTCGCGGACCTCCTCGGCGACGAACCGGAAGTACTCCTCCACGAATTCCGGTTTGCCGGTGTACCTGGCCCGCAACACCGGGTTCTGGGTGGCGACCCCGACCGGGCAGGTGTCGAGATGACAGACGCGCATCATGATGCACCCGGCGACAACGAGCGGCGCGGTGGAGAAGCCGTACTCCTCGCCGCCGAGCAGCGCCGCGACCATCACGTCCCGGCCGGTGCGCATGCCACCGTCGCACTGCACGGTGATCCGGTCGCGAAGTCCGTTGAGCACCAAGGTCTGCTGGGCGTCGGCGAGGCCGATCTCCCACGGCGCACCGGCGTGTTTGAGCGAGGTCAGCGGCGACGCCCCGGTGCCGCCGTCGTTGCCGGAGATCAGCACGACGTCGGCGTGCGCCTTGGACACCCCCGCGGCGACGGTGCCGACCCCCACGGAGCTGACGAGCTTGACGTGGACGCGGGCGTTCTCGTTGGCGTTCTTCAGGTCGTGGATCAGCTGCGCGAGGTCCTCGATGGAGTAGATGTCGTGGTGCGGCGGCGGGGAGATCAACCCGACGCCGGGCGTCGAGTGCCGGGTGGTCGCGATCCACGGATACACCTTGAACGCCGGGAGCTGTCCGCCCTCGCCCGGCTTGGCGCCCTGCGCCATCTTGATCTGGATGTCGCTGGCACCGATCAGGTAGTCACTGGTGACCCCGAATCGGCCGCTGGCGACTTGTTTGACGGCGCTGCGCCGGACGGGGTCGTGCAGCCGGTCCGCAGTCTCGCCGCCCTCCCCCGTGTTCGACCGTCCACCAAGATGGTTCATCGCGACGGCCATGGTCTCGTGGGCCTCAGCGGAGATGGAGCCGTAGCTCATCGCGCCGGTGTTGAACCGGGTGACGATGGCCTCGACCGGCTCGACCTCCTCCAGCGGGACCGGTGGGGCGGCGCCCTCCCGGAATCGGAACAGCCCGCGCAGGGTGCCGCCGCGTTCGGCGAGGGCGTTGACCTCCTCGCTGTAGCGGGTGAACACGTCGCGGCGGCCGGTCCGGGTGGCGTGCTGGAGCAGGAACACGGTCTCCGGGGTGAACAGGTGCAGTTCCCCCTCGCGACGGAACTGGTATTCGCCGCCGACGTCGAGTCGGCGGTGCGCGCGATCGGTCGGGTTGTCCGGATACGCCTGCCGGTGCCGGTCCGCCACCTCGTCGGCCAGCACGTCGATACCCACCCCACCCAGGGTGGACGTGGTGCCGCGGAAGTACTCGCGCACGAGATCACGGTTCAGGCCGATGGCCTCGAAAACCTGTGCGGCCGTGTAGGACCCGACGGTGGAGATGCCCATCTTCGACATCACCTTCAGCACGCCCTTGCCGAGCGCGTGCAGGTAGTTGCGCACCGCGACCGCCGGTTCGAGGCCGGTCAGCTCGCCCTCGCTGACGAGGTCCTCGATCGTCTCCATCGCCAGGTACGGATTGACCGCCGCCGCCCCGAAGCCGATCAGCAGTGCCACGTGGTGCACCTCGCGGGCGTCTCCGGTCTCCACCACCAGGGCGACCTTCGTCCGTTCCTTGGTGCGGATGAGGTGGTGGTGCACCGCGGACACCGCCAGCAGCGACGGGATCGGCGCCCGCGTGTGGTCGGAGTCGCGGTCGGAGATCACCAGGGTGCGGTAGCCGGCGGCGATGGCCGCGCTCGCCCGGGCACGCAGGTCCTCGATCGCCGCCGCCATGGCCTCGCCGCCGCCGTCGACGTCGTACAGCGCGTGCAGCACGGTCGTGGCCAGCCCGGGGTGGTCGCCGTCGTCGTCGATGTGAATGATCTTGCTCAGCGCGTGGTTGTCGAGCACCGGCCACGACAACACGATCTGTCGGCACGACGCGGCGGTCGGGTGCAGCAGGTTCTGCTCAGGACCCATCACCCGGGTCAGCGAGGTGACCACCTCCTCCCTGATCGCGTCCAACGGCGGATTCGTGACCTGCGCGAACAGTTCGACGAAGTAGTCGTAGAGCAGCCGCGGACGCTGCGACATCACCGCGACGGGGGTGTCCGTGCCCATCGACCCGAGGGTTTCGCCGCCGCTCGCCGCCATCGGGGTGAGCAGGATCCGCAGGTCCTCCTCGGTGTAGCCGAACGCGACCTGCCTGCGCACCACCGACTCGTGTGGGTGAACGATGGGCGGCCGCGGCGGCAGCTCGTCGAGACCGAGTAGCCCCGAGTACAGCCACTCCGCGTAGGGCCGCTCGGTGGCCAGGGACAGCTTGATCTCGGCGTCCGGCACGATCCGTCCCTCGGCGGTGTCGACGAGGAACATCCGGCCGGGTTCGAGTCGGCCCTTGGCCAGCACTCGCGACTGCTCGATGTCGAGCACCCCCGACTCGCTGGCCAGGACGACCCGCCCGTCCGCGGTCTGCCACCAGCGTCCCGGACGCAGCCCGTTGCGGTCCAGGACTGCGCCGACGCGGACGCCGTCGGTGAACGTCACGCACGCCGGACCGTCCCACGGTTCCATCAGCGACGCGTGATAGCGGTAGAAGTCCCGGCGGGCGGGCGGCATCGCGAGGTCGTTCTCCCACGCCTCCGGGATCATCATCATCACGGCATGTTCGACGCTGCGACCGCCGAGGTGCAGCAGCTCGAGCACCTCGTCGAAGGAGGCGGAGTCCGAGGCGTCGGGCGTGCAGATCGGGAACAGCCGGCCGAGGTCGCCGGGGATCAGGTCGGAGGCGAGCATCGCCTCCCGTGAGCGCATCCGGTTCCGGTTGCCGCGGACGGTGTTGATCTCGCCGTTGTGGGCCACGTACCGGAACGGGTGCGCGAGCGGCCACGACGGGAAGGTGTTCGTGGAGAAGCGGCTGTGGACGAGCGCGATGGCGCTGCGGCACCGCTCGTCCCGCAGGTCCGGGAAGAACGCGGGCAGCTGGGTGGTGGTGAGCATGCCCTTGTAGACGATGGTCCGGGCGGACAGCGACGGGAAGTACACGCCCTCGCTGACGTCCGCGGGGACCTGCTCGGCGCGTTTGCGCAGCGGGTACACCAGGCGGTCCAGGTCGAGCCCGGCCGGGCGCCGGCCGTCCGGTCCGGCGGGGGCGGCGACGAACAGCTGACTCATGTACGGCATGCAGGCACGGGCAGCGGCACCGACGTCGGCGCCGTCCGGGTCGACGGGCACCTCCCGCCACCCGAGAACCTCGAGGTGTTCCTCGGCGGCGATCTCCTCCACCCGGGCGACGGCCGCTCGGCGCGCGGCCGGATCCTGCGGCAGATAGCAGATCCCGGTGGCGAAACAGGTACCACCGTCTCGATCCGGGTCCGGGAGATCGACGCCCGCGACCGCGCTGATCAGCTCGACGGGCAACTGCAGCAGGATCCCTGCGCCGTCGCCACTGTTCGGTTCCGACCCGGCCGCGCCGCGGTGTTCGAGGTTCGCCAGGGCGAGGAGTCCGTCGGTGACGATGTCGTGCGTGCGGCGGCCGTGGATGTCCGCGACCATCGCGACACCACAGGAGTCGGATTCGCTCGCCGGGTCATAGAGGCCCTGCGGCTCGGGTATCTGGGAGAACAGCACCTGACACCTCCACGCGGTGGTCAGCGCATGGGCACGAGGCACATGAGCCGGAGGCATCCGGTGTGGCGCACAGGTGTGGGAGCTGCCGAGCGTCACACTCGGGTGCGCCCAGTTTAACAGCGCAGACGCCGAGGTCCAGGGGCTGTTCGGGAGTCGAAATCAGCTCGTGCCTCCGTTCATGGGGGCCTCGGCGGGCGCGGGATTCGAGTAGCCGACTACGCGCGTGGTTCGACGGTCGGGGGAATACGTTGGCCTCATCCGGGGACCGATCCGGTCCGGACACGGCCCGGGCCGATTCATCGAGGTGCGAAATGCGGTACCCACGATCGACCTCCCGTGCAGGGGCTGCGCTGATCGTCGTCGCGCTCGCGGGGAGCCTCCTCCTCGGCGGGTGCCGCGAGGAATCCGACGAGCAGTCGACCACGCCACCCGTCGGCTCACCTGCGGTGGCAACCCGTACGGGTTCCGTCGACGCAACCGACATCGGTGACGTACTGAAGTCCACGGCTCCTCCGCCCGAGAAGTCCTCGGCACCAGGCCACATCGGGCCCCCCGCCACAATCGGGCCCCCGGCGCCCGCACCTGTCCTTCCTTCCGACGAAGAGACGTCGGAACCGCCGGACGAGGGAACGCCACCGCCTGACCGCGACACGCCATGACGACTGACTCGACCCGCCCGCACGACGACCACATGCGCCCGGAATCCGGTGGAACACTCCGTCGGGATCCGGCCACGCCATCCACGTTCGCCGTCCTCGGCGCCATCACGTCACAGGCGGCGTTGATCACGGGGCTGCTGTACTACTTCGGCTGGACGGTCAAGCACGCCTACTACGACTACTTCGGTATCGACGTCCGCACGCTCGGCTACTCGACATCCGACTACCTGCTCAGCAGCATCAGAGCCACGTTCTCGCCGGCGCTCTTCTTCCTTGTCTCCCTGCTGGTGTTGCTCGGCGTCCACCGACTCGTGGTACTCCCCGCCCTCACCACGCAGTCGCAGCAGCCGGACTCGCCGCCATCGGATTCGACGCAACAGGTCCGGGAGGGCCGTATGCTCGCCCGCGCCCTGACGATCGCCCTCGTGGCCGGTGTCGGATCGATCGCTTTCGTGTTGGCGGCCTATGTCTTCCGCACATGGTTCGGCTGGCTGCCGCAGATCTGTCTCCCGATCGTGCTGATCGGCGGAGTCGTCCTGCTCGCCTACATCGCGGTGCTGCGCACGACCTACGACGCTCCCCTGTCCGTACGGACTGCCCCCGCCCACACCGTTCGATATCCCTGGGTGCTTCCGCTCGCCCTGATCGGGGTCGGGTTCCTTGCCGCGTTCTGGGCGGTCGGCCTGTACGGCGACGCACACGGCCAACAGGAGGCCGCGGCGAAGGCCGGCAACCTGGGCGTTCTGACGTCCGTCGTGGTCTTCAGCAAGGACAACCTGTTGCTCGACGGTGGGGGCTCACAACACCTGACGGTGACCAACGGCGACTATGGCCATCTCTACACGGGTCTGCTGTTGCTCGCCCAAACCTCGGACAGGTACTTCCTGGTCCCCAACAACTGGAAGCAGGGCGTGGACCGCGTCTTCGTCGTTCGCGACAACGAGTCGATCCGCGTCGACCTCGCGTCATAGCCACCGGCACCGCCCGTCGCGGGCGGCGCCCGATCGTCCGGCCCGCGACCGTCGCGATGTCAGTTCCGGAGCCTGCGGCCCTGACCGTCGCGAACGTTGCCGGCCAGGATCATGATCCCGTCGATGAACGTCCACAGCCAGAACCCGATGACGAACGGGATGCCGATCAGCACCAGCGACATGAACAGCGCGACGAACATGCCGAGCAGCTGGATCAGCCCGATCGCGGTGCTGCCGATGTAGAGGCGGCCGACTCCGCAGATCGACAGGAACGGCAGCAGCATCTGCAGCAGCCCGGCCGCCACCTTCGACTTGTCCGACAGCGGTTCCCCGGTCACCGGGTCGCGGCCGAAAGGTGCTGCGGCGTCGGCCGCCATGTACCCGTATCCGGGGACGGCGGCGAACTGCTGGGTGGTGGCCGGCGACGCGAAGCCGGGCGGCGGGTATCCCGGTCCGCTGCCGGGCGCGCCGAACACCGGGCCGGGCGCCGCCGGGTGTCCGGTGTTCGGGAACTCGGCGGAGGGGGCACCACCGGGGTACTCGCCCGGCGGGTTCGGGGTGTCCGGGGTCGGGTATCCGGCGGTGAGTTCGTCGGCGGTGGGGTGGAACGGGAGTCCCGCCTCGATCCGCTTCTGCCAGTCGTCGGTCGGTCCGGTCACGTGTCGTCCCCCTGTTTGGTGGCGTCACCATCCCCTGGCGACGCTTCGGCCTTCCCAGCGTCAACGGTTGCGGCCCCGCCCGGAGTTCCCGCGGCCTGCGGGTCGTCGGCGTGCTCGGCCACGTACTCCTCGCGCGCCTTCCCGATCCGCAGTTCCGCCGGGGTCTCCCGGCCCTTCCTGGCGAGCAGGAAGTACGCCACGGCGCAGGCGAACACGATCGCCGAGGTGAACGAGTTGATGCGGATGCCCGCGATGTGGGTGGCGTGGTCGTCGCGCATCAACTCCACGAAGAAGCGGCCCAGGCTGTAGCCGGCGACGTACAGCGCGAACAGGCGGCCGTGCCCGATCCGGAACCGGCGGTCCACCCAGACGAGCAGGATCACGATCAGCACGTTCCAGATCAGTTCGTACAGGAACGTCGGGTGCACGACCTTCTCGACGACGCCGTTGGAGGTGCCGGTGAGCGCGTCGAGGCGGCCGGCGGAATTCACCCGCTCGTAGATCTCCAGGCCCCACGGCATCGTGGTCTCCCGGCCGTAGAGTTCCTGGTTGAACCAGTTGCCGAGCCGGCCGATGGCCTGCGCCAACAGGATTCCGGGGGCGATCGCGTCACCGAGCGCGGCCACGGACACGCCGCGCTGGCGGCAGCCGATCCAGGCGCCGACCGCGCCGAGCGCGACGGCGCCCCAGATCCCGAGGCCGCCCTGCCAGATCTTCAGGGCGTCACCGGGATTGCCGCCCTCGCCGAAGTAGGTGGTCCAGTCGGTGAGGACGTGGTAGAGCCGACCACCGATCAGGCCGAACGGCACCGCCCAGATCGCGACGTCGAGAACGGTGCCCTTCTCGCCGCCCCGCGCCACCCAGCGGCGGTCGCCCCAGACCACCGCGACGACGATGCCGACGATGATGAAGAAGGCGTAGGCGCGCAGCGGCACGGGGCCGATGTTCCACACGCCCTGCGGGGGGCTCGGGATGTAGGCGAGAACGTCGGTCACGACGCCACGGTAGCCGAACGGACGCCCGCGGCGAGTTCGGTGGTGAGCGCCAGCAGCGCGTCCGGGCCCTCGGCGGTGGCGGTGACGAGCGCGGACCCGACGATGACGGCGTCCGCGTACGCGGCGATCTCCGCGGCCTGCGCGCCGGACCGCACGCCGAGTCCGACACCGACCGGGATGTCGGAGTGCTCACGCACCCGCGCGACCAGCTCCGGCGCGCGGTTGTCGACGTTGTCGCGGGCACCGGTGACGCCCATCGTCGACGTCGCGTACACGAAGCCCCGGCAGTGATCGAGGGTCATCGCGAGCCGCTCGTTGGTCGACGACGGTGCCACGAGGAAGATGCGGCCCAGGCCGTACTTGTCGGACGCGGCGATCCAGTCGGCGGCCTCGTCGGGGATCAGGTCGGGGGTGATGATGCCGAGCCCACCCGCGGCGGCGAGGTCGCGGGCGAAGTTCTCGACCCCGTACTTGAGCACGAGGTTCCAGTACGTCATGACGACGGCGGCGCCGCCCGCATCGGTGACGGCCTTGACGGCCGGGAACACGTCGCGGACGCGCACACCGGCGGCAAGCGCTGCGTTGGCGGCGTTCTGGATCGTGGTGCCGTCCATGACGGGATCGCTGTAGGGGATGCCGACCTCGACGAGATCGCAGCCGCCCTCGACGAGCGTGGTGACGGCCTCGATGGACTTCTCGACGGTCGGAAAGCCGACCGGCAGGTAGCCGACCAGCGCGGCGCGCTTCTCGGCGCGGCAGGTCGTGAAGATCTCGGTGAGGCGTTCGTGCGGGGCGCTCACTGCGCGGCTCCTTCGGTGTCGGTGCTGTCGGCGGGCAGGTACCCGAACCACTTGCCTGCGGTGTCGACGTCCTTGTCGCCGCGGCCCGAGATGTTCACCACGACGATCGCCCCCTCACCGAGTTCCCGGCCGAGCTCGAGCGCGCCCGCGACGGCGTGCGCGGACTCGATCGCCGGGATGATGCCCTCGGTGCGGCACAGCAGCCGGAACGCTTCCATCGCCTCGGTGTCGGTGGCCGACCGGTACTCGGCGCGGCCGGTGTCGGCGAGCCACGAATGTTCCGGTCCGACACCGGGATAGTCCAGGCCGGCGGAGATCGAGTGCGATTCGATGGTCTGCCCGTCCTCGTCCTGCAGCAGGTACGAGTACGCGCCGTGCAGCGCGCCGTGGGTGCCACCGCCGATGGTCGCGGCGTGCCGCCCGGTCTCGACGCCGTCGCCGCCCGCTTCGATGCCGACCAGCTTCACCGACGGGTCGTCGATGAACGGATGGAAGATGCCGATGGCGTTGGACCCGCCACCGACGCACGCGACCACGGCGTCGGGCAGTCGACCGGTCAGCGCCTGCACCTGGGCACGCGCCTCGAGGCCGATGATGCGCTGGAAGTCGCGAACCATCGCCGGGAACGGGTGCGGCCCGGCTGCGGTACCGAAGCAGTAATACGTGGTGTCGGCGTTGGTGACCCAGTCGCGCATCGCTTCGTTGATGGCGTCCTTGAGCGTGCGTGAGCCCGTCACGGCGGCCACGACCTCGGCGCCGAGCAGACGCATGCGCGCCACGTTCAGGGCCTGCCGCACGGTGTCGACCTCACCCATGTACACGAGGCATTCGAGGCCGAAGAGGGCGCACGCGGTCGCGGTGGCGACGCCGTGCTGGCCCGCGCCGGTCTCGGCGATGATGCGCGTCTTGCCCATGCGCTTGGCGAGGAGGACCTGCCCCAGCACGTTGTTGATCTTGTGGGAGCCGGTGTGGTTCAGGTCCTCGCGCTTGAGGAGCAGTCGCGCACCGCCCGCGTGCTCGCTGAGCCGGGTCGCCTCGTAGACCGGCGAGGGGCGCCCCGTGTAGTCGCGCTGGAGACGGTCGAGTTCGGCCAGGAAACCCGGGTCGTTGCGTTCCTTCTCGTAGGCGGCGGTCACCTCTTCGATGACGGCCATCAGTGCCTCGGGAAGGTAGCGGCCGCCGAAGACCCCGAAGTGTCCGCCGGCATCTGGTTCGTGCGCGGTGGGGACCGCCACGGCGTCGCTCATGAGGGGCAGGCCACGGCCCTTGGCGGAAAGTACGGGATCGTCTGCAGTCACCTGTTCAGTCTGCCCTAGACGCCGCGACGCCATTCCGTCCGGGTCGGGTGGTCAGCGCGACGGCTTCGGGCACGACGGGTGCGTGCCCGCAGCGACCAGATCCTTGACCGCGGTGCGCGGATCGCCGCTGGTGACCAGGCCCTCTCCGACCAGCACCGCGTCCGCGCCGGCACCGGCGTAGGCGAGCAGATCGGCGGTGCCGCGGACACCGGACTCGGCGATCTTGACGACGTTGCTGGGCAACCCCGGCGCGATGCGGCCGAAGGTGTCGCGGTCGACCTCGAGGGTCTTGAGGTTGCGGGCGTTGATGCCGATGACGCTCGCGCCGGCCTCGAGTGCGCGATCCGCCTCCTCCTCGGTGTGCACCTCGACGAGCGCGGTCATACCGAGCGATTCGGTGCGGTCGAGCAGCGACGCGAGGGTGTTCTGGTCGAGAGCGGCGACGATCAGCAGGATCACGTCCGCGCCGTGCGCGCGGGCCTCGTGGATCTGGTACGGCCCGACGATGAAGTCCTTGCGCAGGATCGGGATGCGCACCGCCTTGCGGACGGCGTCGAGGTCCGCGAGGGAGCCCTTGAACCGGCGCTCCTCGGTGAGGACGCTGATCACCCGGGCGCCTCCGTCCTCGTAGGCGCGGGCCAGCGCGGCGGGGTCCGTGATGGTGGACAGCGCACCCTTGGACGGGCTGGCGCGCTTCACCTCGGCGATGACACCGATGCCGTCGGCGCGCAGAGCGGCGGCCGCGTCGAGCGCGGGCGGCGCCGCCGCGGCGGCGGCCTTGACGGCGGCCAGGTCGAGGACGGACTCACGGGCGGCGACGTCGGCGCGCACCCCGTCGAGAATCGAATCGAGAACAGTCATCGCGTCCCGAGTCCTTTCTGGGCTGTCGCCGATTGTGAGGAAGGTCATCCGTTCGGCCAAGCCTAGAGGCCGCTGTTCTCTTGACTACGGGCGGGTGTCCGTGCCATCCGTCGTGCCCGGTCGGCCGGGGTCGCCGGGCTCGTCGTCGGTGGGATCGTCGCCCGCGTCGAGAGCGTCCCACAGCACCCGCTGGCTCGGAGGTTCCTTCGACTCGTGCCGCTTGGACGCCTCTTCACGCCGGGCGGCCGGGGCCGCGTACTTCGACGACAGGCCGGTGCTGACCGAGGCCTTGCGCAGCAGCGCGACCGCCGCGGCCAGTGCCAGCACACCGCCGATCACCACCAGCACGGCCGGCGTCGTGGACACCTCGGTGGCGGTCACCTCGGCACGGTCGGGCAGTTCCGCGAGCCGGCCCGCACGATCGGGATCCACGTCGGTGGTCAGCAACTGCACCGCGGGCACGATCGCCGCGACCGCGACGAGGGCGACCATGAGCGCCACCACCCGCAGCGCCCAGCCACGCACCGCGAACGATGCCGCGATCGCGGCGAGCAGCGCCAGCGCGAGCGGCGTGGTCGCGGCCGCCCAGGTGCCGCCGATGAGGTCGGTCGTCCGGGCCTCGCCGAGCCCGTCGAACGAGTCGACCCGCACCCACGTCATCCGCGACGACGCCCACAGGCACAGCGCGGCCACGGCGAGCAGCAGCACCGGCAGGACCGCGAGGGGGACCGAACGGCGGGTGGGGGCGCTGGTGTCGGCGTCACTCATCGTGGCCACCCAGGGCACGCAGGGTGCCCGCGGCGGCGATCGCGCTCAGCGCCGACATCGCCTTGTTGCGGGCCTCGGTGTCCTCGTAGACCGGATCGGAGTCGGCGACCACGCCGGCGCCGGCCTGTACGTACGCCGTGCCGTCCTTGACCAGTGCGGAGCGGATCGCGATGGCGGTGTCGGCGTCGCCGGCGAAGTCGAGGTAGCCGACGATGCCGCCGTAGATGCCACGGCGGGTCGGTTCGAGTTCGTCGATCAGTTCCATCGCCCGCACCTTCGGCGCCCCGGACAGGGTGCCCGCCGGGAAGCAGGCGGTGACCGCGTCGAGGGCGTGTTTGCCGTCGGCGAGGCGACCGGTGACGGTCGACACGAGGTGCATGACGTGGCTGTAGCGCTCGACGTGCCGGTAGTCGTGCACCTTCACCGTGCCCGGCTCGCACACGCGTCCGAGGTCGTTGCGGCCGAGGTCGACGAGCATCAGGTGTTCGGAGTTCTCCTTCTCGTCGGCGATCAGGTCCTTCTCGAGAAGGAGGTCCTCTTCCTCGGTGGCGCCGCGCCACCGGGTGCCCGCGATCGGGTGGGTGGTGGCGGTGCCCTCCTTGACGGTGACCAGCGACTCGGGGCTGGAGCCGACGATGGTGAACCCGGTGCCGCCGCTGCCGTCGGGGATGTTGACGAGGTACATGTACGGGCTCGGGTTGGACGCACGGAGCATCCGGTAGATGTCCGCGGGCGCGGCGTCGGTGTCCATCTCGAAGCGCTGCGAGAGCACGACCTGGAACGCCTCACCGGCCTCGATCTCGGAGATCAGCCGGCGCACGCCGGCCCCGAACTCCTCGGTGGTGCGCTGGCGCCGGAACTCCGGGACGACCTTGGTGAAGGTGGAGACGGTCGAGGGTGCGGGCGCGGTGAGGGCGCGGGTCATCGCGTCCAGGCGGGCGACCGCGTCGTCGTAGGCCTCGTCGACGCGTTCGTCGCTGCCGTCCCAGTTGACTGCGTTCGCGATCAGGGTGATCGCACCCTCGTGGTGGTCGACGGCGGCGAGGTCGGTGGCCAGCAGCATCACCATCTCGGGGATCTGCAGGTCGTCGACGGCGTGGCTGGGCAGCCGTTCCAGGCGGCGCACGATGTCATAGCCCATGAAGCCGACCATGCCGCCGGTCAGCGGGGGCAGGTCGGGGAGGCGTTCGCTGCGCAGTAGTTCGAGGGTCTGGCCGAGGGCGACGATCGGGTCGCCGCCGGACGGCGCACCGGCCGGCACGTTGCCGTACCAGGCGGCTTCACCGTCGACGACCGTCAACGCCGCCGGACTGCCGGCACCGATGAACGACCAGCGCGACCAGGAGCGACCGTTCTCGGCGGACTCGAGCAAGAAGGTTCCGGGCCGGTCGTCCGCCAGCTTGCGGTAGGCGGAGAGCGGGGTTTCGGCGTCCGCCAACACCTTTCGCGTGACCGGGACGACCCGATGCTCGGCCGCCAGGGCGCGGAACTGCGCGCGGGTGGTGGTGGCTGCGGCCGTGTCGGCGGCAGCGGGTGCAGGGGTGACGGTGATCGACTCGCCGGGCATGGTCCCCATCATCCCAGGAGCGGAGCCCGCGGAGCGACCAGGGTGTGCAGGAGCGGAGCCTGCGGAGCGACCAGGGTGTGCAGGAGCGGAGCCCGCGGAGCGACCAGGGTGTGCAGGAGCGGAGCCCGCGGAACGACCAGGGTGGAGCGTCTCCCCCCATTGCGGTCTGGGGCGGTAGCCTCGCGCGCATGCAGACCGGAGAGCAGGCCCCCGACTTCGCGTTGCCCGATCAGTCCGGCACGGTCCGGAAACTGAGCGACCTGGTCGCGGACGGACCGCTGGTGTTGTTCTTCTATCCGGCCGCGAACACTCCGGTGTGCACCGCGGAGGCGTGTCACTTCCGCGATCTGGCCGCCGAGTTCTCGGCGGTCGGGGCGTCGCGGGCGGGTATTTCGACGGACGCGGTCGAGAAGCAGGCGTCGTTCGCGTCGGCGAAGTCGTTCGACTACCCGCTGCTGTCGGATGTCGGCGGTGTGGTTGCCGAGCAGTTCGGTGTTCGGCGTGGATTGCTGGCGAAGCTGTCCCCCGTCAAGCGGACCACCTTCGTCATCGACACCGATCGGACGGTGCTGAAGGTGATCGCCAGCGAGCTGCGGGCCAACACGCACGCCGACGAGGCGCTGGACTTCCTCCGCGCCAGACGCTGACGCGCCCGTGCACGTTCTCGGCAGCCGGGGCCACCGGAAACGCGCACGGGCGGCGGAGCCGCCTACGCCAGCTGCAGAGACCGTTTGGACAGGCCCATCCAGAAACCGTCGATGACCTGCTCGGGCGTCTGCTCGGGGTCGGAGGAGGCTCCGAGCGCAACGAACAGCGGCGCGAAGTGCTCGATCGTCGGGTGGGCATACGGCATGCCAGGCGCCTGGGAACGGAAGTCGACGAGGTTGTCGACGTCACCAGCGGCGAACCGCTCACGTGCCCACGCGTCGAACTCGGCGGACCAGCCGGGTGCGGCGGCGTCGGGCGTCCAGTCCCGCAGGAAGGGCAGGCCGTGGGTGGTGAACCCGGATCCGACGATCAGGACGCCCTGCTCGCGCAGCGGACGCAGCCGCTCCCCCAGGTGCAGCAGCCGCTCCGGGTCGAGGGTCGGCATCGAGACCTGCAGGACCGGAATGTCGGCGCCGGGGTACATGACGGTGAGCGGGACGTAGGCGCCGTGATCGAGGCCGCGGTCGGGCTGGTGGTACACGGGTTCGTTGTCGGGCATCAGTGCGGCGACCTGCCGGGCGAGGTCGGGCGCCCCGGGTGAGGCGTATTGCACGCGGTAGTACTTCGGGTCGAAGCCCCCGAAGTCGTAGACGAGCGGCGTCCCGGTGGTGACGGAGCCGATGGTGAGCGGCGCCGACTCCCAGTGCGCGGACACCATCAGGATCGCTTTCGGCCGGGGCAGATCGCGTGCCCACCGTTCGAGTTGCGAGACCCACAGTGCGTCGTCGACGAGCGGCGGTGCACCATGGCTCAGGTACAGCGCCGGCATGGCCAGGTCGGTCATAACCACTCCTTGATGTTGAAGCTTCAACTATCATAGGAGTCAACGCGCGCACATCACAACTATTCCGAGGGGGCGGCAATGACCGAGGCACACGAGGGCGAGCCGAAGTCGCAGCAGCCGACGCGCTGGCTCAGCGACGAGCAGCAGCGCGCCTGGCGCGAACTCGTCGCGCTGACCACCCGACTGCCCGCCGCCCTCGACACCCAGCTGCAGCGCGACGCCAAGCTCACCCACTTCGAGTACTTCGTCCTCGCCGTCCTCTCCGAGGCCCCGCAGCAGCGGCTGCAGCTCAGCGCGCTTGCCGCCGACGCCAACGCCTCACTGTCGCGGCTGTCGCACGTGGTGACGAAGATGGAGAAGGCCGGCTGGGTGCGCCGCAAGGCAATCGTCGGCGGCCGCGGATCCCTCGCCGTGCTCACCCCGGCCGGACACGCGAAGGTCGTCGAGTCCGCGCCGGGTCACGTCGAGACGGTGCAGGCCCTCGTGTTCGACGGACTCGACGACGAGCAGGTCCGCGAGCTGATCTCGCTCGGCAAGGCAATGGTCACCCAGCTCGATCGCGCCATCGCCGAGGGCACCGGCAAGGCCTGACCCGGGGGCCGAACGGTGCCGTGACGCCTGGCGGTGGCCGGCCTTCAGCCGGCGCCGAGGTCCTCGCGTGCCTGGTCCAAGAAGGACGTCAGGATGTCGCCGCTGGCCGCGATCAGCCGGTCGATCTCGGCGATCAGGGGCGGTCCGTCGCGCAGCAAGCCGTCGGGGTCCCGCTCACCCTCCCCCTGCAGATTGCGGCTCGCGAACGGATTCAGATGGTCGCCGAAGAACGGGGTGTACGAATCGGCGAATTTGCCGACAGTCCCTTCCAGGCCATCGTTACCGACGAGGAGGACCTTGCTGACCGCGGTCCACGTTGCCAATCCCCGAGCGCTGAGACCTTGGACGATGCCGCGGACAACCTCGCGGTCGGGCGGATTCCTGGTCAACGCCCCCTTCAGCGCGCCGAGCCCGCCGTTGAGATCCATCAAGGCACTGACGAATTCGGCGTAGGCCTCCTGCCGGTTCTCGCGGACATCCTGCGCGACTGCGAGCCTCTCGTTGCGATCCAATTGGTTGCCGCTCACGTACAGCGCGGACCCGGCCGACACCGCGCTGGACACGATCGCGGCGCACAGCGCGGCGATCAGGGCGTATCGACCACTACGGGTGGCAACCCGCACGTCGCGCTCCAGACCCGACTTCGACGCCTGCGCCTCGGCCGCGGGCGCCTGTTGCTGTTCGAGCGGGACGGAATCCGGCCCCGGCTGCCTGTCGCTGTCCATCGCTCACACCTCGCTCGCCCTTGAAGGACACAATCGAGGTTCCCAGCGGTGATCGCCGAGGCACAGCGTAGTGAACTACCCGAATCGAGCAGGTGCACGCGGACTCCAGCGGTCAGGCCAGGGTGACGCCTCCGACGCCCCAGTTCTCCCCCGGCACCTCGGTGATGGTGACCCACACCTTGGCGGGATCCTTCCCGGAGGCCTCCGCGTAGGCGGAGGTCACGGCGGCGACGACCGCACGCTTCTGTTCGGCGGTGAGCCCGGGAGTCTGACTGATCTGAATCAACGGCATGACAGCAATCTGCCACAGCAGCGAACCGACCCGCACGAGCCGGTCACGGCGGTGAACTTTGCCCTCTTGATTTGCATCGGAGTGCTTATCGATGCTCTCGATCGGCGCCCGTTCAGGCCGTCGTCGCCCGGTCATCGGCACTGCGTCCTCGATCGAACAGCAACAGCGGTTTGCCCCCGTGTGCGGGGGCTTCGGCCAGATCGACGGCTTCGCTGAACCTTTCGACGGGAATCGGCTGGCCCTCGGGCACCCGCAGCGCGCCGCTGTCGACCAACCGAAGCGTCCGGTCGATCACTGCGGTCATCCGATCCTTCGGGGTCTCGGCGAACCAGCGGAGCAGCCAGAATCCCCGAACGATCTTGGTTTCGTAGATCAGCGAGCGCGCGAAGACGGGGATGGTGAGTTTGTCGGGATCGGTTTGGCGGTGCGTGGACAGAGCACCGAAGACGACCAGCTCACCGTGTGGTGCCAGTGCACGCGACACGTCCGCCCCCACCTGACCGCTGACACAGTCGATCGCCTTGGACACGCCGTCACGACCGGTTATGTCGGCCACGCGTTCGCGCAGGTCCTCATCCTCCGTGCAGATCACCGCGGTGCCGCCCAACGCGAGGATGTCCTCGACAGCGGAACGCCGGCGAACCACGTTGAGGGTCTGGAACCCGACGTGCGTACCGAGCTGAATGACCGACTGGCCGACGGTTGATCCGGCCGCCGTCTGCAAGAGCCATTCACCCGGTCGAACATCGAGCTCATCACCGGTCAAGATCACCGCGGTGAGCGGATTACTGAGAATCTGGGCGGCCGTGGAATCGCTCATGCCGACGGGAACAGGCAAGACCCGCTCGGCATCGACAACGACGTACTCCTGCCACGTTCCCCTGACTCCGACCGTGATGACGCGTCGCCCGACGGTCAAACCTTCTGTGCCGCTACCGACTTCGTCGATAACCCCAACGGATTCGATTCCGGGCACGGTGGGGAACTCCGGGGTGAATCCGTATCTGCCGCGGACGGTGTGCAGATCGCCGGCATGAACCGGCACAGCCGCCACCCGGATCCGGACCTGGCCGGGGCCGGGCTCCGGAATGGGGCGAGTCTGCAGGTGCAGAACCTCGGACGGTTCGCCTACCGTGGCGGCGACAACAGACTTCATGGTTCTCATCTTCCTGACGCTCCTTCGATCGGATCCGGCCCCACAGTGGTTCGGCGTGCAAGGCACCGGCTGCGTCCTGCAACGGCGAAATTCGAGCGACGGCTCGATTCACGCTCCTTGCCGCAACGAACAAGGCACACAGGACAGTTCGTCTCGTCGTGCCGCGCCGCGATCGCAGGATCACCCACCACAGATGCGGGCGGCGCGCTGGGCGGCCCGGCCCACGGGCACTCCCCGGATCATCGACGCGGAACTCGCTTCGCTCTCACACCGGACGGGCGGCGTGAGCCCGGTAGGCACAACCCCCTGCGCCAACCGGGCTGTCGAGGCCACCGGCTCCGCACTCGGTGCCGCCGACCTCTCGTGAGCGTGTGCAGCCGGCGTGGGGGTTGCTGCACACGCACTGCTCACATGGCGCCCGGCGAGTTTCTGCTCGCCAGGGTCAGAGGGTCTTGATCAGGCCACCATCGATGACAAAGTCTGCGCCGGTGATATTTGCTGCTCGCGCAGAAGCCAGAAACACAACGAGATCGGCGACCTCCTGGGGGCTGGTGAAGCGGCCGGTCTCGCTGCTCGCGGCCGTCTGGTCGATGACGACCTGCGCTGCGACCCCACTCGCCCTGGACACGGTGGCAGCGACACCCTCCGCACCGGTCCACAACGCGGTCGTCACCGGACCCGGACTGACCGTGTTCACCCGGATACCTTGAGAGGCAACCTCTTTCGATAGCGATTTGGAGAAGTTGGTCAACGCCGCCTTTGCGGCGCAGTAGTCGATGATCGCCGGGTCGGGAAGAAAGGCATTCACCGAGCTGACGGTCACGATGCTCCCACCACGCGCGGTCATCAACGGCAGAGCCGCGCGGGTGGTGCGGACCGCCGACAGGAACGTCAATGTCAGGGACGCGAGCCAGTCATCGTCCGTGACGCTGACGAACCCGTTCGGACGTGGTGTCACCGCGCCGGCGTTGTCGACCAGCACGTCGATACCGCCTCGGGCGCTCGCCGCCTCGATGAGGTTCCGTGGCCCATCCGAGGTGGCCAGGTCCACCGGGACGAAAGTGACGTCGCCTGCGGATTCGAGGGCGGCGATCTCCTCGGTGCGGGTGCGTGCTCCCGCGATCACGTGCGCACCTTCACGGACGAGCGATTCGGTGATCGCGAGGCCGATGCCCTTGCTCGCGCCGGTGACGACGGCAGCCGTGCCGTTCAGCTGCAGGTCCATGGGTTCGTCCTCCTCGGGTCAGCTGCCCGCCGCGGCCGCGGTGATGACGTCGGCTACGGCGACGGGCTGGGAGACGAGCACGGCGTGTGAGGCGGCGATCTCGGTGGTGTGGGCGCCGATACGGCTCGACATGAACCGCTGTGCCGACGGCGGGATGATGTTGTCGCCGGTCGGGATCAGAGCCCAGCTCGGGGTGTTCGACCAGGAGGTCGGTCCGGACGGCTCGAGGTTGGCCCACAGGGCGATCGAGCGCTGATGGGCCAGCATGATGGCGGCCGTCGCATCGCTGACGTCCGGGGCGAACACCCGGTGGAAGGCGTCGGCGGCGATGTATCCGTCGATGTTCTTGCCTCCGATTGCGTGCGCGTCGTCGACGACCTTGAACTGCAGTACGGGAGGGAGAAGCTGACTGCCGGGGAATCGGATCGGGTCCAGCGCGAGCTGGACGGGCTCGCCCTGTGCCGGCGCGAAGGCGGCGACATAGACGAGGGCCTTCACGTTCGGGTTGTGGGTGTTGGTGATGACCGCGCCGCCGTAGGAGTGGCCGACGAGCACCACGGGCCCGGCGATCCCGGCGAGGGTTTTCTCGATCGCGGCCGCGTCGTAGGCGGGTCCGCGTAGAGGATTTTCGGGGACGACGACGGTGTAGCCGCGGCCGCGCAACTCGGCGGCGACCGGGTCCCAGCTGGTGGTGTCGGCGAAGGCGCCGTGCACCAACACGACCGTCGGCAATGGTCGGGCGGCGGCCGGGGTGACCAAGGCCGCGACCAGGGCGGCGACGAGTGCGAGGGTGGCGAGTGCGGCTCGGGCGAATCGAACAATGCTCATGGCGTGCTCCTTCGCTGTTGCGAGGGGATGTGTTTGAGTCGCTTCCGTTCTGGATGCAGGCAGGCGAGGCGATCAACGAAACGGTGGCCGAGGGTTCAGATCGTCGTCATGACAGCGGTGGTCGGGTTGTGGTGCTTGCAGGCTGCCACCCACACGATCGGGTCACTGACGGGTCAACCACTCCGACAACCGCGTCTGCGCGAGGCGCGCGCCTGCGCTGGGCAGCAGCTCGCGGTCCGGCGACGCCCCGAAATACTGCGCCTGCGGATCGGTGATCACCTCGCGCGGGTCGTGCCGTGCGGCCAGCACCGTGCCGATCCACTGATCGAGGCCGAACACCTCCGGCCCCGCGACCTCGACGTCGCCGTTCAGCGGGGGGTCCGCGGCGGTCTTGCTGACGGCAGCGGCCACATCGTCAGCGGCCATCGGCTGCACCGCCGCGCCCGACAGCCGCACCGTGCCGTCGACGGTGGCGGAATCGGCAATCCTCCCGGCAAACTCGAAGAACTGCGTGGCGTGCACAAGCGAGTACGGCAGGCCCGAACCCTTGATCAGCGCCTCCTGCGCCACCTTCGCCCGCATGTACCCGGACTCCGGCAGCTGCTCGGTACCCACCACCGACAATGCCACGTAGTGCCCGACTCCCGCATCACGGGCGGCATCGAGCAGGTTCGTGGTGGACGTCCGGAAGAACTCCATCACGTCGTCGTCCGCGAACGACGGCGAATTGGAGACATCGATCAGAACGTTCGCATCCTGAAGCACTTCCTTCACTCCCTCACCGGTGAGGGTGTTCACGCCCGTGCTGGGCGCGGCAGGTACCGCTTCGTGGCCGTCTTCACCCAGACGAGCGACGACCTTCGATCCGATCAGGCCGGTGCCGCCGATGACGACGATCTTCATGCTCATTCCTTCCGTTCGAATGTTGCATCACGTCAACGAGATTCCCGCCATTGAGGACACGACGGGGTGACACACCACTGCCCCGAACACCTGGCTACGTCAAGTGCGGGCGGGACGGGAAGACTGCGTTACGCGGGTGCGCCGTCGTCTTGTGGAGGAGTGCCGGCAATCAGTTCCGACGACTCGGCGGTCCGCGTCTCCGGGCCGGCCTGGGGCGTGGGCCCGGTATCCGGCGTCGTTGAAAAGTGCGCCCCGGATTCCCCAGCTGCTGGTGTGCATCCCACAACCCGTGGATGCACGCCACGGGGATCGGTGCTGGTTCCGTCATGGGCAGCTCCTCGGATGCCCTCCCCCAGCACATGATCTTACGTCCGCATGGGATGTGTGCAGGGCAAACCGGCAGACCGGCGAACCGTGACCGCACCCCCGCACGTGGCCGGACCAGGGATCACCACTGGTGTGAGGCCAAGGCTGCGGCACGAGTCTGGATCTCGACAGCAACTCCCCACCCGACCAGGAGCACACCATGTCCACGATCCACTTCCACGAGACGACCACCGCGACGATCGAGCAGTTCGTCGCCGCGCTCACCGACTTCGGGCCCGACCGCTCGACGCTGTTCGGCAACAGCGCCGACGAGTACCTCGAGGTGCACGAGCAAGGTCGCGACCATGCCGATGTCACCGAGGGATCCGGTGGAGTCTGGGAGCGCCTGTCCTACGACTGGTCCGACCCGAACCACATCGTTCTCAAGAGCGTGTCCGCCTTCTACCGCAACTTCCAGGCAGTGACCGCGATGAGCCCCATCCAGTTCCAGAAGCAGATACGGCTCCAGGAGGCTCGGCTGCTGCTCGCCACCCACCCGGGCGACGTCACCGGAGTCGGTCGCCGCGTCGGCTACGACAACCCATCGCAGTTCAGCCGCGAGTACCGCCGCCAGTTCGGCGCACCTCCGAGTCGGGATGCGGCCCGCCTGCGCGACACCGGCCCCACCCCGGCAGGCGTCCTGACCTGACCGGGAGCGGTGGGAGGATCGTGCAAGAAGAGGCGACGATAGTTCTACTGTTTTCGCAGGTCAAACCGATTCAATGGGAAATGTCAGCAGTTCCGCAGGAGCAGGAAGATGTCTTCTGATCCTCGGATCCCACCCACATCGCAAGGACCGCAACATGAAGACAGTTCTGATCACCGGCGCCTCATCCGGCTACGGGCGGGAGACCTCCCACCACTTCCACTCGCAGGGGTGGAACGTCATCGCCACGATGCGCACACCGCGTGCGGGTGTCCTGCCCGAGTCGGATCGGCTCCACCTCGTCGAGCTCGACGTGACCAAGCCCGAGACCATCAGCGCCGCATTCGAGGCTGCGGGGCCCATCGACGTCCTGGTGAACAACGCGGGTGTTCCGTCGATCGGCGTGTTCGAGGGGACTCCCATGGCCCGTGTGCGGGAAGTCTTCGAGACCAACACTTTCGGCGTGATGGCGACGACGCAGGCGGTGCTGCCGCAGTTCCGCGAGCGCGGCTCCGGAGTGGTGGTCAACGTAACCTCGAGTGTGGTGCTCGGTCACATGCCGCTCTCGGCCGTCTACGAGGCGAGCAAGATGGCCATCGAGGGGTTCACCGCATCCCTGGCGCACGAGCTCACACCCTTCGGTGTTCAAGCGAAGACGGTCGAGCCTGGCGCCTGCCTCACAACCAACTTCGCAGCCCGGGCGACGGACAGCTGGTCGGTGGACGATCTGGTTCCGGCGCCGTACGCGCCGTGGGCGAAGAGTGTCATGGACGAATTCACGAGCCAAGACCTGTACACCGAGGAGAGCGACGTCGCCGACGCGGTGTGGCGAGCCGCGCACGACACGACCGGGCAGCTGCGATTCCCGGCCGGCGCCGACGCGGTGTGGCTCGCCCAGGCAAAGTGAGCGCAATCGGCAAGGCAGCACCGCGCTGGCACCACGAGTTGACACTCCATACTGCACCTCATCGCGCCTGAGTCGAAGGCCTCCGCCGGCGAGGGTATCCAAAGGATGAGCAGCCCACCGAGCCCCGCCGCTGCTCAGTCGCGAGGCGATCTGAATCCCGCGACCGTCTCGTCTGCCTGTCGGTTATCCCTGGCCGGCTGAGTACCCGGCTCCGTTCGTGCGACTACCGGGGGCGACTGCCGCTCTGAGGATTCATGAGCAGCAGCTTGGGTTCAAGACGAGACGCAGAGCGTCGAGCGAGTCGGCGCGGGCGCGATGAAACACGTTCATGCCACGGCGGCCGGAGGCGATCATGCCCGCCTTTCGGAGTTGGCCGAGGTGGTGACTGACGGTGGATTCGGCGACGTCGACGCCGGTCGCGAGATCCGTAGTGCAAACTTCGCCGTCGATGGCGGTGAGCAGGATCGACATGAGCCTGATGCGGACCGGGTCGGCCAGCGCCTTGAGCCGGAGCGCGACCTCGAGCGCTGCGTCGTCGGTCATCGGTCCGGCCGAGACCGGGGCGCAGCAGATGGGCGCCGAGACATCGATAACAGGCAGCGTCTTGGGCATGGACTAACCCTACCGACCATATTGACTTATGTCGAAAAGGTGAGATCCTGAAGTGGTCGCTAATTCGATATATGTCACATACGTGGAGGATGTCATGTCACGTGCCCAGCTCGCACTCAACGTCGACGACCTGCAGGAGGCCGTCACGTTCTACTCGAAACTGTTCGGTACCGAGCCGGCGAAGCTCAAGCCCGGCTACGCGAACTTCGCGATCGCCGAACCACCGCTGAAGCTGGTCCTGCTCGAGAACCCCGGCCAGGGCGGCACCATCAACCACCTCGGCGTCGAAGTCGAATCGTCGGAGAAGGTGCACTCCGAGATCGCCCGCCTGACCGGCGAGGGCCTGTTCACCGACGAGGAGATCGGTACCACCTGTTGCTTCGCCACCCAGGACAAGGTGTGGGTCACCGGCCCGGCCGGTGAGAGGTGGGAGGTCTACACCGTCCTCGTCGACTCGGAAACCTTCGGCTCGAGCCCGCAGCACCTCGACGGCCCGCAGAGCTCCGAGGGCGGTGTGTGCTGCGGAACCGCGGCCACGGGCGAGAAGGCGACCGCCGACACGTCCTGCTGCTGACCACCCGGGATACGAGTTCGGCCGCCCGTGGGCGGCCGAACTCGTCTTCACGGCCGCCCGTGGGCAGCGAGGGTGCTCACTCGCCGGCGATGTCGTCGTGGACACCGTGAGCAAGTGACCTCAGCGCCTCGACCCCCACTGGTTCGGTGGCAAGCATCGGCACCACCGCGCATCGTGCGGCGTGGTCGGCGGCGATGGTGGCCAGTTCGGTGGCCTCCGCCGCGGCGCGACGCCGCAACAGCGGCGAGGACGGTGCCGCGGCGGCGAGGGAGTTGTTGACCACCCACGCCCACGGGTGGATGCCAGCGCGTTCGAGGTCTTCCTGCAGACCTGCGGCTTCGAGGCGCGGTGTGGTTTCGGCGAGGGTGACCAGGACGACCTTGGTCTCGTCGGGGTTCTGCAGCCGCATCAACGGGGTGGTGAAGTGGGCGTGCTCGCCCATCTGCCGGGCGATCTCGCGGTGGTAGGAACCGGTGGCGTCGAGCAGCAGCAGGGTGTGCCCGGTGGGGGCGGTGTCGACGACGACGAATCGGCGTCGGGATTCGTGGATGACCCGCGAGAACGCCTGGAATACGGCGACTTCCTCGGTGCACGGCGATTTCAGGTCCTCGGACAGCGCGGCGCGGCCCTGCTCGTCGAGCGCCGCGCCCTTGGATTTGAGGACGCGGGCGCGGTACTGCTCGGTGGCCTCGGCCGGGTCGATGCGCGAGACCTCGAGGCCTGCGACGGCCCCAGCGAGGGTGTGGGCCAGGTGCGCCGCGGGGTCGGTGGTGGTCAAGTGCACCTGGTGGCCACGTTCGGCCAGCGCGACCGCCACAGCTGCGGCGAGGGTGGTCTTCCCGACGCCGCCCTTGCCCATGAACATGATCAGCCCGTGATCGTCGGCGGCGATCTCGTCAACGAGATCCGACAGCGACGCCGCATCGGCAACCGCGCCCAACCCGGCGACGGTGGTAGCCGGTTCGCCGTCGACCGTGGTGGTCGCGGTGAACAGCGAGTCGAGGGCATCGATGCCGACCATGTTGGTGGGTTTGAGTTCGACTTCGTCGACGGGCAGCGCGGCCAGGTTCGCCGGCAGCGCATCCAGGAGGGCGTGTTCGCGGCGGTGGATCGCCGTGTCGAGGGCGTCGCGCCCGTCCGGTTCCGGGAGCAGTCCGTTGACGACGACGTACTGGTGGGACAGTCCGATGTCGGCGAGTTCGGTCTGGGTGCGGGCGATTTCCGCGATCGGTGCCCGCTGCGCCCGTGTCACCAGCACCAGGCGGGTGCGGTCGGGGTCGGCGAGGGCGCCGACGGCGTCGGCGTAGATGCTGCGCTGCTTGTCGAGACCGGCGAGCGGGCCGAGGCACGAGGCGTCGCCCCTACCGTCGTCGAGGAACTCGGTCCACGATCCGGGGAGCTGGAGCAGCCGGATGGTGTGGCCGGTCGGTGCCGTGTCGAACAGGACGTGGTCGAACCCGTCGGTGACGCCGTCGGTGTCGGTGAGCAGGGCGGTGAACTCGTTGAACGAGGCGATCTCGGTGGTGCACGACCCCGAGAGCTGTTCGGCGATCGAGGCGATCTCGGCGTCGGGCAGCAGCCCGCGCACCGGCCCGACTATCCGTTCCCGGTAGGCGTCGGCGGCCTGCTGCGGGTCGATCTCGAGCGCGGACAGACCCGCCACCGCCGGCACCGCGGTGATGGTGTTGCCGATGCTCAGCCCGAACACCTGCCCGACGTTCGACGCCGGATCGGTGGACACGAGCAGCACCTTGCGGCCGGCGCGGGCGAGGGCGATCGCCGACGCGCACGCGATGGAGGTCTTCCCGACCCCGCCCTTACCGGTGAAGAACAGGAATCGGGGCGGGTTGTCGAGAAACTTCATGACAGAGTCCTTTTCAGCAGCAGGTCGAAGAAGCCGAGTCGTCGCCGCAGCAGCCGGCGCCGGTGTCCGTGGTCTCGGTCAGGCCCAGCATCGTGACGCCCGCCGGGGCGGCGACGACGGCTGCCGGGGCGTCGAGCCCGGCCCACTTCGCGAGCTGGGCCCGGTCGGGGTAGCGGCCGGTGATCGCGGTGACACCGTCGACGAGGACCAGCGGCAGCCCTTCCGAACCCGACAGTTTCAGGAACGCGGCGACCGGTTCCCGTTGCGCGAAGGTCAGCGGCTCACTGGCCAGGTTGAATCGGGCGATCTCGCCTCCCTGGGAACGGACCCAGTCCATGTCGGCGGAGAAGGTCACCAACGCCTGGTCGACGTCGTCACCGCAGACGCCGGTGTTGCAGCAGAGGGCGGGTTCGAAAACTTCGATGGTGCTCAACGGTTCTCCTGGTGTTGTTGGGTGAGGCGGGTGGCGAGGTCGGCGACGCGGGCGGCGATGTCGTCGCGCACGAGGCGCATCCGCTCGATGCCGTCGATGCCGCGTTCGGACGGCTCGTCGGTGTCCCAGTTCTCGAATGCGGTGCCCGGCACCTCGTCGACGTGGGCTTCGCGGCCGAGGGTGATCACGACGTCGACGTCGCGGACCAGCTGCGGGTCGACCGGTTTCGGGGTCTCGGCGGTGATGTCGACGCCGACCTCGAGCAGGGACTCGGCCGAGAGGGCGTTGACGGCAGTACCGGGTGTGGTGCCGGCGGAGTGCACGGTGACGGTGTCACCGGCGGCGGCGCGCATCAGCCCGGCCGCCATCTGGGACTTGCCGCCGTTCTTCACGCACACGAACAGCACCGAGGGTGTGCTCATCGATGTGGGTCCTTTCGGGGATCAGGTCAGTCGTCGAGGTCGAGTTCGGCGACGGCGGATTTGGCGGTGCGGCCGACGCCGAGGATCGTGGCCGAGCCGGGTCCGGTCCAGTCGCCGTAGCCGAGCAGGTGCAGGTTCGGTTCTTTCAGGGAGCGGGTTCCGCTGGTGGGCACGGTGCCGTCGGCCCCGCGCAGCCGCAGCGGCCTCAGATGGCCGAGGGCGGGCCTAAACCCGGTCGCCCACACCACGATGTCGGCGTGCTGCCGACGGTCACCCCAGGCGATCCCGTCCGTCGTGAGGTGGTCGAACATCGGAAATGCTGTCAGCGCACCACGTTCACGGGCGGCCAGCACCTCCGGGACCATCACGATGTCACCGAGGGCAGCGACGCCACCGGGATCGGGGCGCCCGGCGGCCAGCGCTGCGGCGCGGCGGGCCGCGACCTCGAACAGCGCCCGGCCGTCGACGCCGTCTGGAAGGAACCGCGGTGGCCGGCTGGTCACCCATGTGGTCGACGCGGTGGTCGAGATCTCCGCGACGAGCTGGGCTGCGGAGTTGCCGCCCCCGACGACCACGACGTCGGCGCCGGCGAACTCGTCCGGGGTGCGGTAGTCGACGGTGTGCAACTGGCGGCCGGTGAAGGTGCGTGCGCCGGGGTAGATCGGCCAGAACGGCTGCTGCCAGGTTCCGGTGGCGCTGATGACCCGGCGTGCCCGCCATATCCGGGCGCCGGCCTCGACCATCAGGTCGCTGCCGTCGCGGCGGACCGCGGTCACCCGCACCGGACGCTCGATCGGCAGGTCGTAGCGGGCTTCGTAGGCGGTGAGGTAGTCCACGACATGGCTCGCGGGCGGGAACCCGTCCCGCCAGTGGGGCATCGGCCAGCCCGGCAGGGTCGCGTACTCCGCCGGGGAGAACAGGCGCAGCGACGGCCACGTGTGCGGCCATGCCCCGCCCGGCGTGGGCTGGTCGTCGAGAATCACGAACCGGTGCCCGGCGCGTCGCAGGTAGTAGCCGGCTGCCAGTCCTGCCTGGCCGCCGCCGATCACGACCACATCGACACTCGTCGTCATCAGATCAACCTGCAGGTCAGCGGCCGGCGGAGGCGGTAGTCAGCTCCGCGATCAGCGCCTCGACCTTGGTCTTGATCTCGTCGCGGATCGGGCGGACCGCCTCGACGCCCTGCCCGGCCGGGTCCTCGAGCACCCAGTCGCGGTAGGACTTGCCGGGGAAGACCGGGCAGGTGTCGCCGCACCCCATGGTGATCACCACGTCGGAGGCCTGCACTGCATCGACGGTGAGGATCTTCGGGTTCTCGGCGGAGATGTCGATCCCGACCTCCGCCATCGCCTCCACTGCGGCCGGGTTGACCTGGTCGGCGGGCGCGGAGCCGGCGGAACGCACCTCGATCCGATCCCCGGCCAGCGCGGTGAGGAAGCCCGCGGCCATCTGGGATCGGCCCGCGTTGTGGACGCAGACGAACAGGACACTCGGAGTGGTGGACATGCACAGTCCCTTTCGAACAGGAGGGTCGGACAGACGGGAAGGGGGCGGTCAGGTGGTGGCGGTGGGCACGAGCTCGCGGAGCAGGCCGCGGACCCGGGCGTCGATATCGTCGCGGATCCGGCGGACCTGCTCGATCGGCTGGCCCTCCGGGTCGTCGAGGGTCCAGTCCAGGTACCGCTTGCCCGGATAGACCGGACACGCGTCCCCGCAGCCCATCGACACCACTACATCGGCGGCCGCGACGACGTCGTCGGTGAGCGGCTTGGGGAACTCGGTACCGAGATCGATCCCGATCTCGGTCATCGCCTCGACCACGGTCGGGGCGATCGCGTGGACGGGCGCCGACCCGGCGGAGCGGACGTGCACCCGCCCGAGACCGTGATGGTCGAGCAGCGCGGCGGCCATCTGGGACCGGCCCGCGTTGTGGACGCACACGAACAGCACCTCGGGCACTGTTTTCGGTGCCGCGCCCTGCGATTGGGCCAACGCGGAGAGGCGATCGGCGGCGAACCGGCCGGCCAGCGTCGTCAGGTGCGTGTGCACCTTCGACGTCCGCCGCAGCGCGGTGTAGGACTCGAAGACGTACCGCTCCACGGTCTGCGGGGAGAACACCCCGGTGCACTTGGCGGACAGGTCCGCTGCCGTGCGGGACAGGACCGCCTGCGGCATCAGCAGTTCCGGCTGCGGCCGGCGATCGTGGGTGCGCAGTTCCTCGTCGAACGACTGATCGGGCATCAGGACGCCTTGGCTGACACGGACACCTTCGTGGTGGGGGCGAAGCGTTTACGCAGCGCGAGCGAGACGTAGACCAGGGCGACGAGGACGGGGACCTCGATCAGCGGCCCGACGACCCCGGCCAGGGCCTGCCCGGAGGTGGCGCCGTAGGTGGCGATCGCGACGGCGATCGCGAGCTCGAAGTTGTTGCCCGCGGCGGTGAACGCGAGGGTGGTGGTGCGCTCGTACCCGAGACCCATCACCGCGCCGAGGAGGTATCCGCCGCCCCACATGATCGCGAAGTACGCGAGCAGCGGGATCGCGATCCGGACGACGTCGATCGGGTTCGAGGTGATCTGTTCGCCCTGCAGGGCGAACAGGATCACGATCGTGAACAGCAGCCCGTACAGGGCCCAGGGCCCGATCCGCGGCAGGAACTTCTGCTCGTACCACTCGCGGCCCTTCGCCTTCTCCCCGTAGCGGCGGGTGAGGAAGCCGGCGAGCAGGGGGATGCCGAGGAAGATCAGCACCGACTTCGCGATCTGCCACGGCGAGGTGTCGATCGTGGTCTGCTCGAGCCCGAGCCACCCGGGCAGGACGGAGAGGTAGAACCAGCCGAGGACGGCGAACATGAGCACCTGGAACACCGAGTTGATCGCGACCAGGACGGCCGCGGCTTCGCGGTCCCCGCACGCGAGGTCGTTCCAGATGATCACCATGGCGATGCAACGGGCGAGGCCGACGATGATCAGCCCGGTCCGGTACTCGGGAAGATCGGCGAGGAAGATCCAGGCGAGGGCGAACATCAGCGCCGGGCCGAGTACCCAGTTCAGGACCAGCGACCCGATCAGGAGCTTGCGGTCGCCGGTCACGGTGTCCAGTCGGTCGTAGCGGACCTTGGCGAGTACCGGGTACATCATGATCAGCAGGCCGAGGGCGATCGGCAGGGAGATGCCGTCGATCTCCACGGCGGACAGGACGTCACCGAGTCCGGGGATGCCCCGCCCGAGCAGGAGGCCGGCGACCATCGCGACGCCGATCCACACCGGCAGGAACCGGTCCAGGGTCGAGAGTTTCGCGACGACGGCCGGATGCTCGGTCGTGGTGGCGGCCTCGCTCACGCCGGAACCTCCGCGCATTGCGCCGACGACGCTGCGGGCTCACCCTCGGTGAGCAGCACCGCCGAGAGCTGCCGCAGCGCGGACGGAAGCACCCAGTAGTACACCCAGGTGCCGCGCCGCTCGCAGTCCAGCAGCCCGGCCTCGCGCAGCACCTTGAGGTGATGGGAGATCGTCGGCTGCGACAGGTCGAACGAACCGGAGATGTCGCACACACACGCCTCACCACCCGCGTGGGAGGCCACCAGCGACAGCAACCGCAGACGCACCGGATCCCCCAGCGCCTTGAACATCCGGGCCAGATCCCCGGCCCAGTCCTCGGTCAGGGGCTCGCGCACCAGCGGCGAGCAGCAGGCGCCGTCATCCTGTGGATTCTGATTCGACATACATCAATATTGACAGGTATCGAATCAGTGCGCAAACAAAAGGGCCGGGTGAATGTTCGACGGGATAGCCGTCGTCGGCGACAAGGGCAGGGCCGAGCCTCAGCCGTGTGCGAGCTGGTTCCGATGGAAGTCGAAGTGCCGGCCGGGGTATCGGTAGACCTGCTCGAGGGTCATGAAGTCGGCGAAGAACGGATCCCATCGCGTCGGGAAGTGCATGCCGGAGCGGAGCGCAGCGTCGGACTCATTGGCGAGACGGCGCTGGAGGGTCTCGATGACGCGGTCGCATTTGCGCCCCATCCTCCGCCGATCGAACACGCGCGCTGCCAGGCAAGATCCTCGGTAGTTGACCTTGTCGAACACCGGAGTGGCGGCGTCGAGGACCCGCGCGAACACCCGGCTCACGCCGTCTGGCAGCCGAGCGAACATCCGCACCAGCACGAGCAGCCGACGGACGACCATGTAGCCGAAGACCATGTGGAACAGCAACTGCTCGTTCGTCCACCGGGTGCCGTTCGAGGCGCGCTCGAAATCCTTGGCACCCATGGCATCGAGGAGCTCGTGCAGCGAAATACGAGCCCGCTCGAGGTCGGCAGCTATCGCCGCTCGATCAACCGACTCGGACGGATCCGCCGTCATTTCGCTCACCCCGCCTCCCCGCACATTGTCCGCTCGCCGCAGACAGCCTGACCAGGGGGAGCTGCCCCTACTGCCCGGGCGAGCGGCGTTCGAGGAAGACGGTGTCACGCCACTGCCCGTCGAGTTGGGCGATGCGTTCGCGGACCCCGACGGTGCGGAATCCGGCGGAGTGGTGCAGGGCGATGGCGGCGCGGTTGTCGGGGAGGATCGAGGTCTGCAGGGTCCACAGTCCGTCCTGGTCGGCGGCGATGACCTGGGTGCGCAGTAGGGCTTTACCTACGCCGCGGCCGCGCATCCCGTCCGCGACGTACACCGAGTTCTCCGCGACCCCGCGGTAGCAGTCCCGGCTCGACACCGGACTCAGGGCGGCCCACCCGACGACGACGCCGTCGATCTCGGCGACCCACCGGTGCCCGGGTAGCCACTCGGCGTCGAGCACGCCGCGGGTGGGGACCTCGGCGGCAAAGGTCGCGATCCCCGTGGCAAGGCCCTCGCCGTAGATGCGACGCACCGCATCCCAGTCATCGCCCTGCAACGGGCGGACGGTGACGTCGGCGGGCAGGCCGTCCGGGCAGCACGGCCGCGGGGCGAGCATGCCCATGACCACGTCCGCGGCCTGCGGCAGTCCGGTGCAGCACGCCGGGTTGACCACGACGACGGTGCTGGTGCCGTCCTTGTGGACGTTGACGAACCCGACGTCGGCGAGCTTGCGGACGTGGTGGGAGACGGTCGGCTGCCCGACCCCGAGCGCCTCGGCCAGCTCGCCGACCGTGATCCCGGCGAGGGCGCTCGCAACCTGATGCAGCAGTCGCACCCGGGTCGGTTCGGCCAGGCACGCGAACCAGCCGGCGTAGGTCGCGGCGTCCTCGGTCGCCAGTGCCTCCGCCCCGGCGAGGCGAGCGGTCCGGACGACCGGCATGTCGAGGGAAGTCATGAATTCACTATATCGATGTCCATCGATGGTTGCATTCATCGATGGACATCGATACGGTTCGAAGAATGTTGATCGATACACGTCGATGAAAGGGTATTTGTGATGCCTGACCTGCCCGTCGTTGTTGTGGGCGCCGGCCCGATCGGCCTCGCCGCCGCCGCCGAACTGCGCGAGCGAGGCCTGACCCCGCTGGTGTTCGAGCGCGGCCAGGCCGCCGGAGCGGCGGTCGCGCAGTGGAACCACGTCCGACTGTTCTCCCGCTGGTCCGAGCTGGTCGACCCGGCCGCCGAACGGCTGCTGACCACCACCGGCTGGGCCCACCCGGCCCCCGAGTCCTATCCCACCGCCTCCCAGTGGGTGAGCGACTACCTCGTCCCGCTCGCCGCCGCCCTCGGCGACGCCGTCCAGCTGGGCGCCGAGGTCGTCGGCGTCGCGCGCCGCGGCCGCGATCGGGTCGTCGACGCCGGCCGCGACACCGAACCGCTGTCGGTGCACATCCGCCGCGCCGACGGATCCGAGGACCGGATCCTCGCGGGCGCGGTGATCGACGCCTCGGGAACCTGGGGCACACCGAACCCGCTCGGCAGCGAGGGACTGCCCGCGGCCGGGGAACGCGCCGCCTCCGCCCGCATCTCCTACCGCGTCCCCGGCGTCGACGATCCGCAGGTCCGCGCCGAGTACGCGGGAAAGCGCACCGTGATCGCCGGTGCCGGACACTCCGCGCTGACCGCGATCGTCACCCTCGCCTCGCTCGCCGCGGAGGCGCCGGGCACTCGGATCACCTGGGCGGTGCGCCGCGCCGGGGTCGGGACCGCGTTCGGTGGTGGCGAGGACGACCAGCTGCCCGCCCGCGGCGCCCTCGGGTTGCGGGCGAAGAAGGCCGTTGACGACGGACTGCTGCAGGTGGTGACCGGATTCCGCACCACAACGGTCGAATCCGACGGTGCCGGCCCGATCGTCCTGGTCTCCGACGCCGGACAGCGAATCGAGGCGGTGGACCGGGTCGTCGCGTTGACCGGGTTCCGCCCCGACCTGTCGTGGCTGTCGGAGATCCGCCTCGGTCTCGACCCGGTCCTGCAGGCGCCGGTGGAGTTGGCGCCGCTGATCGACCCGAACGTGCACTCCTGCGGCACCGTCTACCCGCACGGTGTCCGGGAACTGACCCACCCCGAACCGAAGGTGTACGTCGTCGGGATGAAGAGCTACGGCCGGGCCCCGACGTTCCTCGCGATGACCGGCTACGAGCAGGTCCGTTCCATCGCAGCCCATCTCGCGGGCGACGACGAGGCCGCGAACCGGGTGGAGCTGGTCCTGCCCGAGACCGGGGTGTGCGGCGGTGCGGGTGTGTTCGACGACCCGAACGCCGACGCCGCCGACAGCGGCGGTGGGTGCTGCGGCGCCCCGGCGGCACCGGAGCTGGTCACCGTCGCCCCACCGTCGGGCCGGTAGACGCCGGTGACCGAGACGACCACCTCGCCGCAGACCGGCGCCCTCGACCGGGCCGGTCTGCGGCGGGTGCTCGCCACCTTGTGCCTGACCGAGATCACCAGCTGGGGAATCCTCTACTACGCCTTCCCCGTTCTGTCGGTGGCGATCTCCCGCGAGAGCGGATGGTCTGCGTCGGTGATCGTGGCCGCCTTCTCGATCAGCCAGCTCGTCGCCGCGCTGGTCGGAATCCCCGTCGGACGGATCCTCGACAACGCCGGTCCCCGCACGGTGATGACCGCCGGCTCGGTTCTCGCGGTGCCTTCGCTGCTGCTGGTGGCGCGGGCGCCGACGCTGCCGTGGTTCTACGCCGGGTGGGTGCTGGCCGGCGCCTCGATGGGCGCGGTGCTCTACCCGCCCGCGTTCGCGGCCCTGACCCGCTGGTACGGCGCCGATCACGTCAAGGCGCTGATGATCCTCACCCTCGCCGCCGGTCTGGCCAGCACCGTGTTCGCGCCGCTGACCGCGGCGCTCGTCGAGCGATACGACTGGCGGACAACCTATCTCGTCCTCGCCGTGATCCTGGCCGCCGTCACCGTCCCCGGGCACTTCTTCGGCCTGCGGGGCCACTGGCCCGATTCGCCGCAGCATCCCGGACAGCACGCCGTCGATCACCGTGACGCCTCCCGCAGTCGCGCGTTCGCCGCCCTCGTGATTGCCCTCGCCCTCGCCGCATTCGCGGCGTTCGCCGGCGTGTTCAACCTCGTCCCCCTGCTCGTCGAACAGGGCTTCTCCCCCGGCCTGGCCGCGCTCACCCTCGGCCTCGGTGGCGCCGGACAGGTTCTCGGACGGGTCGGCTATCTGCCGCTGTCGGCCCGCACCGGGCCACTCGGCCGGACCGTCGGCATCATCGCCGCCACCGCCCTCACCACTGCCCTGCTCGGTGTCGCCGACACCGTCGTCGCACTCATCGGTGTCGCGGTCGGGGCCGGTCTCGTGCGCGGCGTGTTCACCCTCGTCCAGGCCACCGCCATCACCGACCGCTGGGGCGCAACGCACTACGGCCGCCTCAACGGGTTGATGTCCGCACCGATCGTCATCGTCATGGCTCTCGCTCCGTGGGCCGGCACCGCCCTGTCCGACTGGACCGGCAGCTACGCCCGCGCCTACCTCGTCCTCGGTGCGATCGCCCTGCTGGCCGCGGTGGTCGCCGCCGCCTCCATGCCCCGCCCCACCCCTGAATCCGAGCCCTGACCCGCAAGGACCCCCGATGCCCGACTACGACGCCCTCGTCATCGGCGGCGGCCAATCCGGCCTCGCCACCGCCCACGCACTGCGCCGCGAACGCCTCCGTACCGCGGTGCTCGAGGCATCCGACGAACCCGTCGGATCCTGGCCGCACTACTACGACAGCCTCACCCTGTTCTCCCCCGCGAAATACAGTGCCCTGCCGGGACTCCCCTTCCCCGGCGACGGCGACCGCTACCCGCACCGAGACGAGGTCGTCGAATACCTGCGCCGCTACGCCAAGTCCCTCGACGCCGACATCCACGTCAACCAGCGCGTCGCGACCGTCTCACACGACGGCCGCCTCTACACCGCTACCACCGATACCGGGGAAACGTTCACCGCACCGCGGATCGTCGGCGCCACCGGCGGATTCGGATCACCCAACATCCCGACGCTGCCCGGGCAGGACGGCTTCACCGGCACGATCATCCACGCCAGCCTCTACCGCAACCCCACCGACCACACCGGCGAACACGTCATCGTCGTCGGCGCCGGGAACTCCGCCGTCCAGATCGCCGCCGAACTCGCCGACACCGCCCACGTCACCCTCGCCTGCCGCACACCACCGAAGTTCGCGCCCCAGCGGCCCCTTGGCCGCGACATGCACTTCTGGTTCACCGTCACCGGCCTCGACGCCCTCCCGATCGGGCACCTGCTCCACCGGTCTCCGACCGCACCGGTGTTCGACACCGGCCGCTACCGCACCGCCCTCGCCGCCGGGGAACCCCGGGCCCGCGACATGTTCACCGGTCTCACCGGGCGCACCGCGCTCTGGCCGGACGGCACCATCACCGATGCGGACACGATCATCCTCGCCACCGGCTACACCCCCCACCTGCCCTACCTCGCCGACCTCGGCGCACTCACCGACACCGGACACCCCCACCACCGAAGGGGCCTGTCCACCACCCACCCCGGTGTCGGCTACGTCGGCCTCGAATGGCAACGCAGTCTCTCCTCCGCATCGCTACGCGGCGTCGGCCGCGACGCCCGGTACCTGGTCAGCCGGTTGGTCCTGTAAACGAGCGTGGGAATCGCCGGATGCGGGTGCGTCCATTACGCGGCCGGTTCGTCTGAGAAAGCGGACTCCCATCCACCACCGGGTGGGAGCACGCCTTCCGAGAGGAACCTCCGATGATCATCCACCTGTCCGCCCACCCCGCCGGAGACCACCGTGGGGGTGTGCGATGAGCGCGCCGGCCGTCGTGGTCGAGGACCTGCATGTCGCCTACGGCAAGACATGGGCCCTTGACGGCGTCGACCTGGCAGCTGCCGCCGGGACGACGCTCGGGGTGCTCGGCCACAACGGTGCCGGCAAAACGACCCTGATCCGCACGTTGACCACCCTCGTGCGGCCCACCATCGGCCGCGTGCAGATCGAGGGCCTCGACGTGGTCGGTGACGCCACCGCGGTGCGCCGCCGGATCGGTGTGACCGGCCAATACTCCGGACTCGACGAATTCCTCACCGCCAGGGAGAACCTGGAGCTGATCGGCCGCCTGACCGGACTGCGGCGCACCGCCCGCGCCCGGGCCGACGCGCTGATCGACCGGCTCGGGTTGCACGAATACGCGGCCCGGCGGGTCGGGGAACTCTCCGGGGGCTCACGCCGCCGGATCGATCTCGCCGCCGGCCTCGTCGGGACCCCGTCAGTTTTGTTCCTGGACGAGCCGACCACGGGTCTGGACCCCCTTGCTCGCGCCGGACTGTGGGACGTCGTGGACGAGCTCACTGCCGCGGGCACCACCGTCGTGCTCACCACGCAGTACCTCGAGGAAGCCGACCGGCTCGCCGACCACATCGTGGTCCTGCACCGCGGCAGGGTCGCCGCCCGCGGCACCCCCACCGAGCTGAAACAGATCGTCGGAGGCAAGGTCCTCAGCGCCACCATCCCGGCCGGCCAGATCGCCGACCTGCCGTTCATCCCGGATGCCGACAGGGTCGACGGCGACCGGGCTCGGGTGTCGGTCACCGTCGACGACGCCACCGCCGCGACCGCGCTGGTCGCCGACCTGCACCGCGGCGGCATCGAGATCACCGACCTCGACGTGACCTCGCCCAGCCTCGAGGACGTCTTCACCCACCTCGCCCACACCACAGGAGCCCACCGATGACCACCACCACGCCCTCGATCGAGCGTTCCCCGATCGGGAACCAACTGGCCGCGCTCACCATCCGTAACCTGCGCACCAGCGCCCGCGTCCCGCAGCTGCTGATGTTCTCACTGACCATGCCGATGGCGATGCTCGTGCTGTTCAGTCAGGTCTTCCGCAGCGTCGCCGCCGGACCCGGTTTCCCGGCCGGGGTCAGCTACATCGTCTTCCTCACCCCGGCGATGCTCGCTGTCTCCACCGTGATGGCCGGCACCAACGCCGGGGTCTCCGCCGCGATCGATCACACCAACGGCCTCCACGACCGCTTTGCGGCCCTGCCCATGCGGGCGGTGCTGCCGGGCGTTGCTCGCACCGTCAACGAGGCCGTCTTCACCCTCGCCCGGGCAGCGCTGCTCGGGATCGCTGCCGTGGCACTGGGTTTCGAGTTCCACGGCACCGCACTCGATGCCGTCGCCGCGATCGTGGTGCTGGTGGTGCTGGCCGGGGCGATGAGCGCCCTGTTCGGGTTGATCGGGGACCGGCTGCGCCGACCGGACGTGGTCCAGTTCGCCGGGATGATGGTGATGATGCCGCTGATGTTCATCTCCAGTGCGTTCGCGCCGCTCGAGACCATGCCCGGCTGGATGCAGGCCATGGCGACGGTGAATCCGGTCGCGCACGCCACCGAGGCCCTGCGCGGGGATGTGCTCGGCACCGCCACCGTCGGGGACACCGTCGCTGCCCTGGTCGCGGCGATCGGGTTGTGGGCCGCGGTCACCGCGGTCCCCGGCCTCACCCGACTGATCCGGTCGGCACGCGCCAGCTGAACGAACGACCCACCCGCCCGCCTTTCCACCTGAGGGAAGGGCGGGCGGGGTCTTCGCATTCGCTGCCCGTCCGGAGCCGGGCACTCCGCTGGCCCCTACCCTGCGGAAAGGGGTAGGGGCCAGGAGAACGCTGTGGTCAGCGGATGCGCCCCGTGCGGCGTCGGCGGCGCTCATGCGGCGGCGTCGAGCAGATGCAGTTCCTCCGCCACGATCAGATCGACCTCTTCGCTGGTCAGATCCGACAACAGATGTGTGGTCAGCATCGCTCACACCTCCTCATCACGCTTCTACTGGTTCGTCGAACCGGAGAATCCGGAATCGACATCGACACCCATACAGACGAGGCACCCCGGATTCGGACGCAGAATGCGTCCGATCGCGGTCGCCGTCGTCGGGTCGTCGGCGAGAAACCTGCACTGAGGGGGTCGCGACCGCGCGGCCAGACGTGGATGCTGGAAGCGGAGAGGAACCAGAATCATGGGCGAGGACACGGCCACCACGACGACATCCCAACCGGAGCCGGCTGATCTCGACCAGCTCTGGCGCCGCTTCTCGAGCGACTTGCGGGCCTTCATCGCCCGCCGGGTCTCGAGTCCCGAGGATGCCGACGACATTCTGTCGATCGTGTTCCTGCGGATGGCCAATAGCCTCGACAACCTGCGCGAGCAGGACCGCATCCTGGGCTGGATGTATGCGATCACCCGCAACGCGATCACCGACTACTACCGGTCCGCGCCCCATCGCCGCGAGCTGGCCGTCGACACCGTCCCCGACAATCCTCCCGACGACGCGCCGGACGCCGACGCGGCTGCGGAGAAAGAACTCGCTTCCTGCCTGGTGCCGATGCTCTCGCGGCTACCTGCCGAGCAGGCCGCGGCGGTGAAGATGGTCGACCTCGACTCCCGGACCCACGCCGCGGCCGCCGGCGAGGCGGGAATCTCGGTGTCCGGGATGAAATCTCGAGTCCAGCGCGGCCGCGCCGCCCTCCAGGCCCAATTGCACGCCTGCTGTCAGATCAGCCAGGACCGGACCGGCCACGTGCACGACTACCAGGCCCGCAGCGGATCGTGTGCCTGCGGAGCCAACTCACCCGCCGACCAGGAGACGGCACACCAGCTCGGGAGCGACGACCGGACGGCCGCGAGGTCACCCCGACAATGAAGTGGCGCGGTGCGAGCCCCGTTCCCTCG
>NZ_JBSFRT010000031.1:0-76974 GCF_053589375.1 Rhodococcus sp. NPDC003348
TAATGTCACATTCGGTCACCTCAGGTGAGCGAATGTGACATTAGGGAACCCCCAGGGGCACCACGGGGTCAGGCGCGGGCGGTGGCGTAGAAGCTGCTGAGCGTCTGTGCCTTCAGGTCGTCGAAGTACCCGCCGTCGATGCTGTCCCGGATCCGGTCGACGAGGCGGATGGTGAACCGCTCGTTGTGGATCGTCGCGAGCGTGGACGCGAGCATCTCCTTGGCCTTGAACAGGTGGTGCAGGTACGCCCGCGAGTAGTTGCGGCAGGTGTAGCAGTCACAGTTCTCGTCGATCGGGTTGAAGTCCCGCTTGAACCTGCTGGTGTTGACGTTGAACCGGCCGTTCTCGGTGTACATCGCGGCGTTGCGCGCCACCCGCGACGGGTTGACGCAGTCGAACGTGTCGGCACCGTTCTCCACCGCGGTGAACAGGTCGTCGGGCTCGCTGATGCCGAGCAGGTGCCGCGGCTTGTGCTCGGGCAGTTCCTCGTTGCACCAGCGGACGATGGTGCCCAAGTTCTGCTTCTCGAGCGCACCGCCGATGCCGTAGCCGTCGAACCCGCGGCCGGTCTCGCCGACGATCGACTCCAGCCCGCGGCAGGCCTGCCGGCGCAGGTCCTCGTACTGCGCGCCCTGCACCACACCGAAGAGTGCCTGGTACGGCCGGTGTGTGCGCTGCGCGGTGAGTCGTTCGTGTTCGGCGATGCAGCGCACCGCCCACGCCTGCGTCCGCTGTACCGACTCCTCCTGGTAGGCGCGGGTGTTGAACAGGGTGGTCAGCTCGTCGAACGCGAAGATGATGTCCGCGCCCAGCTGGTGCTGGATGCCCATCGAGATCTCGGGCGTGAACCGGTGCCTGCTGCCGTCCCGGTGTGACTTGAACGTCACCCCGTCGTCGTCGACGTGCGCGAGCCGCTCCTTGCCCACCGCGATCACGTCGTCGGACTGGACGCCGACGGCCTCCATCGCGAGCACCTTCTTGAAGCCCACGCCGAGGGACATCACCTGGAAGCCGCCGCTGTCGGTGAAGGTCGGGCCCGGCCAGTTCATGAACCGGCCCAGGCCGCCGGCCTCGTCGACGATGTCCGGTCCGGGCTGCAGGTACAGGTGGTAGGCGTTGGCGAGCACCGCCTGCGCACCGGCCTCGCGGATCGTCTCCGGCAGCACCGCCTTGACGGTGGCGTTGGTGCCGACCGCGATGAACGCGGGGGTGGCGATGTCACCGTGCGGGGTGTGGATCGTGCCGGTCCGTCCGAGCTGTCCGGGGATCCGGGTCCGCACCGTGAAGAACGGATCGGGCGGCGTCGGCACTGCATCACTCACCTCGCCATCGTGTCACAGCCCCACAACGCCTCGTCCGCCACGCGGCGGAAGCCCGGAACGGGTGTGCTCGCCGACACCGCCCCGAAAACATGCGCACGAATGACGTCGCGGCGACACTCCCGCGAAACATGGCTGCACTAGACACTTCCCATGACCCACCCCGTGACACCCCACACCGATGCCCCGGTTCCCCCTGGATTGATCGACGCCTTCTGGCGCTACGACGCCGCTCTCCTCTCGAACGACACGCGCGAACTCGACTCGTTGTTCGAGCAGTCGGACCACACACTGCGCGCCGACGGCAACGGCATCCTCGAGGGCCACGCGGCGATCAGCGACTTCCGGGCGGCGCGTCCCGATCGGCCGACCCGCCGGATCACCCGCTGGTGGACACGGGTACTCGCCGACGACCTGGTCTACACCACCGCCGAGGTGCGGTCGGCGACCGGCGTAGCGGGACTGCAGACGCAGCTGTGGAGGCGTACCGCGCACGGGTGGCAGATCGCCGCGGCTCATGTCACCCCGCCGAGCAAGCCGGTCGAGAGCACCATCTGGCGCGTCGTGGGTTCGCCGTTGCTCGCCGGGGCGGGCGACGGCCCACTGTCCGGCGAGACGGCGGCGGTGAAGGACCTGTTCGCCGTGGCCGGCGTGGCGCGCTCCGGTGGCGTCAAAGCGTATCTCGCGGAACAGGATCCGCAGGCCGATTCGGCCGTCGCGGTGCGCCGGCTCCTCGACGCGGGTGCGTCCGTCACCGGCGTCACCCACACCGACCAGTTCGCTTTCGGGCTCGCGGGCCAGAACGCGGACTTCGGCACTCCGGTCAATCTGGCCGCCCCGACCCGCATCCCGGGCGGATCGACGAGCGGATCGGCCGCCGCCGTGCGGCACGGTTGGTCGAGCATCGGCCTGGGCACCGACACCGCCGGCTCGATCCGGGTGCCGTCCAGCTATCAGGGACTGTGGGGTTTCCGTCCGACGCACGGCGCGGTGAGCACCGACGGCGCACTGCCGCTGGCGCCGTCCTTCGACACCGTCTCCTGGCTGACCCGGGACGCCGCGACACTGATCGCGGTCGGACAGGTGCTGCTCCCCGACGACGACGCACCGGCCCCCACCGACACGGTCTGGTCGCCCGACGTGATCGGCCCGGCAGATCCACTGGTGCAGGACATTGTTCGCGACACCGCCCGCACCCTGAGCGCGCAGGAGCTTCCGCCGCTGCCGGCCCTCGCGGAGTGGACCGCAGCCTTCCGCACCGTGCAGGCGCACGAGGCGTGGGGGGCGCACGGCAAGTGGATCACCGCGCATCCCAGCGCGCTCGGCCCCGAGGTGAAGTCCCGTTTCCACGCCGGGAGCACGGTGACAGAGGCGGACCTGTCCGACGCCCGCGACACCCTGCGCACCGCGCGGACCACGCTGGCCGGCCTGCTCGACGGCCGGGCCCTGATGCTGCCGACCGTCGGCTCCGCCACGCCGCAGGTGAACGCCACTCCCGCCGAGGTGGACGCGCACCGGCAGTCGACGCTGCGGTTGACCACCCTGGCCTCGCTCACCGGCTTCCCCGCGGTCTCGATCCCGGCGCTCTCCCTGGACGGCGCCCCGCTCGGCCTCTCCCTGGTCGGTGCGGCCGGATCCGATCGCGGACTGATTGAGCTGGCCGGGCGAATCGGCGCAGAACTCGGCGCCTGACCAACGCGATCCGGCGCCGGGGACCGAGCGGACCGGTCCCTAGCGCCGAATCGCGCGGCGCACCATGCCGTACTCCGGTCCGTCGGGTACATGCGTCTCGAAGCCGCGGTAGAGGCGTTCGCCGTGCAGGGACATCCCGACGAGGCTGATCGTCAGCAGCGGACGATCGGCCTCGACGGCAAGCAGTTCCTGCACGGCCGGATCCGGAAGGACAGGCTTGAGGGTCGCCGACTCCCATTCCACCGGCACCCCGCGCAGGGTCGTGACCGACTCGAAGATCGAGTACTCGTCGTCGAACTCGACGCCCTCCCGCCGGCGCGCGGGCACCACGTCCTCGGCCAGGATCAGCGGACGGCCGTCCGCCAGCCACCGCTTGACCACCCGGAAACAGGACGCTCCGGGTGTCGATTCGAGGTCGCGGGCCTCCTCCTCGGTCAGCTCCGACCACTGCGCGCTGACGACGTCGACCTTCACCTCGTAGCCGGCCTCGACGAGCCGCTTGCTCAGCTCGTAGCTCTGGTCGATGCGGAACGGAACCGAGAGTGCGGCGACGTTCGCGAAGGTGCCCTGGTGCGCCCGCCGGGCGACCAGGCCCTGACTCTCGAGTCGCACCAGCGCTTCCCGCACCATGGGGCGACTGATGCCCAGCGCCTTGGCGAGTTCGAGTTCGGTCGGGAGGGGTACTCGCTGGGTGGCGGCCTCGCGCCAGATTCGTTCGAGCTCACCGCCGAACTCGTCGTCCCAGCTGTGTTCCATCGGTCCCCGCCCCTCCTTCGAACAGACCGGCTGAGTCTAAGCACTACCTTCGCAAAATCGTAGTGGCGCAACATGAATGTCATACCACGGATATGAATGGGTTACGACGTCGTCTTACGTTCTATTCACCCGCAAGAACGAGCGAAAGGAGCCGTCGTTGACCGGACCCGCCCACAGCCGCTCACCCGCCGGGACGCTCGAGCCGAATCTCCCCCGTCTCCCAGGAACACTCGTACACGTCGGGCAGCTCCTCGCCGTCGATCGCCCGGCGTGCCAGATCGACGAGAACCGGTGTGATCGCCGATCGTACGCTCGCCGAGTCCGCACCGACAGGGGTCAGGAAACCGTAGGTCGCGGCGCCGAGTTCCCGCGCCACCGCAGTCGCCGCGGCCCCGGGGGCGTCGACCGAGTGTGCGACGAGCGCGCACTCCAACTGCTCGACCAGGACCCGCGCTGCGTGCGGCCCCTCGTCCATCGCCAGGAAGCTCGACAGGTAAAGCACATTCACCCGGCGCGCTGGGTCCACAGCGGCCACACCGCGGACGAATCCAGCTGCCGCCCGTTGCTGGGTCGGCACCGGCGGGCCGGCGATGTAGCCGAGCGGCCCGTCGACCTCCTCCGCCGCGGCCCGGCCGGCATGCTCGGCCCCCAGCCACCAGCACCAGTCGACCATCGTCACCCGAGGTGGCGTCGTGAAGGTGTCCGGGGCCTGCGCGTACTCGGCGGGCACATCGGACAGGATGACCGTTCGCTTCCCATCAGCCAACCGCCGGGCCTCGTCGAGGTACTGGATTCCGTGCAGTACCACCACATCCCAGCCGTCGACGGTGTCGTCGACCGCGCCGACCACAACCTCCGCGTCCAGACCGGCCTCACGCCACGATGCCAACGCGCCCCAGGCCCCGTCCAACCAGCCCGCGTCGCCGCCGACCGCCGGTACCACCAGCCCGATCCGTGGACTGTTCATGTCCCGATCACACTCCGCTCCATGGGATTTGCCCTCACCTCGAAGTAAGGAAGAAAGTTGCCGAACATGCTGCCCATCCTAGAAACCTGTCCCAAGTCGATGCGGATCGGACCGTGCGGTGGCGTCTTCGCCGATGGTGGTTGCGAGATCCGGCCGAGCCGGGCCTGCAGCTTCCTCGACCTCGGGAAGGCCGAGGCCCGCTCGGCCGACGAGTCCGCCTTCGTCCCCGCCGCAGGCAGCCGTCCGGCACACCCGGCGGGCAGCAGCCTGAAGGCGACCCTGGACAGCGGCAAGTTCACGATCATCGCCGAGGTGAACGGCGCGGACAGTTCCGACGCAACGGAATTCGTCGACTCCTCCCGCGTCGTCGCGGAGGTGGCGGACATCGTCTCGATCACCGACCACTCCGGTGCGAACGTGCACATGGGCAACATCGCCGCGACCGCACACCTGCGCAACGCCGGCCTGGACGTGATGCCGACCTTCGGGTGCCGCGACCGCAACCGGATCGCGCTACAGGGCGATCTCCTCGGCGCGGCCAGCCTGGGCGTACGCAACGCACTGATCGTGACCGGAAACCATGTGGACGTGGGTGATTCGCCGGATGCCCGCGCGGTCTTCGATCTCGACAGCCCGCGCCTGCTGGCAATTGCCGACCGGCTGCGCACCGAGGGCGTTCTCGACAACGGCCGCGCGGTGGAGGTGGCGCCGGACCTCTACCTCGGCGCCGTGGTGCACCCCTTCGCCCCGCCCTACGACGACCGGCCCCGCCAGGCCATCCGGAAGGTGCGGTCCGGCGCTGATTTCATCATCTCCCAGCACATCTTCGACGTCGATCGCTGGCGGTCGTTCCTCGCCGAGGTCAACCGTCTCCGCGTCGGCGAGCGGCCGTTCCACCTGCTCGGCGGCATCGCGATCATGCCCAGCGAGACGATCGCCCGTCAGGTCAACGCCGGACTGCGCGGATTCTCCATCCCCGAAACACTGCTGACCCGGCTGCGTCAGGCCAAGGACCCGCAGGACGAGGGCATCGAGATCGCCGCCGAACTGCTCACCGAGCTGATCGAGAGCGAGGGTGTCTCCGGTTGCCTGCTGGCACCGGTGACCGGTCGGCAGAACGCGCTGGCGGCCTCGGTGGAGCAGTCCGAGCTGATCGCCGAGGTCCGGCGCCGCGCAGGCATCCCGGTCGGACGGGAGGCACTGGTATGACACGCGAGGTGATGAGCGTGACCGGCCCCGTCGACGTCGAGTCGCTGGGCGTGGTCATGCCGCACGAACACCTGATCGCCAACGCCCACACCCAGTGGATCTATCCCGAGGACCGCGGCGAACTCGACTACTACACCCAGGCCTACACCGCGCAGCTGCACGGCGGGGTTCAGCTCGAACCGTTCTCGTTCCGCTCGGCGATGCAGCAGCTGGACCTGGACGTGGCCCGGGAGGAGCTCGACAGCTACCTCGGCGCGGGCGGGCACACCGTGGTCGATCTCGGAATCCCCGGGTTCGGCCGAGATCCGGTGGCCCTCAAGGCGCTGTCCGAGCTGACCGGCGCCACGGTGATCATGGGCTGCGGTGAGTACGTGGAGCATTCGCACTCCCCGTACGTGAAGTTCTCCTCCGCCGAGGTGGTGCGGGACGTCCTGCTCGACGAGATCGAGAACGGCGTCGGCAACACCGGCGTCCGGCCCGGGATCATCGGCGAGATCGGCACCGGCAATCCGCCTACCGCGGAGGAACGCAAGGTCGTCCGCGGTGCGGCGCTGGCGCAGATGGAGTCCGGCCTGGCACTGAACCTGCACCGCACCATCTTTCCCGACCCGCTGGCCACGCTGCCGGTGGTGGACGAGGTACTGGAGATGGGCGTCGATCCCCGCAAGCTGATCGTCAGCCACTGCGACGAGCGACCGGAATCCGAGTTCGCGTTCGAGCTGGCTCGCCGCGGGTGCTGGGTGGAGCTCGACACCTTCGGCATGGAGCAGTGGGCGGTCTCGGCGCGCCGCGGGGACGACTATCCCCCGCGCTCGTTCGATCACCACCGGATCGAACTGCTGGTGGCGCTGCTCGACGCCGGCTACGGCGACCGGGTACTGCTGAGCCACGACATCGCGATGAAACCCCAGTTCACCCACTACGGAGGGTGGGGGCTGCGGCACCTGCTGCGCGGCATTCGCCCGCAGCTGGCGGCCCGGGGGATCACCGACGAGGTGTTCACCCGGCTCACGGTCGAGAATCCGGTTGCCGCCCTGGCCTGAGCCCCAAAGCCGAAGACACCGGCCGACGGCCGCGATTTCCCCCGAGGGAGGTCGCGGCCGTCCTGCTGTGCGTGCACCGCGACCACAGCCTCACGCACGAGCGGGTGCGGGCGGGACCGCGGCAGCCGGCGCGGACGGGTGCGGGCCCCGCGTGAACGGACGCGGTCGCGCAGACACCTCCACCCGTTCGGCCGGACCACCGCCACCGACGACGGCTCGGCCACCGACCAGTCCCATCCCCCGGTGGCCGATGTCAGCGGGTGCCGGTTGCCGGCACCCACGACCGCACCCCGCAGACGACCTCGCGTCGCCCCGGGCGACGAGGGAACGGGACGCCGAGGGAGGGCATCCGCACACGACGAGACCCGGCTGGGGTATCCAGCCGGGTCTCCGTCGGGTGTGAGTGTTCAGTTCTCGTGTTCCCTCGTGGTTCTCACTCGTCCTCGGGGACCGCGGACTCGTGCCAGCGGTGCAGCACCAGCCATTCGACGAAGCTGACGATCCCGAACAGGATCAGGGCGACGACGCTGGCGAGCACGACGGCCGCGAACAGTTCCGGGGTGCGGAGCTGATTGGCGTAGTGGGTGATCGCGTAACCGAGACCGCCTGCGCCGCCGCCGATGCCGGCGGCGAATTCGCCGACGATCGCACCGATCGCGGCCGAGCTGGCGGCGACCTTGAGCCCGGTCATGATCTCCGGCAGGGCATGCGGCACGCGTAGCGAGAACAGCTGCACGCGAGCCGGTGCGCCGGCCATCCGGTAGAGCTGGACGAGATTGCGATCGGTCGACTTGAGTCCCTGCAGGGTGTTCGCCGCGACCGGGAAGACCGCGAGCATCGCGGCGACCAGGGTGTTGGTGGCGATACCTGCCCCGAACCAGACCACCAGGATCGGCGCGACCGCGATGATCGGAATCGTCTGCAGGATCACGAGATAGGGGTAGATGCCGAGTTCGGCGGTCTTCCAGCGGCCCATGATCAGGGCGGTGGCGAAGCCGCTCACCGCGGCGAGCAGGAACCCGAGGTAGGCCTCCTGCATCGTCACCAAGGTCGGCTCGACCAGGTCCGGGGCCCGCTCGATCAGTGCGGAGACCACGTCCAGCGGGGAGGGCACCAGATAGGAAGGGACACCGGAGAGGGCGACCCCGCCCTGCCAGAGCGCGAGTGCGACGACGGCGAAGGCGATCGGGACGGCGACCTTGCGGCCCAGTCCCCTACGCGGTTTCGGCGCCGCGGGTTCGGTGCCCACGCCGTCCGGGGTGGTCGGCGGCGGTGTTTCGACGGGTGACTGCAGTGTCTGGGACATCGGCGGCCTCTCAGTGTTCGAAGGCCAGCAGGCCGGAGATCTCGGTGGTGAGGGCGTCGAGCGCCGCGAGGTCACGCGGGCCGCCGTCCTGGCGGGGCGGGCTGGGCGAGTCGATGATCCGGTCGATCCGCCCCGGACGGGCGGCCATGACCACCACCCGATGGGCGATGTTCACCGCCTCCTGGATGGAGTGCGTGATGAACAGGGCGCTGAACTGCTGCATCCGCCACAGGTCCAGCACGACTTCCGACATCTTCGCGCGGGTGAACTCGTCGAGTGCGGCGAACGGTTCGTCGAAGAACATGATCTCCGGCGAGCTGGTGATCGCCCGGGCGAGCGAGACCCGCATCTTCATACCGCCGGAGAGCTGGCGCGGCAGGGAGGAGGCGAACGGCGCCAGGCCGACCGTCTCGAGGGCCGCCGTGGCGGCAGCACGGCGTTCTGCCTTGGGCACGCCCTTGAGCTTGGCAACCAGTTCCGCGTTGCTCTGCACCGTGCGCCACGCCAGTAGCGTCGGATCCTGGAAGACGTAGGCCTGCTCCTGCGCACGCCGGATCAGCTGGCCACGACTCACCTCGGAGAGGCCCGCGGCCATGCGCAGGACCGTGGTCTTGCCGCAGCCGGAAGGCCCTACGATCGAGACGATTTCGCCCTTCTCGATGCTCAGGTCCAGCGGCGTGATCGCGTGGTACCCGTTGCGGAAGACCTTCTCCACTCCGCGGAACTCGAGCATGGGCTGCGGCGTCGGCACGGTCACGGGGTCCATCAGGGTTGCGGTGGTCATAGCCTCTCCTCGGGAGTCGTCTGTCCGGGCGGGGGATCCGTCCGTCGGGGCGGAAGTCGTCAGGGGGATCCGCCCGCCGAGCGGTCAGAACTCGATGTGCTCGTAGGAGCCTTCGGGGGCCACCGGACGGGTGTCGAGCGGTGCGATGTCCGGGGTGACGGTCAGATCGGCGACGTCCTCGACTGCGATGTCCTGCTTGATGACACCCAGCTTCTTCATCTGCTCGATCAGGGTGGACCAGCGCTCTTCGGTCATCGCACCGATCTTCGCCTCGCCCTCGGCGGTGAGCACATAGTCTCGCTGCGCGTTCCACTCGAACCACAGCAGGTCCGGGGACAGTTCCTTGTCGACCTCGGTCATCAGGTGGTCGTTGACCTTCTGCGCGACGTCGAGGTCACCCATGTAGTCCCGCCAGCCCTTGTTGCTGGCCTCGACGAACGCCTCGACGACGTCACGGTTCCCGTCGAGGTAGTCCTCGGTCACGTAGGTGACGGTGTTGTAGGGGTTGAACCCCGTGTCGGCGAAGGGCAGGAACTTGACCGCGAGGTCGCCCTCCTTGTGCGCGACGTACGGTTCGTTCACGGCGATGCCCTGCTGGACGAGCTTGTCGTCGCGGATGAAGTTCGCGAGGCTGCCGGTGTACTGCATCTGCTTGAAGTCGATGCCGTACTCCTGCTTGACCCAGTCGGCGCCCAGGACGCCCGGGGAGTTGACCCAGGTCAGGCCGTCGGTCTTCTCGAAGCTGTCGATACCGGAGTCGGCGTGCACCATCATGCCGGTGATGCTCTTCTGGATGATCGCGTTCACGGCCTTGAGCGGGATGCCTTCCTCCTGGGCCTGCACGATCTCGTTCGCGCCGCTGCCGGTGATACCGAAGTCCGCGCGACCGGAGGCCACGAGCTGGGTTCCGGAGACCTGGGGTCCGCCCGGCTCGATCTTCACGTTCAGGCCGGCCTCCTCGTAGTAGCCCAGCTGCTGGGCCGCGTAGAAGCCGCCGCTCTCCGCGTTGGGGTACCAGCCGAGCACCACGGTGACATCGGTCAGTCCGCCGTCTGCCGCAGGTTCCGACGATCCACTCGAACAGGCGGACAGCGTCAGCGCGGACGCGAGAACGGTTGCGGCCAGGACACGTTGGCGCGCCATTTTGAACACTTGGTTCTCCTCTGTGGAAGGGCACCGGATTGCGCCACTTGACCTTTCGGTGGGACCGATCGTAAAACCACGCTGTAACGCAACTTTCTCCACAGCATTACGTCGACATTTCCTGCGTTAATTCCCTTCACCACAATCGGTTTCGCATCCACCACTTGCGCCGCGTAGTGAACCGGACCACATTCCGGGGCGGCGCGCGTCGCCGCGGTAAAGGTCGTGTTACGGGTCGTTTACATCGCGGTCTGACAGCCCGGAGGGCGTATACGGTCGGGAAGCGGCGCGCCGGCACCCATGCGTCCCGCACTCGGCGAGAAGGAGAATCCCGTGGCTGATGCCCCCATTCTGAAAAACCTGGACGACCTTACGGCACACCTGATTTCGCCCGAGGACAGCGTCAAGCTGGTACCGCTCGCAGGCCCCGGGGACGGCTCCCCCTCCAGCGTCTTCTTCGAGATCTGGGAGCCCGGGGGTGCCCAACCGGACAACTCGCACCCGGACTCGGTCGAGATCTTCGTCGTCCTGTCCGGCGAGGCGCAGGCGCACAGCGACGAGCACACCGTGCCGCTCCGCCAGGGTGACGTACTGATCCTGCCCAAGGGTTCGGTTCACAAGATCCGCAACACATCCGAGACCGAACGCCTCTACACGGTGACGATCATGACCGTCGATGCCGAGGGCTCGATGACGAACGGATTCGAGCACCTGGTCGTCAACGGCACCCCCACCGTCCTCGACGAGCGGGACAAGGCAGCGATCTTCGCGAACTTCGTTCCGCGGGTGCTCGTGTGACGCGCGTTCCCCTTCTCGCCCACCTGCCCACCACCAGAATCGACGACCTCGACCGCGAGAACGCGGTCGTCGTCCAGCCGATCGGCGCGGTGGAACAGCACGGCCCCCACCTTCCCGTCGGGACCGATGCCGTTCTCGCCGAACACATTGCACGAGAGGGCGCGAGCCGATCCACGGCGCCGGCATGGGTGCTGCCGACACTCTCCTACGGCACCTCGAACGAACACCTCGGCTGGACCGGCACCGTGTCACTGGACACCGCCACCCTGCTCGCCGTCGGGCGGGACATCGCCCGCTCGGTGCACGCCTCCGGCTTCACCCGGCTGGTGTTCGTCAACGGCCACGGCGGCCAGACCCACCTGCTGTCGATGCTCGCCCGCGACATCCGGGTCGAGTTCGGTCTGCAGGTGGTCAACGTGATGCCCGGACAGCTGGGCGTGCCGGAGGACGTGACCGTCGCCGATGCCGAGTGGGGCATCCATGCCGGCGAGCTCGAGACCAGCATGATGATGCACGTCGCTCCCGACCTGGTCGACCTGGAGGCCGCCGTCGTCGGCGGCATGTCTGCCCACGAACTCTTCACCGCCTCAACGCTTCTCACCATCGAGAACGGAATCTCCCCGGCCTGGACGACCGACGACATCTCGCCGGAGAACGGCGTCATCGGCGACCCGCGGAGGTCGTCGGCCGAGCTCGGCCGCGCGGTCGTGGAGCACCAGATCGACCGGCTCGCCGACGCGCTGACCGAGATCAGCACCTTCGCCTTCCCGACCCCCCGTTCCCGAGGACTCTGATGGCCCCCATGCAAACCTGGATCCGCACACCGGATCACGTGGACCTCCACCCCACCCCGCCCGCGCCGGTGCGGGTGGACCTGCCCGCGCTGCCGCAGTCCCTCACCCTCGACCTGACGCGCACCGCACTCGTGGTGATCGACATGCAGAACGACTTCTGCCATCCGGACGGCTGGCTCGCCGGGATCGGCGTCGACGTCAGCGGACCGCGCGCCGCCATCGCCCCGTGCGCGGCACTGACCGCCGCCGCCCGCTCCTCGGATGTTCCTGTGGCGTGGGTGAACTGGGGCAACAGGCCGGATCTGGCGAACCTGCCCGCCGGCGTCGTGCACGTCTACGACGGCGACGGCACCGGCGGCGGCATCGGTGACCGGGCCGGCCGCAGCGACGCGGTGCTGACCCGCGGCAGCTGGGGCGCCGCGGTGGTCGACGAGCTGACCGTCGAGCCCGGCGACGTCGCCGTCGACAAGTACCGGATGAGCGGGTTCTTCGACACCGAGCTCGACAGCGTGCTGCGACTGCGCGGGGTCGACACCCTGCTGCTGGCGGGCGTGAACGTCGACCAGTGCGTCCTGGCGACCCTGATGGACGCCGCGGGCCTGGGCTACAACGTCGTTCTCGTCGAGGGGGCCGCGACGACCTCCTCCCCCGAATTCTGTGTTCAGGCAACCCTGTACAACACCCGGCAGTGCTTCGGGTTCACCGCAGGCTGGGCCGACACACTGGCCGCCCTCGGGCAGGCCGCACGGTGACCGCCCGTTCCGCCTCCGTCCTGGTCGCCGACGCGCTGCTGATCCCGGTGGACCCTGACCTGCCGGAGTACCTCGAGGACGGCTGGCTGCTGGTCGAGGACGGTGTCGTGGCCGACCTGGGGTCGGGCACACCGCCCGCGGTCGGCCCCGAGGTCGCCCGGCTGGACGCGGCGGGCTCGATCGTCGCGCCGGGCTTCGTCTCCTCGCACAGCCACCTGTTCACCAGCGGGCTGCGCGGGGTGGCCAGCGACGAGACGCTGTACGGCTGGGCGGGTGCCACGATGGGCGCCACCCGGGACGCCACTCCCGAGGACATCTACTGGGCGACGCTGCATGGGTCGCTCGACTTCCTCGGTGCCGGGGTGACCACCGCGTTCGACTTCACCGACTCCCGCGAACCGTGGTCGGAGATGGTCGCCGGCAAGCGATCCGAGCCTGCTCCGGAGTCGCTGCGGCCGGTCGAGTACATCCTGCGCCAGATCGACGCCAAGCACGACGCCGGCATCCGGTTCGTCAACGCCACCCGGCCGGACTCCGACATCGGCACCGCCGAGGAGATCGTCGAGCGGTTCCGGCCGACGGTCGAGTACCTCGACCGGCTGGACCCGCGATTCGCGCTGGGCGCCGCCGTCTTCGGTGGTGTGCAGTGGGCCCGGAACCGGGACGCCGCCGAGCACGAGGTGACCCTGATGCGCGAGTTCGGCATCGTCAACCAGGCACATTTCCTGGAGACCGCCGAAGCACTCGACCACCAGCTCGACCGATTCTCCTGGTACGACGAGGCCGGGGCACTTGGTCCGGACTTCATCTTCGGGCACTTCGTCCAGGCCACCGACGAGGTGATCGCGCGCACCGCCCGGGCCGGTGCCCGGATGAGCTGGCAGGCCACCGCCAACGGTCGCCTCGGTTCCGGGGTCGCGCCGATCCCGGAAATCCTCGCAGCCGGCATCGAGATCGGACTGGGCCTGGACGACCAGGCCTGCTCGGACCTGGCCGATCCCTGGCAGAACATGCGGATGGCCGCCTACAGCGTGCGCGCCGCCCGCCGGGACGCCCGAGCGGTCAGGATCCGGCAGGTCCTGCACATGCAGACCCTCGGCGCGGCCCGCATCCTCGGAGTCGACGACCGGGTCGGCAGCCTCACCCCCGGCAAGTACGCGGACTTCGTCGTGGTCGACCCCACCGCCCCGGACGTCGGTCCGCTGTGGAATCCGGTCGACGCCTATGTCCTGGCGTGCGGGCTGCGGAACCTGCGCGGGGTCTACGTCGGCGGGGTGCGGGTCGGCGACGGAATGCGCAGCCTGCACCCGCTGGCCCGGCAGGCGGGCCAGGAAATCCGCGCGCGCAGGCACGCCATCACCCCCTTCCACTGACCCACTTCCCCGGCCGCAGGAGCGGCGCCCTCGAGAAAGCGACACCGCCATGCTCAATCCCGGTGCGGGACCGATTCGTTCGAACCTCTACCTGCCCTCCACCCTGGACAACGTGCTGTGGGGTCGGCTGCCCTGCCGCACCGATCGGGCCGTACTCTCGATCGACTCGGGCAGCGAGGTCACGATCGACACGATCAGCCACGAGGGCATCCTCGAGGACCAGGGCCGCGACCCCAAGGCCTTCTTCGGGGCCCATGGCGTCGAGGGGGTGCTCGACGATGCCGTCGCGCTCGCGGCCAGCGAGTACCCCCGCACCTTCGGCGTGGACGGCCCGCACGTGGTGACCGGTCCGATCGAGATCCGCGGGGCGCAACCGGGGGACGTGCTGGCGATGCGGGTCGTCGAGACCCTGCCCCGGGTGCCCTACGGGGTGATCTCCAACCGGCACGGCAGGGGTGCGCTGCCCGGCGAGTTCCCGCTGTCCGGTGACGTGTTCAGCGTGTTCGCCGCACTCGACGAGAACGATCCCTCGCGGGCCCGGGTCCCGTTCGGGCCCGACGACGCGCGCGCCGCCTCGTTCCCGGTGGCCCCCTTCCTCGGAACGATGGGGGTGGCCACGGACACCGAGACCCGGGCGCACTCGGTGCCGCCGGGACCGCACGGCGGCAACATCGACATCAATCTGTTGACGGCCGGCTCGACCCTCTACCTGCCGGTGCAGGTGCCCGGGGCGCTCGCCTACATCGGCGACCCCCACTTCGCGCAGGGCGACGGCGAGGTGGCGCTCACCGCGCTCGAAGCATCGCTGCGCGCCACGATCCGATTCGACGTCATCCCGCGCGAGGAGGCTCTCGACGCGTTCGGTGCCCTGGTCGGCCCCGTCGCCGAATCGACCGAGTACCTGATCCCCACCGGTCTCGACGAGGATCTCGATGTCGCCATGCAGAACTGTGTGCGGGCGGCGATCGCCCTGCTCGATGCCCGCTACGGCATGGACCCTCGCTACGCCTACGCCTATCTTTCCGCGGCAACGGATTTCAACATCTCCCAGGTGGTCGATGTCGTGAAGGGCGTGCACGCACGAATTCGCAAGAGCAGCTTCGCGTGACGGTCGCCTCCGTCCCCCACCCGTCCACCCCGCGCCGGGTGAGGGACGGAGTGACCGGGCTCAGCCCGAGAAGTCACCGATCGGGACGAAGTGACTCCATCTACCTTCCCGGTCGAGAACGTGCCCGGTGCGCTTGGCCACTCTCGGGATGATCCAGCGATCGATGACCCGGAGCCCTCCGTGAGGACCCTGCAGTCGTCGTTCCAGGATTTCGAGTTCGTGCAGATCGCGCAGCCAGAACGAGGCGACGAGGTTCGCCTCACCGACCACCGATGCGCACAGACGCACGTGCGGCAGGCCGATGATCATCGCGATGGTTCGATCGACATCGGGATGATCGACCCGCAGCCACAGCATCGCCTCGGCTTCCCACCCCATCAGGTCGTGCGCCAGGTCCACCCGCCACCGCGCCCAGTCGACGGCGAGCAGGGTCTCGATCCCACGGGAGACCGACGACAGGGATCGGCCGACCTCCTTCTGCACGTCCGACACCGGACGCCGCACGTCCCCGGCGAGCGCCGCGATCAACTCCAGGTACGACGCCGAGATCGGCACCTTCCGATCACGACTCGGAACGGTCTTCAGAACTGCCTCCACCTGGTGTTCGGTCAGATGACGTAGGCGGCTGGTAGGACCGTCGAGGTGGATCGCCTGGACGAAATGCGTCTTCGCCGCGGTCACCCCGGGGATGGAGGTGATCCGTTCGTCGATGTACCCGTCCAGCGCCGCGAGACCGACACCGGAGACGATGAGAAACAGGTCTCGCGACCCCGACGTGCAGTTGACGCTGTAGACGCGACGCTCCTCCGTCAACACGTCGATGATCTCCTGCCGACGTCCGGGTGCGCAGCTCAGCTCGATGAAGGCGTACTTCAGGTGGGCCCCGACGGGCCGGGGCGAGGCGAAGCACGTCGTCCAGACCGTCCGGGCCTCCTGCATCCGGGTCCAGCGCCGGGAGATCGTCGACGCGTCGACCGACAGGACGGCTGCCAGCCGTGTCCACGAGATGCGCGGGTTCAGCTGCACCGCACTGAGAATCTGCAGATCCAAATCGGCATCCATGAAAAATCCCTGCCCTCCCATGCCCCAATGAGCAATATTCATGCCAGATTCCTGCGCACAGTTCAAGTTCACGGGTTCGGACCACAGAATTGTGCAACTGCACCGCAAACCGGGCACGCGTGCCGCGGCGCCCTGCGCCCTGCGCCCACGTTCTCCGCCACGCCCGATTCCCCCGAAGGAGGCCCCGTGCCCAACTTCTCGACGACGACCGTCAAAGCGGTGTCGATCGCCGCCTCCGTCGTTCTCGCCGCCGGTATCGCCGGATGCGCCAGTGGCGCCACGGCAAGTTCCGGCGCAAACCGGGACGGTACTCTCAACGGCCGATTGATCACCGATCCCAGCGGATTCGATCCCGCCCTGGCGAAAGCGTCGGACGACTACCATGTTGCCCGCTTGCTGTTCGACACCCTGCTGCGCAAGGGCGACAACGGCAACCTCGTCGGCGGGCTCGCGCAGTCCTGGGCCGCTGTCGACGCATCGACCTACGAGCTCACGCTGCGTTCGGACCTCACCTGCGCGGACGGCAGCCCGATCACCGCCACGGTGGTTGCGAATTCTCTTTCCCGGGTGGCCGATCCGGCTACCGGGTCGATCGCTCGAACCCTCACGTTCGGAGACGGCACGGCGTCGGTGACGCCCGACGACGCGCGGTCGACGGTCCGAATCTCATTGAGCGAGGACTGGTCCGACCTGCTCGACGGGCTTACGGCCCCGCAGACCGGGATCGTCTGCCCCGCCGGACTCGCGGACCCGGCCGGGCTGCGCGCCGGTACCGTCGCCGAGGCCTTCACCGGCCCATACAGTCTCACCCGCTCCAGCCCCGCGGTCTCGTACGAGTTCACCCTTCGGGACAACTACTCCGCGTGGCCGCAATTCGAACCCCCGCTGGCCGGAGCCCCGCCGAACCGGATCACCCTCACACCGATCAGCGACCAGACGACGGTGGCCACCCACCTGCTCGCCGGCACCCTCCACACCGCGAACCTCACCGACGAGAACGTCAAGCGACTGACCCCCGAGGCGGGATTCACGGCCCAGAGCGTGCTCAGTTCGACCCTCTACATCGTCTTCAACGAGCGCCCCGGCACCGTCTTCGCCGATGCACCGGACAAGAGGGCCGCCGTCGCACGCGCGCTCGACAGGGTCACGTTCAACGACATCGTGTCCGGCGGCCGCGGAGAGGTCCTGACCTCGCTCGGTGGACCGAATCTGCGGTGCGCCAACACCGATGAATCAGTTCTCGCCGAACACGACCCAGCGGCCGCGGCCAAGGCACTCGGCGGGGTGTCCATCAACATCGTCGGGACGACGGCGTTGTCGGCCGGCAACGAGTACATCGCGGAGATGCTGCGCAAGGCGGGGGCCGACGTCACCATGAACGGCGTCGACAGCGCGAACTGGTCGAGCATCACGCGGTCCGGCAGCAACGAATGGGATCTGACGCTCATGGGCGACGCCAACCTGGTCGGCACGCTGTCGTCGTCCCTGCTGCGCGTCATGGGCCCGAGCGAGGAGAACGGCGGCCGCAACAAGTCCGGCGTCACCAACGATGAGGGTTACCACGCACTGCGCGAGGCCATGTCCGCGACCGACCCGGCTGCTCACTGCGCCGCGCTCCAGCGCGCGCAGCGCTCCGCACTGGCACGCGTCGATGCGGTTCCGTTGGCCACCCTGCCGATGTCCGTCGTCACGACCGGTGGCGTCAGCATGCGGGTGTTCGGCGACTACGCCGACTTCGCCACCCTGCGATTCGAGGACTAGGGCGACGCCATGACCACCGTGCACACCTCGGCCGGATCCGTGGCGACCCAACCGGGCCCGCCCCGGGAGGACCCTGCTGCGACGACATACGACGAGCGACCGAACACTAACGAGCGGACGATCCGGAACTCCCCGTGGATCGGATTCGCTGTCCGACGGAGCCTGGCGCTGGTGGGAACCTGCTTCGCGCTGGTGCTGCTGTCCTTCCTGATCGTCCAGTTGATCCCCGGCGATCCCGCCGAGGCGATTGCCGGTCCGGACGCGACCAAGGCCGAGGTCGATCTCGTCCGATCCGAGCTCGGCCTCGATCGACCCCTTGCGGCGCAGTTCTTTTCGTACATCGGCCAACTCCTTCACGGAGATCTCGGGATCTCCACGATGTACGAGCAGCCGGTCGACACCATCATCTCCGCCCGCTTGCCCTTCACGGTGTCGATCGCCGCGTGCGGCATCGCGCTCGTCCTGGTCACGGCGATCCCGATCGGCATGGCCGTCGGCGTCGTCACACGCGGCGGCCGGCACCGGCGGCTCGACACGGCGTTCACCGTCGTGACCGGAATCCTGGACTCAATCCCCGGCTACATCATGGCGACGGTCATGGTGCTGCTGTTCGGGATGGGTGTGGGGCTGCTGCCGCTGTTCCCACCCGCATATTCGCCGAACCAGCCGATGGACTCGTTGCTACTCCCCACTGTGGCGCTGGCGGTCGGCCCGGCATGCACCGTCGCGCGGGTGGTGCGCCGCGAGACCGCGGTGATCCTCGAGCACGACCACATCCGCACCGCACGCGGGTGGCGACTGTCCGCGCTCCGGATCCACCTGGGCCACGTGCTGCCGAATCTGGTCGCCACGAGTCTGACGCTGTGCGGGCTGGTGCTCAGCGGCATGATCGGTGGCGCCTTGATCATCGAATCGGTCTTCGCACTACCCGGCATCGGCAGCGGGATCGTCAAAGCGATCGTCGACCGCGACTACCCGGTCATTCGCGGCATGGTCCTCGTCATCGGAGTCATTGCCGCACTGGTGAATCTGATCGTGGACATCGTGATCGGCTTGCTCGATCCACGGTCCCTCGGAGACAAGGACGCCACCGATGCCTGACCTCTCCCGACTCGGCAAGTATCGCTCCAACCGGGCGCTCGTCGTCGGACTGACGCTGATGCTCGTCATCGTCCTTCTCGCGGTCATCTCCCCGATCGTCCTGCAGGATCGCGCCGACACACTGTTCGGGCGACTCGAAGGAGCCTCGCTCGACCACCCGCTCGGCACCGACGCCGCCGGCCACGACGTGCTCGCACGAACCCTCGTTGCCGGTCGTCTGACCCTGCTCATGACCGTCGCGGCGACGGCGATCGCGGTGGTCACCGGGTCCGTGATCGGGATCGCCGCCCTCCTGCTGCCGCGCCGGCCCCGCGAGGTCGCGCTGCGGGCCATCGACGCGCTGGTCGCCTTCCCCGCGCTGCTCATGGCACTCGCTGTCGCTTCGATCATGGGACCCGGGGGGATCTCCGTCGTGGTCGCGCTGGGAGCGGCTGGGGCGCCGAGTTTCGCACGATTCACCGCCAACCTGGCGGCGCAGGTGTCGCGCCGCGGATACGTCGTGACGGCGCGACTGCTCGGCGTCAGCCCGTTCCGGACGGCACGATCGCACATCCTCCCGAACATGGCCGAACCCCTGATGGTGCTGACGGCATCGCAATTCGCACAAGCCCTGACCGCATTGTCGGCACTGTCGTTCGTGGGACTCGGCGTGCAGTCTCCGCATTACGACTACGGCAAGCTACTCAACGATGCCTTACCGTTCGTGCTGGCCGGGCATCCCATCCAGATGGTCGGTCCAACGGTGATGATCGTGCTCACCGGCGCAACCGCCATCCTCATCGCGGACGGCTTGTCCGCGGTCTCCGACCCCCGCACCAAGATGGCCGCCCGCCCCGGCGCCTCCGCACCTCGGGTCCCGTCCACCGAAAAGCAATCTCCAGTCGGCGATCTCGTCCGTGTCCGGAATCTCACCGTCTCGAACGGAAACAGCGAACGCCTGGTCGAGGACGTGTCTTTCTCGATCCGGGACGGCGAGATCCTCGGCATCGTCGGCGAGAGCGGTTCCGGCAAGTCGCTGACCGCGATGACCCTGGCCCAGCTGCTGCCCGAGGGCCTGACCGCCACCGCGAGCGAGATACGCATCGCCGACCTGGACGTGCGGAGCCGGGTGGAGCGTGTGCGCATGGCGCAGACGGTGAGCCTCGTCTACCAGGATCCCGGCAGCACCTTCAATCCCGTTCTGCGGATGGGCACCCAGCTCAGTGCGCCGCTGCGGACCGCGCGCGGTCTGGGAGCCAAGCCGGCGCACGAACGGATCATCGGGTCGCTGCGTGACGTCCACATCAGTGATCCCGAGCGACGACTGGCTCAGCGACCGTACGAGTTCTCCGGGGGCATGCTCCAACGGGCGATGATCGCGACGGCCCTGAGCTGCAGCCCTCGGCTGATCATCGCCGACGAGCCGACCACCGCACTCGACGTGACCGTGCAGGCGAAGATCCTCCGAGAGTTCAAGCGCGTCAACCGCGTCGACGGAACGGCGATCGTCTTCATCTCGCACGACATCGAAGTCGTCAAGGCGCTGTGCGACCGCGTCCTCGTAATGAACGCAGGCCGGATCGTCGAGGAACTCGACAGCGGCGATCTGACCGTCGAACGAGCCCACCACCCGTACACCCGAAAGCTCCTGCTCGCCAATCCCACTCTGCAACAGCAACACTCACGCAACGAAAGGTGACGGCGTGCTCGACATCGAAGACCTCGAGGTCCGGCTGGGGCGAGGCCGCCGGGCCACGCCGATCCTCGGCGGCATCACCACCAGCGTCGCCAAAGGCCGAACGCTCGGCATCGTTGGCGAATCCGGCAGCGGCAAGTCCACTCTCGCGAAGACCCTGGTCGGACTGATCCGCCCGAGCGCGGGCACCGTGCGGGTTGCGGGCATCGACGTCCACGCGATGGACCGACGCAGCCGCGCGCGGCTGCGTCGCCAGATCCAGATGATCCCGCAGGATCCCTATTCGTCGCTCGACCCGCGCCGCACTATCGGGTACGCGCTCGCCGAGGCGATCGACCCCCGCCACGTCGACACCGGCAAACACCAAACGCTCATCCGGCACTGGCTCGAACAGGTTCATCTACCGGGTGACGCAATGCACCGGTATCCGCACGAGTTCTCGGGTGGTCAGCGGCAGCGCATCGCCATCGCCCGCGGACTCGTCGTCGGCCCGTCGATCGTCGTAGCCGACGAGATCACGTCGGCCCTCGACGTCTCCGTCCAGGCGGAGATACTGCGTCTGCTCGACCGGATCCGCACCGAACTCGGCCTGACGATGCTCTTCATCTCGCACAACCTCGCGGTCGTCCGACAGGTCAGCGACGACGTCGCCGTCCTGCACCGTGGCCGGATCGTCGAACAGGGCACCGCTGCCGACGTCCTCGAACGCCCACGAGACGGGTACACCCGCGCCCTCCTCGACGCTGTTCCCGGGACACCCGGCTTCACCCTCGCCTGACCAGCGCCGCTCGATCCGCCGGCGCAGACACACACTTCTGAGGAGCCATCATGAACAGCACGTCGACCACGACAGCGGCAACCACCGCGCCGGACCCGGGCGGAAACGACACCGCCCACGGAGTCGAGTTCCTCACCGCGGCAGACGATCTCCTCCCACGACTGGTGACGTTGCGGCGCCGGCTGCACGCGCACCCCGAGGTGGGACTGGAGCTGCCGAAGACCCAGGCCGCCGTCCTCGAGGAGCTTGCCGGGCTCGATCTCGAGATCACCCTCGGTGAGCGAACCACGTCGGTCGTGGCGGTACTGCGCGGCGGGCACCCCGGCCCCACCGTGCTGTTGCGCGGCGACATGGACGCGCTCCCGGTCGTCGAGGAGAACGACCTCCCGTACCGGGCGACCAACGGCGCGATGCACGCCTGCGGCCACGACATGCACACCGCCGGACTCGTCGGAGCGGCCCACCTTCTCGCCGCGCGGCGAGAAGATCTCCACGGCGACGTGCTTCTGATGTTCCAGCCAGGAGAAGAGGGGCATGGCGGCGCCCGCGTGATGATCGACGAGGGCGCACTCGCGGCGTCCGGTTCGCTTCCGGTCGCCGCGTACGCGGTTCATGTCGGCCCGGGCGTACCCGGACGGTTTCGCACCCGGTCGGGCACGATCCTCGGAAGCTCGAGCGTCCTGAGTGTCACGCTGACCGGATCCGGTGGGCACGGTAGCCGCCCGCACCAGGGCCGCGACCCGGTGCCCGCACTGGCCGAGATCGTCCTCGCCCTGCAGTCGATGATCACCCGTCGGGTCGACGTCCTCGATCCCGCGGTCCTGTCGGTCACCCGGCTGACCGCCGGCGACGCGGTGAACGTGCTGCCCGAGACGGTGAGTCTGGCCGCCACCGTACGGACGTTCTCCCGGGAAGCCCTCGACATCGTCGAGGCGGAATCGCGGCGGATCGTCGCGGGCATCGCCCACGCCCACGGGCTGCGCGCGGACGTCGACTTCGAGCGCTCGTATCCGGTGACCGTCACCGACGAGGCGGAGACGCGACGAGCGCTGGACACGATGATCGCGATGTTCGGCACCGAGCGTGTCGAAACGACCATGACGCCGAGGCTCGGTTCGGAGGACTTCTCGTTCGTCCTCGAGCGAGTCCCTGGCAGCTACATCTTGCTCGGTGCCAGTCCGGTGCACGTCGATCCGGCCACCGCGGCGTACAGCCATTCCCCGCAGGTCCTGTTCGACGACGCGGTGCTCGCCGACCAGTCCGCGCTACTCGCCCAGCTCGCCTGGGACCGACTCCACCTCTGAGCCCCGGCCGCAGCGAACCGCCGCGACGAACCCGCCGCTGGAGCCGCCCGTCACCGGTCGGGCGGCTCCGTCGCACGTCGATCCGGTCAGCTCATCGCTCCCGCGAACTGGCTGTGGTAGAGCTCCGCATACGCACCGCCCTGCTCGAGCAGGTGGGTGTGCGAGCCCTGCTCGACGATGCGCCCGTCCTTCATCACGAGGATCACGTCGGCGTCGCGGATGGTCGAGAGCCGGTGCGCGATGACGAAGCTGGTGCGGTCGCTGCGCAGCGCGGCGGTCGCGTGCTGGACGAGCAGCTCGGTGCGGGTGTCGACGGAGCTGGTGGCCTCGTCGAGGATCAGGATCGACGGCTGGGCCACGAACGCGCGGGCGATGGTGATCAGCTGCTTCTCGCCGGCGCTGACGTTGTTGCCCTCCTCGTCGATGATCGTGTCGTAGCCGTTCGGCAGGGTCCGCACGAACCGGTCCACGTAGCTCATCCGCGCGGCCTCCAGGATCTGTTCCTCGGTGGCTCCGGGCAGGCCGTAGGCGATGTTGTCGCGGATCGTGCCGCCGAACAGCCACGTGTCCTGCAGCACCATCCCGATCCGGGACCGCAGGTCGTCGCGCGTCATGTGCGCGATGTCGGCGCCGTCGAGCAGGATCCGGCCCGCGTTCACCTCGTAGAACCGCATCACCAGGTTCACCAGCGTCGTCTTGCCTGCGCCGGTCGGACCCACGATCGCGACCATCTGGCCGGGCCGCGTGATGAGGTTCAGGTCCTCGATCAGCGGCTGGTCCTCCTTGTACCGGAAGCACACGTCCTGGAATTCGACCAGGCCCCGGTTCACCCGGGGGGTGACGGCGGACTCCGGGTCCGGGATCTCCTCCGGTTCGTCGAGCAGCTCGAACACCCGCTCCGCGGAGGCGACGCCGGACTGCATGAGGTTCATCATCGAGCTGATCTGGGTGATCGGCTGGGAGAACTGTCGCGAGTACTGGATGAACGCCTGCACGTCACCGAGGGTCATCGAGCCCGACGCCACTCGCATGCCACCGATCACCGCGATCGCGACGTAGTTCAGGTTGCCGAGGAACATCACTGCCGGCTGCACCAGACCGGAGATGAACTGCGCCTTGAACCCCGACTCGTAGAGGCTGCCGTTCTTCTCGTCGAACGCGGCACGGACCTCACGCTGCCTGCCGAACGCCTGCACCAGGTCGTGGCCGGTGTAGGCCTCCTCGATCTGTGCGTTGAGGGCGCCGGTGTTCTGCCACTGGGCGACGAAGTGCTTCTGCGAACGCTTCGCGATGACCGCGGTCACCGCCACCGACGCCGGCACCGTCAGCACCGCGATCAGCGTCAGCAGCGGCGAGATCCACAGCATCATCGCGAGGATGCCGACCACGGTGAGCACGGCGGTGAGCAGTTGGTTGACCGTCTGGCTCACCGTCTGGGCGACATTGTCGATGTCGTTGGTGACGCGGGAGAGCAGGTCGCCGCGCTGGGTGGTGTCGAAGTAGCGCAGCGGCAGCCGGTGGATCTTGGCCTCGACGTCGGCGCGCAACTGCTTGACCGTGCCCTGGACGACGTCGTTGAGCAGGTACGCCTGCAGCCACGCGAACAGCGACGCCATCAGGAACAGCACGAGCACCAGGACGAGGACCTGCGTCAGCGCGGACCAGTCGATGCCGACACCCGGGACGACGTCCATCCCCGAGATCATGTCGGCGAAGGTGTCCTGCCCCTCCGCGCGCAGCGCCTCGACGGCCTGGTCCTTGGTCAGACCGGCAGGAAGCTGCCTGCCGATCATGCCGTCGAAGATGATGTTGGTGGCGCGCCCCATGATCTTCGGGCTCACCACGCTGAACACCACACTGATCGTGGCGAGGACGATGACTGCCGCCACCTGGAAGCGGTGCGGGGCCAACCGGCGCAGCAGCCGCCGCAGCGACGGCCAGAAGTTCAGCGCCTTCTTGCCAGGGATCGTGGCGGCGGCCTTCTTCGCGCCGCCCTTCTTTGCGGCACTCACGACGCCTCCTGTGCGGTGAACTGGGAGGCGACGATCTCCGCATAGGTGGGACAGGTGTCGAGAAGTTGCTCGTGCCTGCCGACGCCGACGATCCGCCCGTTGTCGAGCACCAGGATCTGATCGGCGGCGATGATCGTCGACACCCGCTGCGCGACCATGATCACGCAGGCCTCGCGGGTGACCGGCTCCAGTGCCGCCCGCAGCCGGGCGTCGGTGCCGAGGTCGAGCGCGGAGAACGAGTCGTCGAACAGGTATATCTCGGCGCGGCGGACGAGGGCGCGGGCGATCGCGATGCGCTGCCGCTGCCCCCCGGACAGGTTGGTCCCGCCCTGCGCGATGGGGGTGTCGAGCCCGGTGGGGACGGCGCGCACGAAGTCCGCTGCCTGCGCCACCTCGAGCGCCCGCCACAATTGGGCATCGGTCGCGTCGGGGTTGCCGTAGCGCAGGTTGGTGGCGACGGTGCCGGAGAACAGGAACGGCTTTTGCGGCACCAGCCCGATCGAGGCGCGCAACCGCTCCGGGGCGATCGACCGGACGTCCGCCGCTCCGACACGGACCTGGCCGTCGGTGACATCTATCAGTCGGGGGATCAGGTTCAGCAGGGTTGACTTGCCCGCGCCGGTGCCGCCGATGATCGCGGTGGTCATACCCGGTTCGGCGAGGAAGCTGATGTTGCGGAGCACCGGCTCGTCCGCGCCGGGAAAGGCGAAGGACACGTCGCGCATCTCGACGATGCCGCGCTCGCGCCAGGACTCGAGCAGCCACTCCGGTTCGGTGACGGACGGTTCGGTGTCGAGGACCTCGGTGATCCGTTCGGCGCACACCGAGGCGCGCGGCAACAGCACCGTCATCACCGTGACCATCATCACCGACATCAGGATCTGCATGATGTAGGACAGCACCGCGGTCAGCGCGCCGATCTCCATCTTGCCGTCGTTGATCAGGTGGGCACCGAACCACAACACCGAGATGCTGGTGAGGTTCGCGATCAGCATCACGGCGGGGCCCATGAACGCCGTCAGCCGGCCCACCCGCAGCGCGACGGAGACGAGGGAATCGTTCGCGAGGCCGAACCGCTCTTCCTCGTGCCGCTCCCGGACGAAGGCGCGGACCACGCGGATGCCGGTGATCTGTTCACGCAGCACCCGGTTGATCGCGTCGATCCGCACCTGCATGGACCGAAACTCCGGGACCATCTTCCGGATCACCAGGAACATCGTCACCGCCAGGACCGGCACGGCGACGGCCAGCACCCAGGCCAGGCCCTGCGACTGCCGGATCGACATGACGACACCGCCGATGCACATGATCGGGGCCGCCACCAGGATGGTGCAGGAGATCACGACGACCATCTGGATCTGCTGGACGTCGTTGGTGTTGCGTGTGATCAGCGACGGCGCGCCGAAGAAGCCGACCTCCCGGGAGGAGAAGTCGCCGACCTTGTACATCACCGCGGCGCGCAGGTCACGGCCGAGACCCATCGCCGCACGGGCACCGAAGTACACCGCGCCGATGCTGCACGCGATCTGCAGGCCGGTGATGAGCAGCATGACGCCGCCGGTGGACAGCACCACACCGGTGTCACCCTTGGTGACGCCCTTGTCGATGATGTCCGCGTTGAGGCTCGGCAGGTACAGCGACGCCATCGTGGAGATCAACTGCAGCACGATCACACCCGTCAGATCGGCCCGGTACGGCCGCAGGTATGTCCGGAGCAGTGAGTACAACATATTGACCGAGGCTACCAACCTGCTTGTTTGCTGCCCGGGGGACGCGCTCGGATCACAGCAGGTCGGTCAGCGGCGACGCCATGCCTGAGGCTCGGCCGTCAGCTCGTCGACGAACTCCGGAAGGGCGCCGACCGCGATGTCCGCGATGGTGACCGCTTCGAGCACCGCACGCAGGTTGACCCGGACCGCGATCCACACGTCCCGCAGCGGCGCGGCCGCGCCGGTGTACTCGACCTCTTCGGGCCGTTCCCCCCGCACCGAGGCCAGCGGGCCCTCGACCGTGCGGATCACGTCCGCGACCGCGATCTCGTCCGCGGGCCGGGCCAGCCAGTAGCCACCGTCGGGTCCGCGGCGGCTGTGCACCATGCCTGCGCGTCGCAGGTCGCCGAGGACCGCTTCGAGGAATTTGTGCGGGATGGTCTGGGCGGTGGCCAGGTACTCCGCCTTGACGGGGGTGGTCGTGTCGGCGGCGGCGATCTCGACGAGCGTGCGCACCGCGTAGTCGACCTTCGCGCTGATGTGCACGCGTGTCCCTCCCCTGTGCCTGAAGTCGAGCTCAATTCCTACCATTTCGGTATGGAATAGCCAAGAACCGATTGACAGACAGGTCGTGCGCTGAAATCCTGTGCGCATGTCCGGCCACCTCGCGCTCACGGTTCGACGCCACGTCGACCTCCTGCGCGTCGCCGGCGCTCTCTGTCGCTGATCGATCTGCCTCCTCTTCTCTCGTCGACCGGATCCTCCCGGGTACGGCGCTCTCCTGCGCGGCCCCGACCGCCACACCGCATCGGAAGACCCCATGAGCATCGATTTGCACTGGTTCCTGCCCACCGCCGGCGACGGCCGCGGCATCGTGGACAACTCGAACTCCTCGAACGCCGACCCGCGCACGGCCGGCAACCGGGCCCCCACCCTGGAGTACCTGACGCAGGTCGCCCGCGCCGCGGAGGCGGCCGGATTCACCGGTGTGCTCACCCCGACCGGAACCCATTGCGAGGACGCCTGGCTGACGACCGCGGCACTGATCCCGGCGACGACCCGCCTGAAGTTCCTCGTCGCCTTCCGCCCCGGCGTCATCTCCCCCACCCTGGCCGCGCAGATGGCGTCGAGCTTCCAACGCCTGTCCGGCGGACGACTGCTGCTCAACGTGGTGACGGGCGGCGACTCCGCCGAGCAACGCCAGTTCGGCGACTGGCTGACCAAGGACGAGCGGTATGCGCGCACCGCCGAGTTCATGCAGGCGCTCCGCGGCTCGTGGGGCGAGGCCCCGTTCGACTACACGGGTGAGCACTACCGCCTGGTCGGTGCCACGACCTCCGCACCGCCGAATCCGGTGCCGCCGTTGTACTTCGGCGGCTCATCCGCAGCTGCACTCCCGGTCGCGGGCGCGAACGCCGACGTCTACCTCACCTGGGGTGAACGCCCCGACGCGGTGGCCGCCAAGATCGCCGCCGTCCGCGAGCACGCCGAACGGGCCGGCCGGACAATCCGATTCGGCATCCGACTGCACGTGATCACCCGCGACACCTCGGCCGAGGCATGGGCGGTGACCGAGAAGATGCTCGCCGGCCTCGACCCCGACGCGATCGCCGACACCGCCGCCCGGTTCGCGAACGCCGAGTCGGAGGGACAGCGCCGGATGACCGCCCTGCACGGCGGCAGCACCGCCGACCTGGAGATCGCCCCGAACCTGTGGGCAGGGGTCGGACTGGTTCGCGGCGGCGCCGGAACCGCCCTGGTCGGCAGCCACACCGAGGTCGCGGACCGGATCGAGGAGTACCACGCCCTCGGCATCGACGAGTTCATCCTGTCCGGCTACCCGCACGTCGAGGAGGCGTACTGGTTCGGCGAGGGTGTGCGTCCGATCCTCGCGCGCCGCGGCCTGCTGGCCGGCGACCGCGCCCTGGTCCACGCCTGAGCCGTCCGCCCGGGTCACCGCCCGCCGCCGAAGACCCGTTCCCGCAGGTCGCCGAGCGGGGATCCGGGCACGCGGTCGGCGACCCCGCGGTCGGTTCCCTCCACCGGGTGCTCCGGCAGCCCCGCGACCACGGCGGCGACGTTGTGTCGGCTCGTGCTCCCGGCACTCAGGTAGTCACTGTGTCCGGTTGCACCGGAATATGATTCGCCGTCCACCTCGGCAGCCACCGTGGAAAGATTGGTGACCCCCGAGAGACGGTTCGGGTCGGTCCCGTAGGCCGCGAGGTCGGCCACCCGGTCACCGTGCGCCTCGGCCACGTAGACGTGCCCCGGGGCCAGGCCGAGATCCGCGACGGTGTCGGTGCCGAGCCCGGGCGAGCCGAGGAACACCGCGTCGTCGACCCCGGTGTCCCCGCGCCGCAGCGCCATCCCGGTGGTCGTCGACCCGTAGGAGTGTCCGACCGCGGTCAGATGCATCGGATCCGTCCGGGACGCGGCGAGACCGCGGTAGAACGACGCCAGTGCCTGGGCTCCGGCGCGCGCCGCCTTCGCGCCGCCGAGGTCGACGATCGCGTCCCGCACCGATCCCACCGGATCGCCCGGATCGATTTGCGGTGCACGGTAGTCCATCCAGACGACGGCCGCGACGGTCTCGTCGGCGCGATCGGCGGCGACGAGCTGGCGCGTGGCGTCACCGCGCAGCCCCTCCATCGACTCGGCATACCTCGCGAGGTCGTCACGCACGGTCGAGTTGACGCCCGGAGTGAACGCGGCGACGTGGTCGGCATTGTCGACGTCCCCGATGGCGACCGCGGCCCGCACCTCCACTCCGCCTCGGTAGACGAGCAGCCGCCGGTCCGGATCGGCGATAGCCCGTGAGACCGCGTCGATCTCGTCGAGCCGGGCGCGGACGGCCCCGATCTCGGCCCGGGCCCAGGAACCGGCCGCGCCGAAGGACTCCTGGTAGCGACCGGCGGCACGAAGTTCTTCGAGACGCTGCCCGAGTCCGTGCCGGTCGGCGGCGAGCTGGGCCCGGTTCGCGGCGTCACGAGCGGCGGCCGGGATGCCGTCCCGGTTGCCGATCCACCCGGGGTGCGCCGCGATCACCTCGCGGCGCTCCTCCTCGGTCAGGCGCGTCCAGTAGCTCGTGTTCGCTTCGGGCACCGCTTCGTTCGCCGGTAAGGCGGGTTCGGACACCGGTCCCACCCCGCCCCGTCGCAGCGCGTCCGCGGCCGCTCGGTCGGCCTCGTCCACGGCGTCCAGCGCGGCCGACAGCCGGGCGTCCTGCATGCGCGCGAGGACGGCGAGGGCGGCACCGACGACCGCGGTGGCCGGCACGGCCGCGAGCCACGGCGCCGCGAGCGCGGTCACCCGTCCGCTGTCGCTCACGCGCAACCCGAACACGTCGGCAGCGTCGCCCGCGACGGCGAGCGCTGTCGAGCGGGCCGCGACGATGGTGGCCGCGGCCGTTCGCAGCGCGGTCGCGACGTCGTCCAGCGCCGCGGAAAACTCGGTCGCCGAACGGAATTCGCGCTCGACACGGTCGAGGGCGGCAACTGCGGCCACACCCGTCCAGTCGGTGTCGTGGGTCCGCACGTGGGCGGCGCGGACGGCGGCGAGATGGTCCCGGCTCACCGCGTCGAGCGCGCCCGCACAGTCGGTGAGCGCATCCGGGGTCCAGCCGCGCAGCCGGGTCAGGGTCGGGCGCATCAGCGGTCACCGGCGGCGGGCCGCCAGTCATCGCCGGCGGCGGGCCGCCGGTGGTTCTCCGCGGCGAGCCGCGCGGCGGTGGCGGCGTCGGTGCCGGCGTATCCGGCGGCCGTGCCGGTCGCGGCGGCGGACAGCGCCCGGAGCCGCAGCGCGGTGTCCGCGACCGCGTCCGTGAGGGCGGCGGACAGCGGCGCGAGCGCGGCGGCGGTGTCCGATCCCGGCAGCGCCTCCGCGGCCGATCCGACCGGTCTCCCCGGATCACCACCGGCCACCGCGTCCGCGGCTGCCGCCAGCTCCCGCGCCAGCGCGACCACCGCGTCGGCGTCGACGCGCATCTCCCCGTCCATCCGGTCCCCCTCCGCTCACGTCACCGGCACGCTATCGGCGGGATCGGCGCGGCGGCGGCGCTGCACAGGGGCTTGTCCCCAGGGGAACCGGGCACCGCCGCATTGCGTCCGCCATTCCCTGGATCGCGGGCGGCCGACGGGTCCACACTGCTTGCATGTTCTCGGTGCCCGACCTGTGGAATTCTCTGCCGCAGCCGCTGCGTGACCCGGTCGCGCTCGCGATCCCGTTCTTCGTGCTGTTCCTGGTGCTGGAGTGGGTCGCGGCCCGCTACCTCGCCGAACCGGAGATCGACGAGGCCGGGCGCACGCACCCACCGAAGGGTGGCTACCAGGGCCGGGACGCGCGGACGAGCATCTCGATGGGGCTGGTGTCGGTCGCCACGAGCGCGGCGTGGAAGGCACTCGCGTTGGTCGGCTACGCGGCGATCTGGGCATACCTCGCGCCGTGGCACCTGCCGCCCGACGCCTGGTACACGTGGGTGATCCTGATCGTGGGCGTCGACCTGCTGTTCTACTGGTATCACCGGATCGCGCACCGGGTGCGGATCGTGTGGGCCACCCACCAGGCGCACCACTCGAGCGAGTACTACAACTTCGCGACCGCGCTGCGGCAGAAGTGGAACGACAGCGGCGAGATCCTGATGTGGCTCCCGTTGCCGCTCCTCGGGATGCCGCCGTGGATGGTGTTCGTCGGGTTCTCGGCGAACCGCGTCTACCAGTTCCTGGTGCACACCGAGCACGTCGACCGGTTACCGCGGCCGATCGAGTTCGTCTTCAACACACCCTCGCACCACCGGGTCCACCACGGCTGTGACCCGGAGTACCTGGACCGGAATTACGCGGGAATCCTGATCCTCTGGGACCGGATGTTCGGCACCTTCCGGGAGGAGACGCACCGGCCGACGTACGGGCTGACCAAACCCGTCGGCACATACAACATCCTCACCCTGCAGGGCCACGAGTACGCGGCCATCGCCCGGGACGTGCGCGCCGCCGACTCGTGGCGGCACAAGTTCGGCTACGTCTTCGGCCCACCCGGGTGGACGCCTACTTCTGCAGGCTGACCAGGAAGTCGACGGTGCCGGTGCCGTCGACGGTGACGAACCCGAGCGACGGCGGGGTGACACCGAAGTCGGTCCAGGTGACGGGAATGGCACCGGAGGCGATCAGCTCGTTCCCCGAGCGCAGCACCTCGACGTCGACGCTGACCGGGCGCGAAGTGCCCTTGAGGGTGAGGGTGCCGGTCGCGGTGACGGTGCCTGCGGTGCCGTCGGTGGGCACCGCGGACAGGTCGACCGGACCGTCGAGCGTGAAGGTCGCGGTCGGGTACTGCGCGGCATTCATCACGTTGCCGGTGAACTGGCCGTCGCGGCGGGCGCTGTCGGTCTTGACGGACGCGACCTGCACGACGACCTCGGCGGCGGTGAGCTTGTCGGACTCGACGGTCGCCGAGCCGGAGACGTCGCCGGTGGTGCCGACGACGGTGACGCTGGCGCCGTTGAGGATCTCGTGGACGGTGTAGCCGGCGGCGGTCTTGTTGGGCTCCGCGCCCGCGACCACGGTCCACTGACCGTTGACGTCGCCCTGCGCCGTCTGTGCGCCTTCCGTGGACACCGACGCGGCCGGGGCGTCGTCCTCCGCGATCCAGTTCCCGTACACCCACGGTCCTGCGACGAGCGCGAGGAGCGCGACGACGACGATTCCACCGAGAATCCACCAGCGCTTGGTCATGACGGCCAGAATAGTTGAGCTTTCAAGGTCGTGGGGGCGTCACGATGCGCGCGGAGCCCGAGGGGCAACCGGTGAGCGAGGTGTCAGCAGTTGTCGAACTTCCACTGCCCGTCCACGTATGTCCACGTCATCGGCGCCTTGCTGCCCTTGCCGTCGAACGAGGTCGCGACCACGGTGGCCGACTCCCCGTCCATGGTGATGGCGACCTCCTGCGCCCCGGAGAAGTCGCGGCCGGCGTATGCCGTCGCCGCGGCCGTGGCGTACTCCTCCCGGCCGAACTTCTCCTGGCACCGCGCGGACAGGTTGTCGTAGTCCGCGGACCAGTCGGCCTTCTGCAGGTTCGCGTACTGGGCGTCGACCGCGGCCCGCAGGCCGTCCTCGGTGGCGCCGGAGGAGGAAGACGAGTCGTCCGACGAGCAGCCGGCGAGCGCCAGCACCGCTGCACCGGCGAGGGGAATCACGATCGAAGCCTTGTTCACGGCCACATGGTTACCAGATCGACGCGCGCGTCACCGCCGGTCCGGGGAAAATCGGTCCCTTCGACGGACACTCACCGGCGGCGACCACGGTCTCGGCGCCTCGCGGGCGCTGTACAGTTGAGGCATCGGACGCACCGTGAACCGGAATTGACATCACTTCGGTCTGCACCGATTGGAAATCAACAGCCGATTCGCGGCTTCGAAGGAGCGTCGTCATGACGCCTTCCCGCATCCCATCGCATTTCGACATGGGACGACACACACCGACTCCGGCCAACCGGCAGCCGTTCGCCCCGACCACTCGAACCTCTCGGCTACTGCTGACCCCACGGGCGGAGCACCGAACCGCAGTGGATGGGGCCTGGTGGCCGTGGACCACCAATCTCACGACCGAACTCCACGATCTGGCCACCGCCCTCACGATCCGCCTCGGGCATGTCACGCGAATTGCGTTCGACTGGAACGCAATCAGCGTCAGGCAGCGTGGTATCGACGAGTGGGACGGGATAACGGTCACCGGCCCACTCCCCGGCCAACCCACGAACCAGATGTACGTCTTCGGGGACAGCGGCCGCCGCGTGGCACTCGTGGTGATCGCCGCAGGCACGGCCGCCGATTGCGGCTACGACGTCATGCGAGACGTCATCAGGGATGCCGAGGCGCCGTACAGTCGCCGCGCCGGCTAGGCATTCGGTCGCGCCGACCGGCCTGTCGGCGCGCATTCGGTGAGTCTCGCCGCGGCCTCGAGGGGTGGTCGTTCTCGCGTTCTCCCGACCAGCCCGACGGTTCTGTCCATGAAAAAAGCTCCCCACCTGCGTACACAGGTGGGGAGCTTTGGCGGTGGCGGAGGGATTTGAACCCTCGGACGGGGGTTACCCGTCACACGCTTTCGAGGCGTGCTCCTTAGGCCGCTCGGACACGCCACCGCTGGTGACTTTACCCGACTCGACCGCACGGCACTAAATCCGCAGGTCAACCGGCACCGGCCGACCCGGCCCGTCAGCGCCGCGGCGCGTACTCGACGACCTCGACCCCGGAGGCGAACGCACGGGTGTCGACCACGTCGAACACGACAGGGAGGTACGCGACCCCGTCGAACAGCGGAATGCCGGCCCCGAAGAGCACCGGATGGCGCTTGACGATCAGCCGGTCGATCTCGCCGGCGAGCCGGCCGGCCAGTTTGCCGCCGCCGCACAGCCAGATGTCCGCGCCGTCCGAGCGCTTCAGTTCACGCACCAACTCCACCGGATCGGCATCGGTCACCTCCAGGTTCTCGGCGTCGGCGGTGTTGCTGCGCGAGAACACGATCTGCCGCAGATGGCGGTACGGGCTGGTCACGCCGTCGGGCAGCCCGGCGGCGTAGGTGTTCCACCCCATGAGCACGGTGTCGAACCCGGTACGCGGCTGAGCGATGCCGAGATGCTCGGCGCCGTCGGTGGGGAGTGCGTCGGCGAAGCGCGCGAGGTCGGCCATGTGGTCGCCCTCGAGGATGAACGCATCGAACTGACCTTCGGGACCGGCGATGTAACCATCGAGGCTGGTGGCGACGTAGTACACGAGTTCACGCATTCCAACTCCAATCACTACAACTGTCGTGAATGACAATGTACAACAGGTGTCGTGGTTCGGCTAGCATGTTTTCCATGGCGCGCAACGAGGAGCGTCGGCAGTTGCTCGCCGACGCAGGCCTGACGGTTCTGGCGAATCAGGGCGCTCGGGGGCTGACCCACCGGGCGGTCGATCGCGAGGCGGGCGTGCCCCTGGGCACGGCCTCGAACTACTTCCGCAGCCGGGACGAGCTCATCGCCGGACTGGTGGAACGCATCGGTGAGCGCCTGACGCCCGACGCGGACGTCCTCGCCACCCTCGCGGACAGGGAGCCGAGCCGCGAACTGTTCGCCGACTACCTGCGCGACATCGTGCGCCGGCTGACCGAGAACCGGGAGGTGACCATGGCACTCTTCGAACTGCGACTCGAGAGCACGAGGCGCCCGGAAGTCGCGGCGATGATGTCGGAGTGGGGACGATCGGGCTTCGAAGCGGACGTCGCATTCAACACCGCGGCCGGCCTGCCCGGCGGCGCCCGCGAGATCGCGCTGTTCCACTACGCCGTCGACGGGCTCCTCCTGGACCGGCTCACCACACCGCTGATGCCCGACACCTCGACCGACGAGATCGTCGACGCGCTCGTCGCGGGCCTCCTCCCGCACTGAGCCCGGCACCCGCCGACGAGCAGGTCGCCGTCAGCGGTGGGTGCGGAAGAAGTCGTCGAGCAGCGTCACACACTCGGCCTCGAGGACCCCGCCGCGCACCTGTGGGCGGTGGGTGAGCCGGCGGTCGCGGACCACGTCCCACAACGACCCGACTGCCCCGGTCTTCGGTTCCCACGCCCCGAACACGACCCTCGACACCCGCGCCAGCACCAGCGCGCCCGCGCACATCGTGCACGGCTCCAGCGTCACCGCGAGGGTGGCACCCTCGAGCCGCCAGCCGTCCCCGTGCACCTTCGCGGCCTGCCGCAACGCCAGGATCTCCGCGTGCGCGGTCGGGTCGCCATACGCCTCCCTGGCGTTCGCCGCCCGCGCGAGCTCGATCCCGTCGGCGTCGAACACGACCGCCCCGACCGGGACGTCCGCGTCCCCGGCAGCGGCGGCGGCCTCGATCGCGGCACGCACCATCGCCTCGTCGCGCGCGAGCGGCGACTGCGACAGCGTCACTACCGCGGCGCGGCGTCGAGTACCGCGGTCAGCTCCGTGCCGAAGCCGAGCCGCTGCGCGATCATCGTCAGCTGCTCGTCCGGGTACAGGTCCGTCTCCGCGAGGATCACACCGAGTACCGGTTCCGGCAGACCGAGGTCGGAGAGTACGCCCAGGTCGCCCTCCTCCCACGGCTCGATGTCGTCGAGGTCGTCGGGGTCGATGTCGGGGGCCTCGATGTTCAGCGCCTCGAGCACGTCGGCGGCGATGTCGTAGTCGAGGGCCATGGTCGCGTCGGACAGCAGCAGCCGCGTCCCGGTCGGTGCGGGCCGCAGGATGACGAAGAACTCCTCGTCGACGTCCAGCAGGCCGAACACCGCGCCCGACGCGCGCATCTCGAGCAGCTCCTTCTCGGCCTGATCGAGGCTGGTCAGTGCGGCCGCGGTCAGGGCCGTGCACTTCCATTTCCCGTCGTCGAGCACCACTGCCACACCGAAGCCTTCGAGGTCTTCGAACCGGTCCGAGGGGGCGTTGTTCCCCGCGCGCTGTGCAGCCATGCGGCAACCGTAGTCCGCGCGCGGCCCCTACATGAAGTCCGACGGGGAAATGTGCCAACCTATCCGGGTGTCTGCTGAATCTGCTGATCGTCCGGTGTGTGTGCTCGGCCTCGGATTGATCGGCGGATCACTCGTGCGGGCGGCGGCCGCGGCGGGCCGCACCGTGTGGGGCTGGAACCGGTCGGCCGACCCGGTCGAGGGCGCCCGCGCGGACGGCTACGACGCCGACACCGACCTGCAGACCGCGTTGACCCGGGCCCGCGACACCGGCGCCATCCTGGTGGTCGCGGTGCCCGAACCGGCGCTCGACGCCGTCCTGACGCAGGTCGCGGCGCACGCCCCCGACTGCATACTCACCGACGTGGTCAGCGTGAAGGGCTCGGTCTTCGACGCCGTCCGACGGCACGGCCTGGCCGCGAACTTCGTGGGTGGGCACCCGATGGCAGGCACCGCACAGTCCGGATGGTCGGCCGGGGACGTCGACCTGTTCCGCGGCGCGGTGTGGGTGGTCGCCGCCGAGGACGACACCGACCCGGCCGCCTGGACTTCGGTCGCGCGGTTGGCCCTCGACTGCGGGTCCGTGGTGGTGCCCGCCGGGGCCGCCGAACACGACTCGGCGGTCGCGCGGATCTCCCACCTGCCGCACCTGCTGGCCGAGGCGCTCGCCGTCACCGCGGCGTCCGGCGGCGACCTGGCGCTGGCGCTGGCGGCCGGCTCCTACCGGGACGGCACCCGCGTCGCCGGCACCGCCCCGAGGCTGGTGCGGGCGATGTGCGAGGCGAACGCGCAGGCGTTGACGGTCGCGTTGGACGAGGCCCTGGCGCTGCTGACCGACGCCCGCCGCGCCCTGGCCGACTCGGGCAGCACCGAGGCGCTGGTCGAGGCGGGGTACCGGGCACGGAGGCGGCACGACGACCTCGACCGCTGGGACATCACCGACATCGAGATCGGCGGCCCGGGCTGGGCCGAGGCCCTGCGGGACGCCGGCAGGCGAGGCGGAGCGCTGCGCACCCTGTGAGGGAATTTCACCCTCACCGGGGTGAGATCACGCACGGACGCGAAGCGCTCAAATCCGCTCGGCGAGCCCCGGGTAGTCGAGGATGAAGCCGTCCGCGTCGACGGTCACCGACGAGCTCGACACCGGCGACAGCACGTGGATGCCGTCGGGACCCGAGCTGTAGGTCAGGTCCGCAGGCCGCACGCTCAGGTCGGGCAGGTACACGTAGACCACCGGAACCTGGATGTCCTCGGAGTCGTGCTGCATCCCGAACCGGCGGATCGGCAGCGTGTTGAAGAACGGGCTGAGCACCACGTCCACGTCGAGGGCGCCGCCGAACGCGGACCGGTGATGGTTGGTGCCGTCCTCGACCATCCAGTACCCCTCGGCGTCCCGGCTGATCGACACGTGCCGTTCCCCGGCTGCCAGGCTGGCCCGCAGCGACAGGCGTCGGGTCACCCCGGCCTCGTCGGTGACGAGGTCGTAGGAGGCGCTGAACGCGGGGTGATCGGCGCACTGCCCGCCGATGATCCGGCCGGACGCCTTGATCCGGTTGCCCACCAACTGCACTCGCACCGACTCCATCCGAGGCGCGTTGTGTGCCCGCCACGTGAGAACCGCGGGCCAGACGGTGTCGGCGCCCTGAGCTGCATTGGTCACCTGTCTACGGTAAGCGACGTCGACCCGATCAGCAGCGGAGGCACCGATCCGCGTCCAGCGCGTCGTCCTCGGAGCGGTCGAGCACGCGTCGGCGGCGGGCGGGAGCGACATTGTGAACCACCCACGCCGTCTGCGGTCGGGAACCGCGAAACCGACGTGGCCGATAACACATTGGTCACAGAATGGGATTGATCGGATGACAGCCCCAGGAGGTTTTCGATGGCCGACAATCAGGAGATCTGGTCCGCCGAGGCTCGCCTCGTCCTGATCGAAGTGGCCGGCACCTACCAGCGCACCCTCACCTACCAGGAACTCGCCGACACCATCCAGGAGCGGTCCGGCGTCCGGACCCGGAACCTGCTGCAGAACTGGATCGGGAAGACCCTCAGCCGGGTCGGCGGGGACTGCGCCGACCGCGGTGAACCGTTGCTGTCCTCGCTGTGTGTGAGTGTCAACGGCACCGTCGGCGAGGGTTACGCGAAGGCGGTGCGTGCCACCTACGGGATCGACCCCCACGATCTCGAACTGCACGCCGCCGAGGAACGCCTGCGGTGCTACCGCCACTTCGCCGCGATCGACCTGCCCGCCGACGGCGGCGTCGCGACACTGGCACCGAGCGTGGTGCTGGCACGGGCGAAGGCCCAGAAGCGGGACCGCAGCCGCCGCCGCGAGCTGGTCAGCACCTGCGGCGAGTGCTTCCAGGTGCAGTCGCTGACCGGAACCTGCGGCTGCAGCTGGTGACCGAACGGGCGGTCGCCACGGTCGTCGAGCACCATCCGACGCAACCCCGGCGAACCGGACATTCGCGCTGGTAGCCGCGCACTTGTAGTCTTCGCGGCGTGACGACACGTCGGACGGCCTTCGCGCGGATGCGCGGCGGCTTCGCCGGCTCCGTGTCCGGCACCGTCGCCGTCGCCGCCCACGCGATGGGCGGTGGGGCTGCCCCCTCCGAAAGCGCCGTGGTGTTGCTGGTGCTGGCGTGCGCCGCCGTCGGCGCGCTGGTGTCCGCGGCCCGCGTGCGCACCCACGAACTGCCCTTCCTCGCCGCCGCACTGACGGTCGGTCAGGTCGTCGGCCACGCCGCGTTGACGGTCGGCGCCGGCGCCCATCACGGCACCCAGTTCACCCCCGCGATGCTGACCGCGCACGCGGTCGCCGTGTCGGTGTCGGCGGTCCTGATCCGCGGCGGGGGACGCGGCTGCGCCCGCGCCGTCGCCTCCCTGCGCGCGATCCTCCCGGCACCGTTCGCCACCGTCCCTGTCGATGTGCCGCGGACGCCGTCCGCCCCGCCCTACCGGCCGCGCCTCGAACGCTGGCTGCTCGTCGGTGCCCGCCTCGGCACCCGAGGGCCACCCCTCCCCGCCTGACCACACGAAACCCGCCGCCGCGGAACCGATCCGGGACGGCGCCCTTTCGCGTGCCCTTCTCCTCCACCGGGACTGCGACATCGACGCGCGCGGTCACGCAGCGCATCGCGCCCGCGTCCCGGTGGCATCCGACAACGCCCGGCGCAGCCGACCGTCCCGTGTCGTCCGCCGCCGCGGTGTTCCCGCTCGCCGCGTCCCGGCGACCGCTCCGGCCTGCGCCCGCGCGGATCAGCCGACACGACGAGCCGACCCGAATCGAGACACCTCATGTCCGCACCCGACATCGAGCGGGCCATCCCCGCCCCCTCCCCCGACGCCGCGCCGCCCGGCCGGCGGCGCACGCTGCGGCCGCTGATGATGCGCCTGCACTTCTACGCGGGGATCCTCGTCGCACCGTTCATCCTGGTCGCCGCCGTCAGCGGCGCCCTCTACGCCATCGCACCCACCCTCGAGCAGGTCGTCTACCGCGATTACCTGCACGTCGAGTCCACCGGCCCGGCCCGCCCGGTGGCCGAACAGGTCCGCGCGGCCGAACGGGTGCGTCCCGACCTGACCGTCGCAGCCGTCCGCCCGGCCCCGGAACCGGGCGACACCACCCGCGTCCTGTTCACCGACCCCTCGCTCGGCGAATCCGAGCGGCTGTCGGTGTTCGTCGACCCGGCGACGGCGCAGCCGATCGGCGAGCTCGTGGTGTACGGCAGCAGCAGCGCGCTGCCGATGCGCACCTGGATCTCGCAGCTGCACCGGCATCTGCACCTGGGTGAGCCGGGCCGGATCTACAGCGAACTCGCCTCGTCGTGGATGTGGGTGATCGCCCTCGGCGGCGTGTACCTGTGGTGGGACCGCTACCGCAAGGCCCGTGCCCGTGACGGCGCGACCGCACGGCTGCTCACCGTGGACCGCTCGGCGACGGGACGCGGTCGCACGCTGGGCTGGCATGGGGCCGTGGGTGTCTGGATCGCCGTGGGTCTGGTGTTCCTGTCGGCGACGGGGCTGACGTGGTCGAAGTACGCCGGTGAGAACGTCTCGGAGCTGCGCTCGGCGCTGAGCTGGACCACCCCGGCCCTCGACAAGACCCTCGGCGCCGCACCAACCGGTACCGGCGGTGGCCACGACGGCCACGACGGGGCACCCCACGCGCCTGCGGACACCTCGATTGCGGGCACGAACGTCGACCGGGTCGACTCCGTCCTGACCGTCGCCCGCGAGAACGGGGTCGACCGTGCCGTCGAGGCCTCGATCCCCGCGGACGCGACGACCGCGTTCACCGTCGCCGAGACGCGGCAGCCGTGGGTGTTCGCCACAGATTCGATCGCCGTCGACGGCGCCACCGGGCAGGTCACCGACCTGCTGCGGTTCGCGTCGTGGCCGCTGGCCGCGAAGCTGACGTCGTGGGGCATCCAGCTGCACATGGGTCTGCAGTTCGGGCTGCTCAACCAGCTCGCACTGGCCGCGCTCGCGGTCGCGCTGGTGACGGTGATCGTGCGCGGCTACATCCTGTGGTGGCGTCGCCGCCCGACCCGCGGCTCGGATTGGGCGGTCGGAAGGCCCCCGGTGCGCGGCACGCTCCGGCAGGTGCATACGGCCGTCGCGGTCGGCGTGGCGGTCGCGGCGGTCGCGGTCGGCTGGTTCGTCCCGCTGCTCGGGCTGAGCCTGCTCGGGTTCCTTCTGGTCGACACCGCGGTCGGGCTGGCCAAGCGCACCCGCGCCTGACGTGAGCCCCGAACGGGCGGTTGCCGGCTCGGCACTCGGTCGAGTGCCACCCCCGGCAACTGCCCGTTCGGCAGCGACGTCCGATGCCCGGATACGCGACATCCCCGCCACCTGGTGGTGACGGGGATGTCGGTTGTGCGCCCGAAGGGATTCGAACCCCTAACCTTCTGATCCGTAGTCAGATGCTCTATCCGTTGAGCTACGGGCGCAGGTCTTCAGTTGTGTCGGTCCGTGAACCGACGGTGCCAGCAAGCTGACATGGCGGAAGCGAGAGGATTTGAACCTCCGGTCCCCTGTAAGGAGGACAACTCATTAGCAGTGAGTCCCATTCGGCCGCTCTGGCACGCTTCCTAGGCTCAGGTCCTTTCGAACCGCCGGGACGAAAGATTACACAGGGTCCGCTCGATTCTGCAAAACGGCTGGTCACCCCCGCGTTATCGCAGGTTGCTGTCGAACCAGCCGAGGATCCGCTGGTGCGCGTCGAGGATCGGATCGCCCTCCTCAACGTCGGGCGTCAGGCGCGGCGGCTCGTCCGCTCGATGCGCGAGGCCCGGGTAGCTGACCACGTTCGTCGCGACCGGGGCCTTCGCGACGGCGTCCCGCAGCGCCTCCACCTGTTCGGGCGGGGTCTGCGGATCGTCCTCCCCGTACAGCCCGAGCCAGGGCGCCTGCAGTTCGCGGGCAGCGTCGACGAGTGCGGGCACGTCCGCACCGAGCCGCGCGACGATGCCGCGGGCGGCGACGCTGACCGCGGCGCCGATCGGGCGGTTGGTGGCGACCAGCAGCGCCGCGGTGCCCGCGTCGTCGAACCCGAGCACCCCGACGCAGTCCGGGTACACCCCGCGCGCGACGAGCCAGTCGAACGTGGCGTCGAAGTCGGCGAACAGCGCGTCGCCGAAGACCTCGACGTCGCTGTGCGCCGGCTCGCGGTGGAACAGGTCCGGTGCGACGACCAGCCAGCCCTCGCCTGCGAGCAGCCGCATCAGGTCGAGCAGGGCATCGGACAGTGCGCGGGACTCGTACAGGACGACGACTCCGCCGCGCGCGGGTCCGTCCGGGGCGACGGCCGTCAAGGGCACTCGCTCGGGAGCATCGTCGCGCTGCTCCCCGCCGGCACGGAGGACCGCGCCGTCCGTGAAGATTCCCGACATACGTCCACCTTGGCACGCGGCGGGCGACCGCGCCCCCACCAGTTTTCCGGGCCGCGCATAATTGGACCCCGTGACCGCACGCATCCGCCCCGACCTGGCCGATTTCCCCGCTTACGTGCCCGGGCGCAGCTTCCCCGGCGCCATCAAGCTGGCGAGCAACGAGATCACCTCCGGCCCGCTGCCGTCGGTGGCGGCGGCGATCGCCGAGGCGGCCGCGGGCGCGAACCGCTACCCGGACAACACCAATGCCGTGTTGCGGGAGGCGCTGGGCGCGGCGCTCGGCGTCGGCGCGGATCGGGTCGCCATCGGCTGCGGGTCGGTGAGCCTGTGCCAGGAGCTGGTGCAGATCGCGGCCGGCACCGGCGACGAGGTGATCTTCCCGTGGCGCTCGTTCGAGGCCTACCCGGTGGTGACGAAGGTCGCCGGCGCCACCCCGGTGCCGGTGCCGTTGACCGCCGATCACGCGCACGACCTGGACGCGATGGCGGCCGCGGTCACCGACCGCACCCGGCTGATCTTCGTCTGCAACCCGAACAACCCGACCGGCCGGACGCTGAGCGCGGCCGAGATCACCGCGTTCCTCGACAAGGTCCCCGCGCACGTGCTGGTCGCGCTCGACGAGGCGTACTTCGAGTACGTGCGTCCCGGCGACGACGCGGGCACGCCGATCGCGGACGGTGTCGCCCTCGCCGAGGGGCGATCGAATGTCGTTGTGCTGCGGACGTTCTCCAAGGCGTACGGCCTGGCGGGCCTGCGGGTCGGCTACGCGGTCGCGGATCCGGCGATCGTCGCCGCACTGGGCAAGGTGCACACCCCGTTCGCGGTCAGCGTCGTCGCTCAGGCCGCGGCGGTCGCGTCCCTGTCCGCGTCCGCCGAGCTGCTCGCCCGCACCGACGCCGTCGCCGCCGAACGGACCCGGGTGCGCGAGGCGCTGCTCGCCGCCGGCTACGAGGTGCCCGAGTCGAACGGCAACTTCGTGTGGCTGCCGCTCGGCGAGCTGGCCGCCGCGTACGGCGAGGCCAGCGCCGAAGCGGGTGTCCTGGTGCGCCCCTACGGCGTGGACGGGGTCCGGGTCACGATCGGCGACCCGGACGAGAACGACGCGTTCCTCAAGTTCGCGACCGGCACCGGCCGCGACCTCGTGCAGTCCTGACGGTGGCTCAGACCCGCAGCGCGCGGGCCAGCGTGGGCCACGCGTCGTGCAGGTCCTGCTGCCAGTACGGCCACGAATGCGTGCCGGTGTCCCGGTAGCGGAAGGTCGCGGGGATACCGAGGTCGCGTAGTCGGGTGTCGAACAGACGGGTGCACTGCAGCGCGGCCGCCTCGAGTGCGGCGCCCAGGGTCATCGCGCTGAGGCCGTCGACGGTCGTCGGATCGTCCAGCAGGCCCACGGCACCGTTGCCGGTGGAGACGTAGATCTGCTTACCGCGCAACGCTTCCGCATTCCGCATCGGATCGTTCGCCGCCCACGCCGGGTCGCCGTCCGGGCCCCACATGTTGTCGGCGTCGCCGCCCTTCCACGCGACGGTGGCCCGCACCGACAGCCGGGAGTTCGACTGCCCGTTGTCCGCGCAGCCGCTGAACGCGGCCACGCCCGCGAACCTGTCGGGGTGCCGGGTGGCCAGGTTCAGGGCGGCGTGCGCGCCCATCGACAGCCCGGCGATCGCGTTGACGCCGTTGCCGGCGAACCGGGCGTCGACGATCGGCGGCAACTCCTGCGTCAGGAACGTCTCCCACTCGTCGACGCCGAGTGTCGGATCGGGCCGCAACCAGTCGGTGTAGTAGCTGCCGGTCCCGCCGACCGGCAGCACCACGTTGACGGGCTTGTCGGCGAAGAAGTCGACGGCGTCGGTCCGCTGCGTCCAGGTACTTTCCCGGTAGTTCGACTCCTCGCCACCACCGGCACCGTCGAGGAGGTAGAGGGTCGGCCGTGGACCGGTACCCGGCGGCGGCAGCAGCACCTGGACCTGCACGGTCTCGCGCATCGACGGCGAGTGCACGAAGACGGCGGCGCGGCGGTCGGTGAGCATCGTGACGTGGTCGACGGCCGCGGCCTCCCGCAGGGACGGCCCACGGGGTCCGGCCCCGGCCGAGGGAGTGATCAGGCCGCACAGGACCACGGACAGAGCCAAGGTCGCGAGTAGCTTCATGAGCCCACCTCGTGCGGCACCCCGCCGGGTTGCGGACGGACCGCTGCGGGCCACGGTAGCGGATGTGCCGGGGGCCCGCAGTGCGAGACGAATCCCGTTGCCCCATCTCGTTGTCGGACGGTCGACCAGAACATGGCACCCGCGTAAGAAGATCGTTACCACGCGAAACTTCCCAGTTCAGAACGCCGTTCGGCAGGAACGTCCACCGATGCGGAGTTAGGATTGTCGCGCCGATCCCTCCATCAACCGAGGTGCATCATGCGAATTCGTCCTCGTTTCCGGTCCGCGGGCGTCGCACTCGCCGCCTGCGCGACCCTCGCAGTCGGCAGCGCCTGCGCCTCCGATCCCGCCGAGGCCGCGACCGGCGACACCCTCAACGGCCCTGTCGTGAACGTCGGCAACGGAAGCGCGCACTCGTACGTCACCGTCGGCGCTGACGGCACCCCGGCCGCGACCGGGATTCGGATGACGCCGGCCGCACTGGACGGGCTGACCACGGCCGCCGACGTGCCGATGCAGACCTTCCAGCTAGCACTGCCGCAGGGCGCCCCGGCCACGGTGTTCGACCACCTCACCCTCGACTGGAACCCGCACGGGCACGAACCTGCCGGGGTGTTCACCAAGCCGCACTTCGACATGCACTTCTACATGATCGACGCGGCGGCGGTCGGCGAGATCACGCCCATGCGAGTCGATTTCGTTCCTCGTGCATCGAATGTTCCACCGGCGCAGTACATGCCGACCGGATACATGGCCCCACCCGGGATACCGGCCATGAACACGGTGCCCGACATGGGGCTGCACTGGTTCGACGGCGCAGCGGGAATCGCGCCCGGATTCGATTTCCGGCAGGTGCTGATCGCCGGATCCTGGGACGGCGCCTACACGTTTCTCGAGCCGATGATGACCCGCGAGTGGATGCTCACGAAGCAGAGCGTCGACGAGCAGGTCAAGCAACCCGCGGCATACGCGAAGTCCGGCTGGTACCCGACCACCTACACCGTGCGCTTCGACGAACCCGCGAACGAGTACGTCATCGAACTCGGCGGGATGACGATGCGGCAGGCGTCCTGAAGGATTACGAACGCTTTTGAAACCAAATAGTTCTGGCGCGCTCCCCAACCCGGCACGGGCCACACGAGCGAGTCCGCACCCGCACCTCCTGACGCAGCAGGACGATAACGGTGCCGTCATTCGCTTTCCGGACGGCGATGACGGGACTACAGTCGACCCAACTCGTCTCGTTCAACTCGTCTCTTCGTCCGCAAGGTGGGGATCGCGATGAAGTCGATTACGAAGATGTCGGCAACGGCCCTGGTCGCCGGAGCACTGTTCGTCGGAGCGGGTACCGCGTACGCGGATCCGGCACCGCCTCCGCCGCCGCTCACGAAGCAGCAGGCCCTCGACAACATGCTCGCCGAACTGGGGCTGGGCTGGGCGCAGGGCGGTGCCGCGGGTACCGCGATCGGCGCGGCGATCGGCCTCGGCATCGGCTGCATATCGATGTTCCCGGGCAGCCTCGCCGGCTGCATGATCGGTGCCCCGACCGGTGCAGCCATCGGCGCCATCGTCGGCATCGGAAACGGGAACCCGAAGGCCCAGCAGGCCATCGAGACGTACATCAACACACCGGGCTAGCGTCGGGCCGCCTATCCGGCGAGCTCGTCCGGTCCGATCGGATCCTCGGCCCAGGCTTCCGTGCTCATCGCGGTACCCGAGCGCAGCCACCGGACGGCAAGTCCGGCGGCGACGACCACGGCGGTTGCTGCCACCAATCGCGTCATGGGCGCGAGCCTTTCACACGAGCGACGCGGGACGGTACTCGCCGTACACGCCGCGGTCGTCGCCGGCGAGGTACTGCTCGTGCTGGATCTGCGCGCGAGCAGCGAGCGCCGACGCCTGGGCGCGTTCGCCGTTCAGGCGGTCGCGGCGGCGCGCGAGGGCGGCGCTGCCGAGCTTGTAGGAGCCCCAGCCGACCACGCCCAGCACGATGGCACCGAGGATCAGCATCCACAGGCTCAGCACCAACACCAGAACGATCGCGGCGCCGATCCAGCCGCCCGGTACCTTGCGCATGTCCGCCTCCTGACAGTTCGGGCACCAGTGTCGCAGCGGCCACCGACAGCCCTCCGCGGTCGCGCGGGACACCCCGGCCGCGGCCTTCCCGGGTCGGCAACCACCCGAGGCCAACGAAAAGGCCCCGACCTGGAGATGCCAGGTCGGGGCCCTTGGCGGAAGCGGAGGGATTTGAACCCCCGTTGGTTTTACCCAAGCTCGCTTTCAAGGCGAGTGCATTCGGCCGCTCTGCCACGCTTCCGTGGCGAATCCTAGCCGCCGGGGGCGGTGTGGGACGAACCGGCGCGCGTCTCAGGCGTCGGGACGGGCGTCGAGCGCGGCGTCGACCTTGTCGAACACCGTCGCCACTCCGACGAGTTCGTCGGCGTCGAGCAGGTCGATCAGGTAGCTGCGCACGCCGCGCACGTGCGTCGGCGCCGCCTCGGCCAGTTTCGCCCGGCCGGCGTCGGTGATCAGGGCGAGGACGCCGCGGCCGTCCTCGACGCAGGTGCTGCGGGTGACCAGGTTCTCCGACTCCATCCGCCGCACCTGGTGGGTCAACCGGCTGCGGGAGGACAGCACCCCGTCCGCCAGCTCGCTCATCCGCACGGACCCGTCCGGCGACTCGGAGAGCATGACCAGAATCCGGTAGTCGGCGAGGGAGATGTCGTGCCGGGACTGCAGTTCCCGGTTGAGCACCTCCATCAGGCGCTGACTGCCGTCGATGAATCCGCGCCACGCCCGCATCTCCACGGCGTCGAGCCACCGGGGGGACGCGTCCTCCGCGTCTGCGATCTCTACTGCCACCCGGCCAGTCTAGTGACCGATCCGCCGATCAGTCGCCGCTCAGGATTGACGTGTCCAGTTCCGCGACCGACGCGAAGCCGGCCAGGCCGAGGGTGACGTCGAGGTCGGCGAGGAGCATCCGCAGCGCGTGCCGGACGCCGTCCGCACCGGCGATTCCCAGCCCGTACACCCACGGCCGCCCGTACAGCACCGCGTCCGCGCCGAGGGCGAGTGCCTTGATGACGTCGGCGCCGCTGCGGATCCCGGAGTCGAGCAGCACCGTCGCCCGCTCCCCCACCGCCGCCGCGACCGGGCCGAGCGCGTCGAGCGCACCGATCGCGCCGTCCACCTGGCGGCCGCCGTGGTTGCTCACCACCACACCGGACGCACCGGCGTCGACGACCGCGCGGGCGTCGTCGGGGTGCACGACGCCCTTCACCACGACCGGTAGGTCCGTCCACTCCCGCAGGCGCGCAATGTCGTTCGCGCGGATCGCGTGGTTGCCGAACATCGACACCCAGGTCAGCACCGCCATCTGCATGGCCTCGGTGCTCTCCTCCGGCGGACTGGCCAGCCGGGACCGGAACACCGGATCGGAGAGATAGTTTGCGATCCCCTTCGCTTTCAGGAACGGCAGGTGACCGAGTTCGAGATCGCGTGGCCGCCAGCCCATTCCGGGAGTGTCCGCGGTGACCACGATGGCCTTCGCGCCGGCGGTGGTGGCGCGCCGAACCAACGATTCGGCGACCCCGTCGTCCGACGGCCAGTACAGCTGATACCACCAGGTGTCCCCGGACACCTGCGCGACGGTCTCGATCGGGGTGGACGCCGCGGTCGAGAGCACCGACCCGACACCGAGTTCCGCCGCCACCGCCCCGACCGCGGCCTCCGCGGCCGGGTGCACGAGTTCGAGCACCCCGACCGGCGCGGTCAGCACCGGCGCGGCGAGCTTGGTCCCCAGCACCTCGACGCTCAGGTCCCGGGCGTCCGCCGCGGCGGTGCCGCGCAGCATCCGCGGCACGATCCGGTGCTTGTCGAACGCCGCCAGATTCGCCGCGGCGGTGCGTTCGGTGGACGCGCTGCCCGCGATGTAGCCGAACGCCTCCGGCGAGAGCCGCTGCCGGGCCAGCTCCTCGAGACCGGCCGCCGTCATCGGCAGTTCGGGCACCGCACCGCCGAGCCCGGCGAAGTAGATCTCGTTCTGCATGTTGCCGAAGTAGGTCACCGCGTGACCGTAGCGCCCGAAACGCCCCGCCGGGCCGGGACTGCAGTTGCTTGCGCGGGAACAACCGATAGCGTCGAGCCATGCATGCGATCACCGTCACCAGTCCCGGCGGCCCCGAGGCCCTGCAGTGGGCGGAGGTTCCGGACCCGGCACCCGGTCCGGGCCAGGTTCTCCTGGACGTCGCCGCCACCGCCGTCAACCGCGCCGACGTGCTGCAGCGACGCGGCCTGTATCCGCCGCCGCCCGGCGCCAGCGACATCCTCGGCCTCGAATGTTCCGGCACCGTCGCCGCGGTCGGCGACGGGGTGCGCGACTGGCAGGTCGGCGACCGGGTGTGCGCGCTGCTCGCCGGCGGCGGCTACGCGGAGAAGGTCGTGGTCCCGGCGGGCCAGCTGCTGCCGGTGCCGGACGGCCTGGACCTCGTGGCCGCGGCGTCGCTGCCCGAGGTCGCGTGCACGGTGTGGTCGAACCTGGTGATGATCGGCGGGATGCACGCGGGGCAGCTGGTGCTCATCCACGGCGGCGGCGGCGGCATCGGCACCCACGCGATCCAGGTCGCGGTTGCACTCGGCGCCACGGTCGCCGTCACCGCCGGTTCCGAGCACAAGCTCGCTGCCTGCCGCGACCTCGGCGCGACGCTCACCGTCAACTACCGCGAGGACGACTTCGTCGCCGCGGTCCGCGACACCCCGCAGCGCGGCGCCGACCTGATCCTCGACAACATGGGCGCCAAGTACCTGGACCGCAACGTCGACGCGCTCGCCAAGGACGGACAGCTCTGCGTGATCGGCATGCAGGGCGGCGCGGTCGGGGAACTGAACCTGGGCAAGCTGATCGCCAAGCGGGGCCGGGTCTTCGCGACCGGCCTGCGGGGTCGCCCCGAGACCGGCCGCTCCAGCAAGGCGGAGATCGTCACCGAGGTGACGCGGAAGCTGTGGCCGCTGGTCGCGGACGGCACCGTCCGTCCGGTCGTGCACGCGGAACTGCCGATCACCGAGGCCGCCGCCGCCCACGAGATGCTCGACTCCGCCGACACCGTCGGCAAGGTCGTCCTCACCCTCGCCTGACCCTGCCCACCGATCCCCGATTCACCAGGCCTCCGGTTCCGTAATGTCACATCGGCTGGCGTCAAGTGAGCCGATGTGACATTACGGAACTTTGGGGTGGGGGCGCGGTCAGCCGAGCGAGGCGACGGCGCGGACGAGCTGGTCGATCTCGTAGCGGGTCGTGTAGGGGGCCAGGCCGATCGTCACGGCGCCGCCCTCCTCGTTGACGCCGAGGGAGTCGAGCAGGCGGCTGCCCTTGCCGCCGACGACCGTGCCGATGCGGCGTTCGGCGAAGTGCACGGCGACCTTCTCGGCGGGCACCCCGGCGACGGTGAAGCTGATCGTCGGGACCCGGCTGTACGAGGTGCCGATCAACGTCACCTGCGGCAGCCGGCGCAGCGACGCGAGGAGCCGCTCGAACAGCCGGTCGTGGTAGTCCTGCAGCGAGCTGATCGACGTCTCGAGCCGCTCCCGGCGGGATCCGGTCGCGGACTCGTCGAGGTTCGCGAGGTAGTCGATGGACGCCGTCAGCCCCGCCAGCAGCGCGTACTGATGGCCGCCGAGTTCGAGGCGGCTCGGGCCGGTGGCGTGCGGGTTCAGCGAGATCGACGGGATCCGGTCGATCAGCCCCGGGTCGCGGAACACCAGCGCACCGATCTGCGGGCCACCCCAGCTGGGTCCGCTGACCGCGAGCACGTCCGCGCCGAGTTCGTGGATGTCGACGTGCGCGTACGGGGCGGCGGCGACGGCGTCGCACACCATCAACCCGCCCATCTCGTGGATCCGGTCCGACGCGACCCGGACGTCGGGCGCGGAGCCGACGATCGGCGACGCGGCGGTCAACGCGACCAGCCGGGTGGTCGGCCCGATGAGTTCGGCGAACTGCCAGCTCGGCAGGTCGCAGGTGTCGATCTCGACCTCCGCCCACCGGACCTGCGCGCCGTAGCGGTTCGCCACTCGCAGCCAGGGCGCGACGTTGGCCTCCTCGTCGAGCCGCGACAGCACGACACCGGTGCCGAGCCCGAGCCGCGAACTGAGCGCCTCCGCCAGCCACGCGAGCAGCGTCGCCCGGTCCGGTCCGAGGACGACACCGGCGGGGTCACCACCGACGAGGTCCGCGACCGCTTCGCGGGCGGCCTCGAGGATCTCGGCGGCACGGCGGGCACCGACATGCCTGCCGACCTGCGAGGAGGCCGATCCACGGAACGCGGTCGACACGGCGGTCGACACGGAATCGGGGTGCAACATTCCGGACTGCGGATCGAGATGGATCCATCCGTCCCCGAGTGACGGGATCAGTCCCCGCACCCGGGCGACGTCGTAAGCCATGCCCGACAGCCTAAGACCTGTTTTCATCGCGATGCGATCGGGATGACGGATTGCACACCCCGGCAGCCGATCTGAAATGCCGCGGCACGGCGGGTCACGTGGGGTCTTAGCGGATCGCCGCTGGAACCGACAAGATGGAGTCATGACGCAACCGGAGAATGAACACGTCGTCGTGATCGGACCCGACGGTCAACCCGTGGCCCTGACGTCGACCGGCCCGGCGCCGGACCCGACCGCCGCGGCCTCGGACAACGGCAGCGGCGAACCGGGCGGTGGCGACGAGCAGGGCGGCGAGTCCCTCGCCGACATGGTCGAGCAGCCGGCGAAGGTCATGCGGATCGGCACGATGATCAAGCAACTCCTCGAGGAGGTGCGCGCGGCTCCGCTCGACGACGCCAGCCGCAACCGGCTCAAGGAGATCCACAAGTCGTCCATCCGCGAGCTCGAGCAGGGTCTCGCGCCGGAACTGCGCGAGGAGCTGGAACGGCTCGCGCTGCCGTTCACCGACGACAACGTGCCGTCCGACGCCGAGCTGCGGATCGCGCAGGCCCAGCTGGTTGGCTGGCTGGAGGGCTTGTTCCACGGCATCCAGACGGCGCTGTTCGCGCAGCAGATGGCGGCGCGGGCGCAGCTCGAGCAGATGCGGCAGGGCGCGCTGCCGCCTGGTCTCGGTGGCGCCGCTCACGTCCAGCCGGGTCAGCAGGCGCAGCCGGGCACGGGCCAGTACCTGTAGGCGGTGTGCTGCTCGTGCGCGGTTCGCGGGTCCGTCCACCCGTGAAGTGCGCACGAGCGGCGGGGGCGTTCTCGGCAGGCCGGTAGGCTCGGACCTCGTGTCAGCATCCGCCCTCGAATCCGAGACCGCCGCGACCGCCTCGCCGCCGGCCTCCGACTCGCAGACCTTCCGCCGCGCGGTCAAGGACCTCCGCGACGGGTTCGCACAGCGTGAACTGTGGCTCAGCCTGGGCTGGCAGGACATCAAGCAGCGTTACCGGCGGTCGGTGATCGGTCCGTTCTGGATCACCATCGCCACCGGCGTGCAGGCCACCGCGATCGGCATCCTGTACGCGGCGCTGCTCGACATGCCGCTCGACGAGTTCCTGCCGTACGTCACCGTCGGCCTGATCGTGTGGAACCTCATCAACGCCTCGATCATCGAGGGGTCCGAGGTGTTCATCGCGAACGAGGGTCTGATCAAACAGCTGCCGTCGGCGCTGAGCGTGCACATATATCGCCTGGTGTGGCGGCAGCTGCTGTTCTTCGCGCACAACCTGGTGATCTACGTGATCATGGTGGTCGCGTTCGCGGTGTGGCGGGACCTGAGCTGGGCGTCGCTGGCGGCGATCCCCGCCATCGCACTGATCGTGCTCAACGCGCTGTGGGTGTCGATCGTGTTCGGCATCTTCGCGACCCGCTACCGGGACATCGCGCCGATCCTGTCGTCGCTGACCCTGCTGCTGTTCGTGCTGACGCCGATCATGTGGACGACGCAGAGCCTCGAGGCGCAGGGCGGCGCGGTCGCCGATCGGGCGAAGATCGCCGAACTCAACCCGCTGTTCCACTACCTCGACATCGTGCGCGCGCCGATGATCGGGCAGCCGCAGGAGCTGTACCACTGGTACATCGTGCTGGGGATCACCGTCGTCGGCTGGGCGGTCGCCCTGCTGGCACTGCGCAAGTACCGGGCCCGCGTGCCCTACTGGGTCTAGGGGGTCCACCGTGAGCAAGGTCAGCATCGACACCCACAACGCGTGCGTCGACTTCCCGATCTTCGACGCCAAGTCCCGGTCGCTGAAGAAGGCGTTCCTCGGCAAGGCCGGCGGCGCGATCGGCCGCACCGACTCCGACGTCGTCGTCGTCGAGGCGCTCAACGACATCACGATGTCGCTGAAGGAGGGCGACCGGGTCGGACTGGTCGGCCACAACGGCGCCGGCAAGTCGACGCTGCTGCGGCTGCTGTCCGGCATCTACGAGCCGACCCGCGGCAGCGCCCACATCCGCGGCCGCGTCGCGCCCGTCTTCGACCTCGGTGTCGGCATGGACCCGGAGATCTCCGGCTACGAGAACATCATCATCCGCGGCCTGTTCCTCGGGCAGACCCGCAAGCAGATGCTCGCGAAGATGGACGAGATCGCCGACTTCACCGAACTCGGCGAGTACCTGAACATGCCGCTGCGCACGTACTCGACGGGCATGCGGGTGCGGGTCGCGATGGGCGTCGTCACCTCGATCGACCCGGAGATCCTTCTGCTCGACGAGGGCATCGGCGCCGTCGACGCCGAGTTCATGAAGAAGGCGCGCGTCCGGCTGCAGGCACTGGTCGAACGCTCCGGCATCCTGGTGTTCGCGAGCCACTCCAACGAGTTCCTCGCGCAGCTGTGCAACAGCGCGATGTGGATCGACCACGGCCGGATCCGCATGCAGGGCGGCATCGAGGAGGTCGTGCGCTCCTACGAGGGCGACGACGCCGCCGACCACGTCCGGCACGTGATCGCCGAGATGGAACGCGAACAGGCCGGGCAGACGAAATGAGCGAACGGATCGTCGGTGTCGTCGTCACGCACCGCCGACGCGAACTCCTCGCCGAGTCCCTGGCGGTTCTCGCCGCCCAGTCCCGGCCGCTGGACCACCTGGTCGTCGTCGACAACGCCGACGAGGACGCGGTGCGGGAACTGGTCGAGTCGACGCCGATCCCCACCACGTATCTCGGGTCGAAGCACAACCTCGGCGGCGCCGGCGGCTTCGCGCTCGGCATGCTGTACGCGCTCTCGCTCGGCGCGGACCGTGTCTGGCTCGCCGACGACGACGGCCGCCCCGACGGACCGGACGTCCTCGCCACCCTGCTCGACTGCGCGACCCGGCACGGACTGGCCGAGGTGTCGCCGGTGGTCTGCGACATCGACGACCCCGACCGGCTGGCGTTCCCGCTGCGCCGCGGCGTCGAGTGGCGCCGCCGCCGCAGCGAACTCGGCGACGAGGAGTTCCTGCCGGGGATCGCCTCCCTGTTCAACGGCGCCCTGTTCACCGCCGCCGCGATCGACGCGGTCGGGGTGCCGGACCTGCGGCTGTTCGTCCGCGGTGACGAGGTCGAGGTGCACCGCCGTCTGGTCCGGTCGGGGCTGCCGTTCGGGACGTGCCTGCGGACCGCGTACGTGCACCCGAACGGCGCGGACGAGTTCAAGCCGATCCTCGGCGGGCGGATGCACACCCAGTACCCGGACAACGAGACGAAGCGGTTCTTCACCTACCGCAACCGCGGCTACGTGATGTCGCAGCCCGGCATGCGCAAGCTGCTGCCGCAGGAGTACGCCCGCTTCGGCTGGTACTTCCTCGTCCAGCAACGCGACGTCCGCGGGTTCCGGGAGTGGATGCGCCTGCGCGGGCTGGGCCGCCGGGAGAGGTTCGAGCGTCCCTGACGCCTTCGCGCGGGAAACGATGACCGGTCGCGAGGCCGCGGCCCGCGCTAGTGTTCGTCCCCATGAGCGCCCCCGCCGCCGCACCGGATCCCCCGGTGTCGGTGCACGTCCTGGGGTCGGTGCGGGCCCGGGTCGGCGGGACACCGGTCGATCTCGGTGGCCCGAGCCGGCGGGCGGTGCTGGCGCGGCTGGCGGCGGCGCGCGGGGCGGTGGTGTCGACGGATCTGCTGATCGAGGACCTGTGGTCCGGAGGCGCCCCGCCGAAGGCGCTGGCCGCGCTGCAGGTGCACATCTCCTACCTGCGCCGCATCCTCGAGCCGGGCCGCCGGGCCCGGACCCCGGCGCGGGTGCTGGTCAGCGACCCGCCCGGATACGCGCTGACCCTGCCCGGAACCGCCGTGGACGTCTGGCACTTCGAGGCGCTGGTGCGGCGTGGGCTCGACGCCGCCGATCCGGCGCGCCGAGCGGACCTGTTCGAGCGGGCGCTGGACGTGTGGACCGGTCCCCCGTTCCAGGAACTGGCCGACGTCGACTGGGCACTGCCCGAGATCGCCCGGCTGCAGGAGTTGCGCCGCACCGCCGTGGAGGAACACGCGAGAAGCGCACTGGAACTGGGCAACCCGGAGTCGGTGGCGGCGCGGTTGGACCGGCACGTCGCCGACAATCCCGGACGGGAGGCGGCGGTCGCGCTGCTGGCGACGGCGCACTACCGGGCCGGGCGCCCCGCCGACGCCCTGACCACCCTGCGCACCGCACGCGAGTACCTCGCCGACGAACTCGGCGTCGACCCCGGACCGCGGCTGCGCGACCTCGAGCGCGACATCCTCACCCACGCCCCCGCCCTCGCACCGGCTCCGACGCCGGTGGCCGCCCCGCCGACGCCGGCGAACGGGCGCCCGGACGAGCTGGCCGCGCTGCTCGCCGAGGCCGAGCGCGCCGCCGCCACCGGTCTGCGGCTGGTCTGGGTCGGCGGCGAAGCGGGTGCTGGGAAGACCACCCTGCTCACGCACCTCGTCACCGCCCTGACCGCACGCGGCTGGTGTGCCGCGTGGGGGCACTGCCCGGAGGTCGACGGCGCACCGCCCGGATGGCCGTGGGGTGAGGCGCTGCGCGATCTGCGCGAGCGGTACCCGATGGACCCCACGACCGCGCAGCAGCTGTCGAACCTGCTCGGGGAGAACGGTTTCCACGCCTCGGGTGCGAGCCCGTTCTGGCTGTCGCAGGCGCTGCCCCCGTACCTGTCGTCGGTGGCGCAGCGGGCCCCGCTCGTGCTCGCCCTCGACGACGTCCACCGCGCCGACGAGCTGACCCTGCAGCTGCTGCGGCACGTCGCGGCCCGGGCATCGGGTTCACCGCTCCTGGTGCTCGCGACCTTCCGCGAGGAATCGCCCGAGCTGTCCGCGGCCCGGGCGGCGACGGCCGGAGCACCGGGTGTCCGGATCGAGTTGGGTGCGCTGTCCGAAGCGGGCGTCGCGGCGGTCGCCCGGGACGCCGGGCTCGACGCGCTGTCCGGGCCCGACATCACCCGGCTCACCGACCGCACCGGCGGAAACCCGTTGTTCGTCAAGGAGTTCGCCCGGCTGATCGCAACCGGCGGCACCGGCTCCGCGGAACTGACGGTGCCCGAGGGTGTTCGCGACGTGCTCCGCCGGCGCATCGCGCGACTGCCCGAGCCGAGCGTGGCGGCACTGCGTCGCGCATCGGTGCTCGGGCGCGAACTCGACCTGGACATCCTGCTGGCCGTCGGCGACCAGAGCGAGGACGCGCTGCTCGACGCGCTCGAGCCGGCGCTCGCGGCGAACCTGCTCGCCGAATCCGGGCCCGATCGGCTCCGGTTCCCGCACATGCTCATTCGCGACACCCTCTACGCGGACCTGCCCTGGATCCGGCGGTCACGCCTGCACGCCGCCGCGCTCACCGCACTCTCCGCGCGGGCACCCGACGACCTCGCGACACTGGCCCGGCACGCGATCGCGTCGGCGACACCGGCGACCGCGGCGGCGGCCGCCCGGCACGTGGCTCGCGCGGCCGGGCAGGCGGACGCGCTGTCGTCGTACCGGGAGTCGGCCCAGCTGTGGGGCGCGGCCCTGCACCTGTGCGAAATGTCGTCCACGCCGGACGAAGCCCTGTTGCTCGACGTGCTCGTCCCCTACGTCGGCGCACTCGCCCGCACCGGCGACGTCGTCTCCGCGCGCCGGTACCGCCAGGCCGCGATCGACGCAGCGACCCGCCAGGGTGACGAAGCGGCTCTGATCCGGGCGCTGACCGCCTGGACCGCGCCGGTGACCTGGTACATCCGCACCGGCCCGGACGTCGACGAGGCGGTCGTCGGCCCACTCGAGGCGCTGCTGCGCTCCGCCGACCTCTCCGACTCGGATCGGGCTCTGCTGTTGATAGCCAAGGTCTTCGAGATCGAGGAGAACGATTTCGCCGCCGTGCTGGACGCGGCACACGAGGCGCTGCGGCTCGCGCGCACCGTCGGCGACCCGATGGTGCTGCGCCGGGCGCTCAACGCGTACGGCTACATCGCGTACGGCCCGGACTTCGCGGCCGAGCGGCGGGCCGTCGCGGAAGAACTGCTCGCCGTCGCGGGCGCGTCCGGCGATCCGGGGTTCCAGGCGCAGGCCCACTTTCAGTTGTTCATGGCGGCCGCGGCCGACGGCGACCTCGACGAGGCGCGCGAGCAGGCCACCGAGGCGGTCGAGTACGCCGCGGGCAACCAGCTGTCGCAGATGCTCGGGGCGCTCGACACCTTCCGCGGTCTCACGGACATCGTTGCCGGAGAACTCGATTCCGCTCTCGAACGCTACGACGCGGCGGCTCAGCAGCTGGCCGCGGCGGGCACCGGCAATGCCGACTGGTTGCGGGTGATCGGACGGGTCGGCGTCGGAGTCGCGGCCGGAAGCCTCGCCGACGTCGCCGCCGACCTTGTCGTCGTCGAGGAACACTGGCCGCAGGCGCTGCGGCCCGCGGTGGTGCTCGCGCTGCTCGACGCCGGCGACGAGACCCGGGCCCGGGAGTTGTGGGCGGGCCTCGTCGACCCGCCGCGCGACTACTACTGGCTGGCCATGACGACCTTCCGGGCCCGGGCCGCGGTCCGGCTCGGCGACCGGGCCACCGCCGAGCGGTGCCGAGACGAACTGACGCCGTTCGCCGGCCGGTTCGCCGGGCTCGACTCCGGGTCGATGTATGCGGGACCGGTGGACGCCGCCCTGGCGGAGCTCGCCGAGTATCTCGGGGACCCTGCCTGGGCGGCGCGTCATCAGGAGGCCGCGACCGCGCTCAGTGCGCAGACGCGACAGCGGTTGCGGGCCCGGCAGCGGTAGCCGATCGGGAGGGAGCCGAGGCGCGGAAGGCCCGCACCATCAGCACCCCGATCGCCGCGAACGCCAGACCGCGGGGCAGTTCGATCATCAGGCCACTGAGCCCCTGCACGTACGGCACCGGGATCAGCAACACGATGCCGCCGGCGATCATCAGCGCCGCGATCCACCGCGGGACCGCCCGCGAACGCCACAGCGCGGCGCCGAGCAGCACCTCGCCGATCATCAGGCCCAGCCCGGAGACCGTCATCAACGCGGCGAACGGGGTGGTGTCGATGATCGAATCGGTGCCGGACAGCACGCCCGCATCGGAGCCGTCGAGAGCCAGCGGAACCGCGATGAAGGCCTCGACCGCGAGGTGCGCGATCCCGATCACGGTGGAGGACACGAAGTAGACGACGAACGCGACCAGGCCGGGCAGTCCGGCGCGTGCCGACACCCAGGAGTACATGCCCGGCAGGCCGAGCAGCAGGAGCAGCGTGCCGACGAACAGCAGGTACTGCGGGTAGGGGACGGTGTTGGCGGACAGCGCGGCCACCGAGTGGCCGCTGTCGTCGGCCACCGGGTGCAGGATGCCCCCGGTCAGGTTGAACGCGAGCGCGACCACGAGGGCGAACCCGCTGAGGCGGTAGAGCAGTGCAGGTGTGATGGTCATGGCCCCACCATCGCGCCGCGCACTTGTCGGCGACTTGTCGTCGGCCGCCTTCGAGACCACCGATGTGGTCGGTGAGGGCCACTGGCGTCGTACAGACCGCGCCGGCGCGGCACGTGAACGCGGGTGCTCGAGTTGCCGCTCGGAGAGTGTCACCCCGAGGCCTGCGTTCAAGGCAGCCGCCTCCACGCATGGTTACCGGTGAGGCTATGCAGTGCCGCGCCTTCATCTTTCGCGGAATCCTCGGATTCGAGTAGGCCACTACTCGTTCGAACATGTTCGATAACCGACACACTCTTTAGAAGAGCGTCCCGATTCCGCAGTGCTCACGATCTAGGCAAGGAATTACCATGGCCGAGCTATTGGTCAACACGACCACCCATCAGCTTCAGCATCAGCCCTATGTCGCGGGATTCTCCACGTCAGGCATTCCGCGGTTCTTCGCCGTGTGGTCGGACAGCAGCGACGCAACCATCAAGGGCCGCATCTTCTCGCCAGACGGAGCTCCATCCGACGGTGAACTCGTGATCAATACATCGACGCCAGCCGGAGCGAATACGAACCGACAACTGCCTATCGTCTCTGGAACCTTCTCCGGGCCGGTCGTGGCTTGGATCGAGCAGGCATTCAACCCGCCGGGCCCGCCTCCCCATGTCAAGGCTCAGCGATTCAACAGCGAGGCCCAGAAGTTGGGCCCGGAAATTCAGATCAGCACGTCAGATATCGACCCCGAACACCGCCCTGCGATCACCTCGATGATCGACGGTGGCTTCATTGTCGTGTGGGTCGACGCACGGCCCGATCAGCGGATACGAGCGCAACGATTCAACATCGACGGCACGAGGAGCGGTCCTGAGTTCACCGTCAACATCACCGAAGGATTTCACCAGAACCCGATCGTGACGCGCCTAGAAGGCGAAGACGCTAACGGAAACCAGGGAAACTATGTCATCGCCTGGCGCAGTGATCCTTCGCCGCCTGGGGGTGGAGCGCTGACGTTTCGCATATTCAACTTCGACGGAACACCTGTGACCGGTGAAACCCGACCCAACCTCTCCGGCTTCAATGGCGGCAAAAGCATGACGCTCCTCGATGATGGGCGCTTCGTCATCGCCCACGTGAGAACTCTGGGCACCAGCGACATAGGGGTTACGAAGAGTGCGGTGCACGCCAACGTGTTTGAACCCAACGGCGTCTCTGCGAACATACCGATCTTCGCCACCGTCGGCGGACAAGAGATCAATTGCTTGTCGCCTGCCCTTGCGCCACTGCAGGAGAGCCGCTTCCTATTGACATGGGTGCAGAAGCGAGCAGACACGTTCGACACCACGACAAGTGTCAGAGCGCGCGTGTTTTCCGCCCAGCAGGGGAATTCCGTTGGCGACGAAGTACAGGTCAACACCACAACGGCTGGCGACCGGTTCGGAGCAGTTGTCGCGAGAGCCGGAGGCTTCGGGGAACCCGAATCTGCGTTCATCACCTGGAGCGACAGCAGTAAGACGCCACCAGACACCTCCGACTTCTCAGTGCGCGCCCGAGCGGGTCGAATCGTCGGCGGACTGGAGGTTCTCTAGGCGTCGAGGAGGTCCTGTGCAATCGATAGGGGTATCCGTGAGTATGTTGGCGATTGGCAGTTGGCCCGCTTTGAAAGAGGCGTGGATATCACAGTGCGTGAGTACAACGCCGCGAGAGGCAACCACCGAGGCACGACCCCGGTGAGGTTCAGCCGGCCAGGTTCGCGAACGGCCGTTGACGGTGCGCGGCCTTGAGTGGGCAATCATCTCGCGTTCGATCGCGCGGGCGTCATCGTCGGGGGTGGGCTTCCATCCGACGAGCAGGTCGGCGTGATCGGCGAGCTGCCAGATGTGGCGGCCGCCCCAGTGTCCGACGGGGTCGCCTGCGCCGTGGCAGCGATACCGGGACGCCCGCCCCGGTCGCCCGGTCCCGGTGACCCGGGTAGCGTGGCTGACGGGGCGCCCGGCTCGGCCGGGCTCGCCCATCCGACCGGCATCCGATCGACCGTACCCACGATCGAGGAGGTGGAATCGGATGATTCGCGGCCTTCGCCGGACAGCGCGGCTCAAGCTCCAGCGCGCGTTGGCCGAGGTGATCCACGACGCCAGTGTCCAGGCGCGGCAGGAGCAGGAGAACCGGCACGATCAGCTGCTGGCCGACCTGGCCGCCACCAGCGGCGAATTGAATCGGGTGCTCGCCGAACTGGAAGCGGCGCGCGGTCAGATCGCGACGGTCCGGGAGTACCTGGCGGAACTCGAGCACCGGGCCCGCCGGGACCTGCCCTACGCGCTCGACGTCCGCGCCTGCGCCGAGTCCGCCGCGTTCGTGGTCGAGCACATGCCGACCACCGCGGTGCGCCGGCACCCGCACGAGACCCTGCGCCTGGCGCTGTCCCGGGCGCGCGTCGACGGCCTGGCGCTCGAGTTCGGTGTCGCCGGGGGCACGAGTCTGCGGATCATCGCCGACGCGCTGCCCCGCGTCTACGGTTTCGACGTGTTCACCGGACTGCCGGAGACCTGGCGTACCGGCTTCCCTGCCGGCGAGTTCGCCCAGCCGGCGATCCCGAACGTGCCCGGCGCCCAGATCGTCCCCGGACTGTTCGCCGACACCCTGCCGCAGTTCCTGGCCGAGCACCCCGGTCCCGTCGCGTTCGCCCACCTCGACGCCGACCTGTACTCGTCGACCAGCACGGTCCTTCACCTGATCGCCGACCGGCTGGTGCCGGGCACGGTGTTGGTGTTCGACGAGTTCTTCAACTACCCGGGCTGGCAGGCCCACGAGTACCGCGCGTGGACCGAACTCGTCGAGCGCACCGGACTGAGGTTCGAGTACCTGGCCTACACCGCCGACGACGAGCAGGTGGCGGTCCGGGTGTGCGACTGACGTCGCCTGACACCCGGTACCCCGCTACCTGCGCAGCAGCACGACCTGCGAGACCGGGAACGACCACCGCTGCTCGATGTGCAGGCCCGCGCGGGTCAACTCGCCGAACTCCGGGGCGTCCTCGAAGCGGTGGGGTGGCACCGTCCAGAGTTCGTTGGAGATGTGCCGGATGGTGTACGGCTGGTCGCGATCGCGGTCGGTGAAGTACCAGAGCGTGGTGCAGGAGGTCAGCGGCTCGGCGAGGTCGGTGATCGGCCGTTCCTCGTCCCACAGCCAGCCCTGGCTCGCCGCGGTCCGGCCGAGTCCGATGTCGCGGACGCCGTCGAACGCGGCCGGGTTCGCGTTCATGACCAGCCGTTGTGAGGCGGGGTTCCAGCCGGGCTTCCCGAACAGCACGCAGTCCCCCGGCCGCATGTGCTCGGCGGCGAAGCGGTTGACCGCCGAGAAGTCCATGCCGCTGGGCTTGGCGTCGGGTGCCCGCTGCGCCAGGTAGTTCGGCAGCGCCAGCGCCGCGAGCACCGCGACACCGAGACCGGCGACCCACGCCCGCGCGGTCACCCGTGTCAGCGCCCAGCCGATCAGCAACGCCGCCGCCGGCACCGTGAACAGGAGGTAGCGCGGCGTGTACATCGGTTGCCCGACAAGCGAATACCCCACCAGGGCGATGGTGGGCAGGAGCAACCACGGCAACGCCACGACCGGCACGGTCACCGCGGACACCGGGGATCGCCGCGCGAGCAGCGCCGCCGCCACGAGGGCGGCGGCCGCCGCCGCGAAGGCGGGCGCCCCGACGAACCACTGGTACTCGGTGATCGCGCGCCACACCCGATGATCCACCGGCGGGATCCACGCCACCTGGCCGGACTGGCCGATGACCTCCAGCGCCACCGGCGAGGCAAGGAGCGCCCCGGCCGCCGACGCCGATGCCCAGCCGATCCAGGTGCGCCGCGGGGCGCGCCGGAACGCGAGAACGACGGCATGCACGGGCACCATCGCCGCGAGGTACACCAGCGTGACGACCGCGAGGGCGACACCGAAACCGTATGTGGCCCAGAGGATCAACCGTCGACCCGGCGCCGCGTCCGCGGCGACGAGCAGGAGCACCGTCAGCCACACCGCGACCGCCGCGGACCCGGCGAAGGACCTCGCCTCGACGGCGGACCAGGTGACCGCGGGGAGCACGACGAACACCAGTCCGGCGAGCAGCCCGGTGCGGCGGTCGGCCAGCCGGCGACCGAGCACGACCACCCCGGCCGCCGCGACGCCCGCTGCCAGTGCGCTCGGCACCCGCGCGGACAGCGGCGAGACGCCGAACACCGCGAACCAGTGGTGCATCACCCAGTAGTAGAGCCCGTGCACCGCATCCTGATTGGCGAGCAGCGCCCACAACTCGGACGGGCTGCGGGTCGCCGAGTGGACGGTCGCGACCTCGTCGTACCAGAACGACGGGCGCCCCGCCCCGGCCACGCCGACGAGGAAGCCGAGCGCCCCCACCAGTGGGGCGTCGATCCGGGCGGGTGCGGCCTTCACGGGACTACTTGCCGTACAACCGTTCCCAGTTCTCGCGGCTGGTCAGCTCCGGAACCGCCTCCCGGTACCGGCGGGACACGTCGGCGCCCTCGTCCCGGAGCCGCTTGAGGGTCCGCACCGCCCGGCGCAGCAGCGCCACCGCGGTCTCCTTGTTCCGCTGCCGGATTCGCACACCCGACTGGGAGGCGTCGGTGACGACCACGTGATCGAACAGCGCGATGTGCCACCAGTGAGCGTCCTCGCGCGGAATGTTCACCAGCCCGTGCTGCGTACGGCCGAGCCACTGGTTCAGTGCCCGCTTGGCCAGCACCACCCGCATCATGCTCGGTTCGCCGCCGGCCCGGCGGGTCACCAGCTCCGCGTCCCGGACCGGTGCCGTCGCGGCGTCGTGCTTGACCGTCTCCGGGTACGCGGCGCGCTCCGCGCGGATCGCGGCCATCGCCTCGATGCCGCCGTCCCGCAGGGCGTCCGGACCCTCGAGGAAGTCCTCGATCCCCCGCAGCGTGGTGGCGGCGAGGCCGTACTGCATCGCGACGAGGAACTCGGCGATGTGCCGGAAGAACATGCGCGAGAGCATCTTCGTGTCGAGTTCGCTGTGCAGGGCGCCGACGACCAGCGAGTTACGGGTGCTGAAGTAGCGGGCCCAGTCGTCGAAGTCCTTCCAGTAGAAGTCCGCGTGCCACACCGCCGCGTTCGGCAGGGTGACGGTGACGAACCCGGCCTCGCGGGCCCGGACCCCGTACTCGACGTCGTCCCACTGGAAGAAGATCGGGATCGGCAGGCCGATCTTCGCGACCACCTCGGCCGGGATCAGGCACGTCCACCAGGCGTTGTATCCGGCGTCGACGCGCCGTTCCTGGTTCTTCTTGAGCATGCTGGTGTTGCGGAGCGCCTTCGGCACCCGCTGCCCGTGCGCCAGGTGGGCCAGGTCCACGTCCTCGGCACCGACGTTGAGGAAGTCGGGGTTGAGCAGGAACAGCATCTGCGCGCCCACGAGGGTGGGTTCGACGGTGACGTTCGCGAACGCGTTCAGGCGCAGCACCGTCTCCGGTTCGCACAGGATGTCGTCGTCCATCAGGATCACGTCGGCGTGCTCGTTCGTCGCGGACACCTCGTACAGGCCGCGGGTGAACCCGCCCGCACCACCGAGGTTCGGCTGCTGGATGTAGTGCAGCTTGTCCCCGAACCGGGGCGCCACCTCGTTGAACAGGTCACGGTCACGAACCAGGTCGGTGCCCTGGTCGACGACGTAGACGGCGTCGATCGCGCCGAGCACCCGGTCGTCCGAGGCGAGCGCGGCGACCGTCTTCGAGCAGTCGTCGGCCCGGTTGAAGGTGCAGATCGCGATCGCGACCGGCCGGACAGTCTCCGGGGACTCGACCGTCCACTCGAGACGGTCGACGGTCAGCGGCCCGCCGAGCGCGTCGACCTCCACCCACAGCGCGCCGCCGTCGACGAACTTGTCGAGCGGCGCGGACAGCGTCACCGTCTGCTCCCCGCTGCGGGTCACGGTCTCGGTCACCCGGCGGTGCCCGGCGATGTCGGAGGCGACCAGGCGCACCCGGAACCGGCCCTCGGCGGCGACGTGCAGCGACACCTGCACCTCGGTGACGACGGTCCACCGCTGCCAGTAGCTGGCGGCGAAGCGGCCGAAGTAGGTGTTGGTGGACAGGGCCGCGCCCTTGCCGATGCGGATCGCGAGGCGCTCGCGCTCGGCGGAGCCCTTCACCGTCGCGTAGAGGTCGTCGGAGATGTTCTCCGACGGCCCGAGGAACACCCCTCGCTGGGCGAGCAGTCGCCCCGTCGCCGGGCGCGCGGTCAGCGCGGCGGTGTCGGCGGTGTCGGCGGTGGCCTCGGCCCCCGGAGTGAGTGCCTCGCGTGCGGGCTGCGCCATGTGATCCCCAACTGTTCTCGACCGGGCCGCGGCGCGCCTGGGCGCCGGGTGAAATCCGGGGGCCAGGATACCAACGCCCGCGCCGGGCCGAGCGGGGTCAGACGGCGGCCGGCTCCGGGGCGCGCTTGAAAACGAACTTGTCGTACGCCCAGAAGCGGAACACGACGGCGACGATCTGCCCGATCAGCGTTCCGGAGACGTTGTCGGCGAGCGGGCTGTCGAGGTTCAGCACGTACCGGGAGAAGCCCAGGCAGGCCAGCTGCAGGCCGATCGCGACGACGTTGAACAGGGCGTACAGCACCCACTGCTGCGCCGCGTTCCCGGACGGCCGGTGTTTGAAGGTCCAGTACTTGTTGCCGAAGTAGGTGACGACCGTCGCCACGCCGATCGCGATCAGTTTCGCGGGCAGCGGCGCGTGGAACATCGGGCCCTCGCCACCGAAGAACACCAACGCGTTGTAGACCCCGGCGTCGACGAGAAAGCCCAGGACACCGACCACGAGGAACGCGCCACCCTTCCGGAGCATTCCGGTCAGTTCGGCGACGGTGGGGACGGTCAAGGGCACCTCGCGACCCTACATTGTGGAAATCCGGCGGGTCTGGGCCGATTCTGTGTTAGTGGCCGTGTCGGCTAGCCTGCCTTCGCAGCGTATTCCCAGGAACTGGAGGAAACGAAGCGGTGGACACCTCCGAGCTTCGGATCGTCGCGATCGTCCCGTGCCACAACGAGCAGGCCGCGGTCGCGAAGGTCGTCAGCGATCTACGCACCGCCGTTCCAGGGATGACGGTCTATGTCTACGACAACCTGAGCACCGACGACACCGCCGCCGAGGCGCAGCGGGCGGGCGCGATCGTCCGCCGCGAGAACGTCAAGGGCAAGGGCAACGTGGTGCGGCGCGCGTTCGCCGACATCGAGGCCGACGTGTACGTCCTCATCGACGGCGACGACACCTACGACGCCTTCGCGACGCCGCGGATGATCGAGACGCTGATGTCCGGCCCCTACGACCACGTGCTCGGGGTCCGCCGCGAGATCGCGGACACCGAGGGCGCCTACCGCCCGGGCCACGAAACCGGGAACAAGGTGCTCAACGGCATCGTCGGCCAGGTGTTCGGCAACAACGTCAAGGACATGCTCAGCGGTTTCCGGGTGTTCTCCCGCCGGTTCGTCAAGAGCTTCCCCGCCGTCTCCCGCGAGTTCGAGATCGAAACCGAACTGACCGTGCACTCGCTGCACCTGCGGGTGCCGCAGACCGAGGTGGAGGTCGACTTCCGGGACCGTCCCGCGGGCAGCGAGTCGAAACTGCGGACCTACCGGGACGGCACCAAGATCCTGGCCCTGATCATCGGCCTGGCCCGGCACGAACGGCCGGTCGCGTTCTACGGCCTGTTCGGCACGCTGAGCCTGCTGGTGTCGCTGATCCTGGCGATCCCGATCGTGATCGAGTTCTACGACACCGGCCTCGTGCCCCGCTTCCCGACGCTGTTCCTCGCGTTCACCCTCGTGATCGTCGGCTGCCTGGCCTGGACCGCGGGCCTGATCCTCGACGGCATCCGCCGCTCCCGCCACGAGGCCGCCCGGTTGACGTACCTGCGCTACCCGGCGCTCGGCGAGCACTCGCGGGACTGCGCGGAATGAGCGACCGCCCGGCCACCGCCGACGAGACGACCGAACCGACGGTGACCGATGCGCTCCCCGTCGGCCTCCCTGCCACCGCAGCCGACACCGACACCGTCACCGAACCCGACGCGGCCGCCGCGCCCGAACCCGCCGGCGGGGCAGCCGTCACCGCGACCGATCCCGGCACCGCGGCGCCGGCCCGCCGGGTCCGCCGCTTCGGCGTCGCGTCGATCCTGTTCGTGGTGCTCGGGGCGATCTTCGGAACCGCGTTCGCCGTCCTCACACCGCCCTTCTGGGGACACGACGAGCTCACCCAGTTCGGTCGCGCCTACCAGGTCGCGGAGGGCGGGTTCCTGCCGCAGGAGATCCACGACGACCGCGCGGTCGCGTACGGCGGGCAGGTGCCGGCGAGCATCGACGCGCTGATGGACTTCGCGTTGACCGATTACCGCGAGAACGACAAGGAACCGGCGCCGATGGTCGCCGACCCGAGCGGCTACGACCGGCTCGAGGGCGCCGCCGTCGACGGGCCCCCGGTGGACGTGTGGTTCACCAACACCGCGGCCTACTCGCCCGTCCCCTACGCGCCCGTCGCGGCCGGACTCCGGGTCGCGGAGGCACTCGACCTCGACGTCGGCGGCACCCTCCTCGCCGCCCGCCTCGCCGGACTCGCCGCCTACCTGGCGCTCGCCGGGTTCGCGCTGCACGTGCTGCGCGGATCGCGGATCGCGTGGCTGGCGTTCACCCTGGCGCTGCTGCCGATCGCGATGTTCCAGGCCGGCACCGTCACCGCCGACACCGTGACCAACGGGATGGCACTGCTGTTCTCGGCACTGTTCGTCAAGGCGGTGTTCCTGCGCGACCGGCTGTCGAAGCCGGAGTCGCTGGTCCTGCTCGCCTCGGTGCTGGCGCTGCCGCTGTGCAAGCCGACGTACTTCCTGCTGGCGATGCTCGTCGTCTTCGTCCCGCGGGACCGGCTGGCGGGGTTGCCCGCGGTCCGCTGGGTGCCGCAGCTGACCGCCCTGGTGGGGCTGGGGCTGTTCGGGCTGTGGACGAAGATCTCCTCGGGCACCACCGAGGGCATGGGCCTGATGCGGCCGCAGAACCAGTGGTACTCGGTGATTCCGGCGGATCAGATGCAGGGCATCCTGTCCGATCCGCTCGGCTTCCTCGACACCTTCTACCGCACGCTGGTGTACCGCGACCAGCTGTACTTCGTGCAGTTCTTCGGCGAACTCGGTTTCGGGTACGTGGATGTGCCCGCGACCGCCATCGTGCTGGCGTTGACGGCGATCATCCTGGCTTTCGGGATCGCCGAGCGGCTCGACCCGCGCCGCTGGAGCACCACGGCCACCACCCTCGTGGTGCTGCTCAGCGTCGGGATGATCTTCGGCACCCTGTACCTGTCGTTCTCACCGGTCGGCTTCTACATCATCGACGGCGTGCAGGGCAGGTACTTCCTGCCGCTCGCGTTCGTCGGTTTCACCGTGCTGCTGCGCTGGATCCCGTTGCGCATCACCGTTTCCGACGGTCGCGCCCCGGGGCGCGGGGTGCCGATCGCGATCGCCCTGCTCACCGTCGGCTCACTGGTCGCGACGCTGCTCAAGTACAACACCGTCGTCTGGGGGTAGACACTCCGCGCCCGTGCGTCGTTTGGTTGCCAGGGCCACCAAAGTGCGCACGGGTGGCGCAGCGACTAGTTCCAGTTGATGCCCGTGGAGCCGATGGCAACCGATCCGAGCCCGGTGAGCCCGAAGCCCTCGACCAGGGAGCCGGTGTTGCCGACGCCGGTATTCGACGAGCCGGTGTTGACCGAGCCGACGTTGGTCGAGCCCGTGTTGGCCGAGCCGAGGTTCAGGTTTCCGGTGTTGGCGGACCCGCTGTTGCCGGTACCGGTGTTCGCCGACCCCACGTTTCCGGACCCGGTGTTCGCCGACCCGACGTTGCCCGACCCGGTGTTCGAGGAACCGACATTGCCGGAGCCCGTGTTCTGCGAACCCACGTTGTTGGATCCGGTGTTCTCCGGGCCGACGTTGAAGGAACCGGTGTTGTTCTCGCCGAGGTTGTTCGAGCCGATCGCGCTGGCGCTCGTGGCCGAGCCCCCGCCCATCGAGCCCCCGCCGACGGAGCCACCGCCGAGACCGAGGCTGCCCGCGACGTCCCGGCACGGCAGCACGGTGCCCGGAAGCGCGACCTGCACCAGCACCGCGACGTCGGAGAGCCCGAGCGGCGCGCACGCGTGGACGGCGGCCGCGGGGCTCAGCGAACCGGGGTCGACGGAGCCGTCGGCGTGAGCGAGCCCGGTACCGGTGAGTGCCAGTGCGGAAAGCGATGCGCCGACGACGAATGCGCGCCGGGTGCCGGTGGTCGTGCGAGTGACAGCCTTCATGGAGCGCTCCTTGCTCGAGCCAACTCTCAGTGAATCCGGTCATGTGGACGAAATCTCGTCTCGCGGTCGACCACGGTACCGCCGCGGGTGCGCTTGCGCGCGGCGAATCGCCGCGCGGCGCCGACCCGCGGCCTGGGGTCAACGCCAGACAGCGCGCGGCAAATCGATCGTCACTGTTCGGTGTCCGCGTAGAACGCCTCGGTCGCCGCCTTCTGCGGCCGCCACCACGACTCGTTCTCCCGATACCACTCGACCGTCGCCTCCAACCCCGCCCTGAAGTCCCGGTACCGCGGCGCCCAGCCGAGTTCTGTGCGAAGCAGCGTCGAGTCGATCGCGTACCGCAGGTCGTGACCGGGCCGGTCGGGGACGACGTCGAAATCGCCTGGGTCGCGCCCGAACAATTCCAGGAGCAGCGCGACGACGGTCCGGTTGTCCACCTCGCCGTCCGCCCCGATCAGGTACGTCTGCCCGGTCCGGCCGCGGTCGAGCACGTCCCACACCGCCCGGTTGTGGTCGTCGACGTGGATCCAGTCCCGCACGTTCCGGCCGCGGCCGTACAGCTTGGGGCGGCCGCCGTCGATCAGGTTGGTGATCTGCCGCGGAATGAACTTCTCCACGTGCTGGTACGGGCCGTAGTTGTTGGAGCAGTTCGAGATCGTCGCGCGGATCCCGAACGAGCGCACCCACGCGCGCACCAGCAGGTCGCTCGACGCCTTCGTCGACGAGTACGGGCTCGACGGGTTGTACGGGGTGGTCTCGGTGAACCGGGCCGGGTCGTCGAGTTCGAGGTCGCCGTACACCTCGTCGGTCGAGATGTGGTGATAGCGCACGTCGTGCCTGCGCACCGCCTCGAGCAGCGTGTAGGTGCCCATGATGTTGGTCTGCACGAACGGCAGCGGGTTCGCCAGCGAGTGGTCGTTGTGCGACTCGGCGGCGAAGTGCACCACCGCGTCGGATGCACCGACGAGCCCGTTCACGAGATCGGCGTCGGTGATGTTGCCGTGCACGAACGTGATTCGGTCGGCGACCGGTTCGAGGGAGGCGCGGTTGCCCGCGTAGGTGAGGGCGTCGAGGACGGTGACGTGGACGTCGGGCCATTCGGTGACGGTCTGGTGGACGAAGTTCGCACCGATGAATCCGGCACCGCCGGTGACGAGCAGCCTCATGGGGGTCAAGACTACCGACCGGGCGTGGGACACTGGCAGCCATGCGCGGAATCATTCTGGCCGGTGGGACGGGGTCCAGGCTGCACCCGATCACCCTCGGGGTGAGCAAACAACTGGTGCCCGTCTACGACAAGCCGATGATCTACTACCCGCTGTCCACACTGATGCTGGCCGGGATCCGCGACATCCTGGTGATCACCACCCCGGACGACGCACCGCAGTTCCACCGCCTGCTCGGCGACGGCTCGCAGTTCGGCGTCGCCATCAGCTACGCCGTGCAGCCCGAACCCAACGGCCTGGCGCAGGCGTTCGTGATCGGATCCGACCACGTCGGATCCGACACCGTCGCACTCGTCCTCGGCGACAACATCTTCTACGGCCCCCGTATCGGCACCCAACTGAGCCGATTCGAATCCCTCAGCGGCGGAGCCGTTTTCGCGTATCACGTGTCGGACCCGTCGGCATACGGCGTGATCGAGTTCGACGGCGACGGCCGCGCGGTATCGCTGGAGGAGAAGCCGAAGGTGCCGCGGTCCCAGTACGCGGTGCCGGGGCTGTACTTCTACGACAACGACGTCGTGTCCATCGCCCGGGACCTGCGCCCGTCCGACCGCGGTGAGTACGAGATCACCGACGTCAACCTCGCCTACCTCGAGGCCGGCCGACTGCAGGTCGAGGTGCTGCCCCGCGGCACGGCATGGCTCGACACCGGCACCTTCGACTCGCTGCTCGACGCGTCGAACTACGTCCGCACCATCGAGCAGCGGCAGGGCCTGAAGATCGGGGTGCCCGAAGAGGTCGCGTGGCGATGCGGGTTCATCGACGACGACGCGCTGCGCATCCGGGCCGAGCGCCTGGTCAAGTCCGGATACGGCAACTACCTGCTCGACCTGCTCGAGCGAGGCAAGGACGGGTGACGTGGAATTTCGTGAACTGAGCATCCCCGGCGCGTGGGAGATCACCCCCCGGCAGTTCGGCGACGACCGCGGCGTCTTCCTCGAATGGTTCAAGGACTCCGCCTTCCGGGACGCGGTCGGGCAGCCGCTGGAGCTGCGCCAGGCGAACTGCTCGGTGTCCGCGGCCGGGGTGCTGCGCGGGGTGCACTTCACCGACCACCCGCCCGGCCAGGCCAAGTACGTCACCTGCGTGCGCGGCGCGTTCCTCGACGTGATCGTCGACCTGCGCGTCGGCTCCCCCACCTTCGGAACCTGGGACTCGGTGCTGATCGACGACGTCGACCGCCGCGCGGTCTACCTGTCCGAAGGCCTCGGGCACGCGATCCTCTCGCTCGAGGACGCCTCGACGGTGATGTACCTGTGCTCGATCGAGTACACCCCTGCCCTGGACCGCGACCTGAATCCCCTCGACCCGGACCTGGCCATCGACTGGCCCACCGTCGGCCGCGACGGCCGCCCGCTCGACTACCAGCTGTCCGACAAGGACGCCGCCGCGCCGCCGCTGGCGCAGCTGCTCGCGGACGGGGTGCTGCCGACCTTCGCCCGGTGAGCGGCTCCGCTGTCGGCGAAACCGGGCATGCCGGCGGCCTCCACGGTGTTCCACCGGTCATGGCCGGTGACGACGAGGCGCTGGACGCCTACTCGGCGGTGGTGACCGGGGTGGCTCGACGGGTGCTGCCCAGCGTGGCCAGCCTGCGGGTGCGCCTGCCTCGGGGCACGGGCGCAGGCAGCGCGAGCGTGCTCACCGCCGACGGATTCCTGCTGACCAGCGCACACGTCGTCGGCGGTGCGTCGGCCGTCGAGGCGGCGTTCGCCGACGGCACCGAGATCCGGGCGGATGTCGTCGGCCGTGACGTGCTCTCCGACCTCGCGGTGCTACGTGCCCGCGGACCGGTGCCGCCCCCGCTCGACCAGGGAGACGCGGCACGGCTGCGCGTGGGCCAACTGGTCGTTGCGGTGGGCAATCCCCTCGGCCTGGCCGGCAGCGTGACCGCAGGCATCGTCTCCGGTCTGGGCCGCTCCCTGCCGACCAGCGAGGGACGCGTCGTCGACGAGGTGATCCAGACGGATGCGGCTCTGAATCCGGGCAACAGCGGGGGCGTGCTCGCCGACAGCGCGGGCCGGATGGTGGGGGTGAACACCGCGGTCGCCGGGATCGGCGTCGGCCTGGCGGTCCCGATCAACTCCACCACCCGCAGGATCATCGCGACGCTGATGTCCGCCGGGCGGGTGCGCCGGGCGTGGCTCGGCCTCGCCGGCGCCCAAACTCAGCTGCCTGCGGCGCTGGCCGCCCGGACCGGTCGTCGGACCGGCCTGCGGATCGCGCAGGTCGTCACGGGCAGTCCCGCCGATCGGGCCGGGCTGCGCACCGGCGACATCGTCGTCGCGGCCGGCGGCGCCGACGTCGCCACCGCGACCGCCCTGCAGTCGCTGATGATGGAGAACGCGATCGACCGCCCGGTGGAGATCACCGTCTGGCGGTCCGGGGCGCTCGTCGACGTGATCGCCGTGCCCCGCGAACTCAAGCCCGGCTCGTAGCGGTACGGCGGACGTGACGATTCCGACCTTCCCGGAACTCGTGGAATATCCCCGCAACGGAGTAGGTTGGACCGTGCGACAGCGTCCGGGCATACCCCGGGTACCAAATTATTTCGTCGCTGCGAGCGACCACTTGCCGAGAGGCGATATGGCGGGCGTTGTCGCCCCGAAGCCGTCGACACGTTGCGTGTCGGCGGCTTCACTCTTTCTGTCCTGACCGGCCCATCCCCTTCGCACGGCGGACCATCCCGCAGCCGGTCCCCAGACGCAGTACGGTCGTTGCACACCAGTGCGCAGATTGAGATGCGGGGTCATGAACAGCACACCGGACCGAACGCGACCGCAGCGCCGCCGCGTGTTGTCTGCCGTCCTGGTGCTCGTCGCGCTCGCCGGCCTGCTGCTCGTCGGACACGAACTACCGACACAGCCCACCCCGTCCGAGGTGCCGATCACGGCGGCGCCACCGCCACCGTCCCCGCCGGTACCGCTCGACCCGGCCGCGCTCGAGGCGCGAATGGTCCCGACCCTCGTAACCCTGAACGCGTCCGCGGGCGCACTCACCACCGCAGGCACCGGCATCCTGCTCAGCCCGGACGGCCTGGTGCTGACCAACCACCACGTCATCGACGGCGCCAACGACGTGAATGCGGTAGCCATGGCGACCGGCACCGGATACGACACCGAGATCCTCGGCTACGACCGGTTCCGCGACGTCGCGGTGCTGCGACTGCTCGGCGCGGACGGGCTGCCCGTCGCGCCGCTCGGCAGGTCCGCCGAACTGCGCCTGCAGGACGCGGTGACCGCGATCGGCAATGCCGACGGCGGCGGGGTGTTGCTGTCCGCGCCGGGCGTGGTCACCGGCCTCGGTGAGTCGGTGGTCGCCCGCAACTCCACCGACGGCAGCCGCAACCGGCTCACCGGGATGATCGAGGTGAACGCCGACATCCGGCCCGGTGACTCCGGCGGACCGCTCGTCGACGCCTATGGGCGGGTGGTCGGCGTCAGCACCGCGGGCAACACCGGCATGCGTCCCGATCCCGCCGAACCGACCACGGGCACCCCGATCCCGGTCGAGTCCTATGCGCTGCCCATCGACGACGCCGTCGCGATCGCCGAGCAGATCCGCACCGGGCGCTCCTCCGAGACCGTGCACGTCGGACCGACGCCGCTGCTCGGCGTCGCGGTCACCGACGTCGGGCAGACACAGGACGGCGCGAAGGTCGTCGCGGTCGGCGTGGACAGCCCGGCGGCGCAGGCCGGCCTGGTGCGCGGTGACGTCGTCGTCAGCTGGGACGGCCGCCCGATCCGCTCGCAGACGGACCTCACCGTCGAGATGACCGCCCGCAAACCCGGTGACCGGGTGGAACTCGGCTGGGTGGACGGCTCGGGACAGCGCCGCACCGCGACGCTGGTCCTCGCGACCGGAACCCCCTAGAGCTTGAAGATCACCGCGCGCTGGACGATGAAGTTGATCACCGTCGCGGTGCCCTGCGCGATGACGAAGGCCAGCGGCACACGCCACCAGGCGTCGTCGGGGAATTGACTGTTCAGCGCGGTGCTGATCCCGACCTGGACCGCGAACGTCACCGCGTACAGCGCGACGACGGCGATGAAGCGGGCCCGGCTCGGCTCGGCCTGGAAGGTCCAACGACGATTGAGCAGATACGCCGTGGTGGTACCGGCGACGAAGCTGATCGACTTCGCCACCACGAACGGCAACCCGGCCTTGAGCAGCACCACGAGCAGCCCGAAGTCCACGATGGCAGACAACCCGCCCGTCACTCCGAAGCGGATGATCTGCGTGATCAGCCCCACTCCCGGGGCGCCGGCCTCGTCGCGCAGTGGCAGATCGACGGCCGTCGGCAGATGCGGTTCGGGGGCATGCGGGGTTCCTGGCACGGGTCGAGGGTAGGCGACGGTCGCCGCCCGCTGTCGTCGAGCGTGCAGTTGTCGGGGCGTCGGCCGGGTGGCGGTGAAGCTCCCCCGAGCACGTCGTGCAGGGAGGCACCCCCAGGTGCACACTCGACGACAGCGGTCCGGCGAACCGCACGGATCTTGCCGCCCGAGTAACCTCTGTGGCGATGTCCACGACAGCAGACGAGGCGCCCACTGCCCCCGCGGCACCGCGGCCTCTGACCACCCAGACCCGAACCCTCACCGGATGGGGGCGCACCGCGCCCACCACCGCGGAGGTGCTCTCCACTCCCGACGTCGAGGTGATCGCAGCCGCGGTCGCCCAGGTCGCCGAGAAGAACGAGGGCAAGCCATCGCACCTGCGCCGCGGCGTCATCGCCCGCGGCCTCGGCCGTTCCTACGGCGACCCGGCCCAGAACGCGGGCGGCCTGGTCATCGACATGAATGCTCTGAACAAGATCCACCGGATCGACCGGGAGAGCGGCCTCGTCGAGGTCGACGCCGGCGTGAACCTGGACCAGCTGATGCGCGCGGCGCTGCCGTTCGGGCTGTGGGTTCCCGTCCTACCCGGCACCCGGCAGGTCACCATCGGCGGCGCCATCGGCTCCGACATCCACGGCAAGAACCACCACAGCGCCGGCAGCTTCGGCAACCACGTGGTCTCGCTGGACCTGCTCACCGCCGACGGGAAGGTCCGGACGCTGACCCCGAAGGGTGGCAGGCAGGACCCGAAGGGTGCGCTGTTCTGGGCGACGGTCGGCGGGATGGGCCTGACCGGGATCATCCTCAAGGCCACGATCCAGATGACGCACACCGAGACGGCGTACTTCATCGCCGACAGCGTGCGCACCAGCGGCCTCGACGAGACCATCGCCCTGCACAGCGACGGCTCCGAGAACAACTACGACTACTCGTCGGCGTGGTTCGACGCGATCTCCGCGCCGCCGAAGCTCGGTCGCGCCGCCGTCTCCCGCGGCTCGCTCGCCAAGCTCGACCAGCTGCCCGCGAAGCTGCAGAAGGATCCGCTGCGGTTCAACGCCAAGCCGCTGGTGACGTTCCCGGACATCTTCCCGAACGGCCTCGCCAACAAGTTCGACTTCACGATCGTCGGCGAGCTGTACTACCGGAAGACGAAGAACGCCACCGGGCAGGTTCAGAACCTGACCGCGTTCTATCACCCGCTCGACCTCTTCGGTGAGTGGAACCGCGCCTACGGTTCGAAGGGCTTCCTGCAGTACCAGTTCGTGGTGCCGACCGACGCGGTCGACGAGTTCAAGAAGATCATCGTCGACATCCAGCGGTCCGGGCACTACTCGTTCCTCAACGTGTTCAAGCTGTTCGGCGAGGGCAACCAGGCGCCGCTGAGCTTCCCGATGCGCGGCTGGAACGTCTGCGTCGACTTCCCGATCAAGGCCGGCCTGAACGAGTTCGTCACCGACCTCGACAGGCGCGTCCTCGAATTCGGCGGCCGGCTCTACACCGCGAAGGACTCGCGGACCAACGCCGAGACCTTCCACGCGATGTACCCGCGGATCGGCGAGTGGATCGCCACCCGCCGCAAGTACGACCCCACAGGCGTTTTCGCCTCCGACATGTCCAGAAGGCTGGAGCTGAACTGATGATCAACGCGGTGGGCAACCCCCAGACGCTGCTGCTGCTCGGCGGGACTTCCGAGATCGGCCTGGCCATCTGCGAGGAGTACCTGCGCAAGTCCCCGATGCGGGTGATCCTCGCCGCGCTGCCGGGTGATCCGCTGCGCGAGAAGGCCACCCAGCAGATGAAGAACGCCGGTGCCACCGAGGTCGACATCGTCGACTTCGACGCGCTCGACACCGAGTCGCACCCGAAGGTGATCGACGAGGCGTGGGCCAAGTCCGACGTCGACGTCGCCATCGTCGCGTTCGCCCTCGACGCCGACGCCGAGGAGCTGTGGCAGAACCAGCGCAAGGCGGTGCTGGTGGCGAATGTGAACTACACCGCGTCCGTCTCGGTCGGCGTGCTGCTCGCGGAGAAGATGAAGGCGCAGGGCTTCGGCCGGATCATCGCGATGTCCTCGGTGGCCGGCGAGCGCGTCAAGCGCGCCAACTTCGTCTACGGCTCCACCAAGGCCGGCCTGGACGGCTTCTACCTCGGTCTGAGCGAAGCGCTGGCCCCGTTCGGCCCGAAGGTGACGGTCGTCCGCCCCGGCATGGTGCGCACCCAGTTCAGCGCGCACGTCGACGAGGCACCGCTGACGGTGAACAAGGAGGATGTCGCCAAGCTGGCGGTCGCCGCGTCCGACAAGGGCAAGGAGATCGTCTGGGCGCCGGGCCCGTTCCGCTTCGTGATGATGGTGCTGCGGCACGTCCCGCGCGCGATCTTCCGCAAGCTGCCGGTCTAGTACCGCCGCGAACACCCGAACGGGAGTCCGCCGCACACCTTCTCGACAGGTGCGGCGAACTCCCGTTCGGCGTTTCGGGGCGTCAGGCGGCGATGACCTCGTCCGCGAACCGGCGGACCGCGTCGAGCCGGGCGGTGCGGCTGGTGAAATCGGCGCGGTAGAGGTACCAGGGCGAGACGCGGCACTCGGTGACGCCGATGTCCGCGAGCGCGCGATACTCGTCGAAATTCCGCACCCCGGTCGGGGACACGTTGATCTCGAACGGCTCACCGGCGCGACCGTTCTCGGCGCGGAGCTTCTCCAACCGCGTGATCGCGGTGGTCAACTCCTCCACCGGGACGTTGACGGAGATCCAGCCGTCGGCGAGACGCGCAGCGCGGCGCAGGCCGGGCTCGCTGTGGCCACCGACGTAGATCGGTACCGGCAGGTCTGGCGCCGGGCTGATCATCAGTCGGTCGAAATCGTAGTGTTTCCCGTGGAACTCGACCCACTGCGGACCGCCACCCGCACACACCGCCTTGACGATCTGGATCGCCTCGTCGGTGCGCGCACCTCGCGTGCGCATCTCGGTACCGGTGAACCGGAACTCCTCCGGAATCCACGACAGCCCGACGCCGACGGCGATGCGGTTGCCCGACATCACCGCCATGGTCGCGATCTGTTTGGCGGTCAGCAGCGGATCACGCAGCGGCAACTTCAGCACGTTGGTGTAGAAGCGCAGCCGCTCGGTGACCGCGGCCATCGCGGTCATCGCGATGAACGGGTCCGGCATCGGAGTCTCGCCCGACCACATGCGTTTGCCATCGGCCGTGTACGGATAGTCGGCCGACACCGTCTCCGGGTAGAACACCGAGTCCGGCATCGCGATCGAGTCGAACCCGACTTCCTCCGCGACCTGTGCGAGCTCGCACAGGTCG